>JAFTOT010000090.1 GCA_017463665.1 Clostridia bacterium | reverse complement strand
TTCCTACTCAAGCAATCGCTTGCTCTTTCGCATAAGTTTCTTTACTTGGTTTCTCTAAAGAATTGTTCGAGATCTACACTTACTTTTCAGTTCAGTGTTTCTTTCTCTTTGTTGTTCAATTTTCAATGACCGAATCTTTTTTCATCGCTTCGAGCTCAGCTCGCGGCGACTTTTCTATTATACTGCATCTCGTTTGATTTGTCAAGAGGTTTTTGAAACTTTTTTAAAAAAGTTTTTCGAGTTTCTTTCGCCCCTCAACCTCTCCCGAGGTGAGCTTGTTTATTCTATCACTTTATCCCCCTTTTGTCAACACTTTTTTGCAAAAAAATTTAAAATTTCGGCACTTGTTTTTGCAAGTGCCGAAAACAATACATTTAACGCGGTTTATTTAAAAGTTATAGTCCAATCCCACATAATCCAACTCGTTTTGATAAGCCGAAACATTGTCCTCAGTCGATATTTTGATCGCCTTCACTTTGTCGCGTATGCGGTCGTGCTTAAAAAGTAAAAAATCAAACCACCGTGCGATCCACATGACGGGCAATAAGAAACCGTATTTTTGCAAAATGGGATAACGGTACTGCATTCTCAGCATGCCGGGAAACATCGCCTCTGTGATCTGCTTCACGCGCAGTTTTCCCAAAGGAACGGACTTTGAATCCCGCACCCCTTTTGCCATGATCCGGCTGGTCTCCGTCCCCCATCTTCCATAGCTGAATATACGCCGGGTAATAAACTCCGTCATCTCCGTTTGCGGTCCGCCCTCAAACCATGCATGGATCGTTTCAAAAACATTATCATAGAAACGAAGCAAGTCCAGCTTTTCGAGTTCCGCACGCACATAGGGGGTCTGCACGTTTTTTTCGCGCGTATAGATCCACAGATCCGCCATGTGCAACACACCTATACCGCCATCACGATAGTGCTTTGCAAAATGCGTAAATATATATATATAATGATCCTCATCGCTCAGGGCGTAGCGCGTGCCGTTCCCCGTTTCTTTTGCGAATTTCCAACCGTCACCGTAATAGGCGCAATAATCGGTGTTCTGCAAAGGGATCAAACGTTTGTGCAGCTCCACATGCACACCGTTTTTGTCAAACGCCCATTCATGCGTGGATTCATACGCAAACACATACCCCAAGCGATCCATGGCATCGGCGATCTTTTCCTTTTGTGTCATTCGGATAAGGATATCGCCGTCCCCCATCGGACGCAATTCGGTATTGGGGTACAAATCCTTCATCAGTATCCCTTTTACCGGCATGTAGTCGATTCCGTTTTCATCAAATGCTTTTTGCAAATTTGAAAGTTCATACAGCTGTTTTTGATCCAACATGAGGTTGGAAAGCACAATGTTTTGCATCCGACCCATAACCGTCTCCGGTACGGAAATTTCCGAATTAGTCACTCCCTGATACAGCAGCGGAATAACCTTGTACCTCTCACCAATCCGAAGGATATCTTTCCAATTTGCATCCGCGGGCACTTCAGCGCGCGAACCGTCGATCGCACTTTTTACAAGTGAAACAATTACACGTTCTATCGTATTCATTATATTCTCCGTTTTTTTGCAAATCATCTGAATGTACTGTTAATATTGTATGGTATAGCCGCAAAAAAGTCAAGCGGCTTCCAACGAAAAAGGCACCCGATGATCGGGTGCCTAAAACCGTTTTGATAAAAGGTTTTGTTATTTGGTCTTGATTTCGTTCTCGTACTTCTCTACCATCTTCTTGACCATCTGGCCACCGATAGAGCCCGCCTCTTTGGAAGTGAGGTTACCGTTATAGCCCTGGCTCAGGGTTACGCCGACCTCGCTTGCCGCTTCCATCTTGAACTGCTCGAGAGCAGCCTTTGCTTCGGGAACAAGAGTCTTGTTGCTTGCCATTGTTTGTTCTCCTCTTTGTTTGATTGATCTATATAATTGAGTTCGCTTTCGCGTCCTCTGCTATTATTATAAACAAATCGTTTTTCGTTATGAATGGCAATTTCAGCACGTAAATGTTGCAGGATTTTCCTTGACTCAAATAAAGATTTTTTGCAGTTGTCTTCCCTGTTTTGCGAGCTCCAGCGTCTCCTCCAATTTTGAAAAATCAGCAACCAGCGAGTGCGGTTTGTTCACGGGATCATCCTGCACCATCGGAACAAAATAGACGTTTTTACGCTCCAGCAGCGTCGCGATGTTTTTTAAATTGGCAGACAGCGCATCGTTGGAAGCAAGCGCGATGACGAGGGTGCGGTCGGAGCGCAGATGCGCTTTTGCAGCCATTGTAACCGCGGTGTCGGTGATCCCGTTTGCAATTTTGGCAAGCGTATTGCCCGTGCAGGGGCAGATCACGAGGCATTCCAAAGCGATCTTCGGTCCGAGCGGCTCCGCATCGGCAATAGTATGTATCACCTTGTTTCCGCTCGCACTTTCCAGCTTCGCGCAAAATGATTTGGCATCTTGAAAGCGGGTATTTATAGTATATACATTTTCGCTGACGATCGGCAGAATTTCTTTGCCGTCTGCGATCATTTTTTGAAACAATGAAAAGGATTTTCCAAGCGTGCAGAACGATCCGCAAAATGCATATCCGATCATAGCCTTGCGATCACTCCCTCTCTTGCCAAAAGTTCGAGTACGCAATCGCAAATGATGCCGCCGGCTGTCACAGGTGCCACCTTGCCGGGCAGCGACAGCGCATGGATCGCTTTGATGCCGCAGGACTCTGCCGCGCCGAAATCCACACCGCCCTTGCCCGATGCGAGATCCACGATCAAGCAGCAACGGCGCATACTCTCGATCAATGCTCGGTCTAAGATCTTGGCGGGCGCGGTGTTGAAGACCACATCTGCCTGTTCGACAGCACTGCGGAATTCTTCGCTGCCGAAACGCACCGCCCGATGTCCTGAGACCGCAATATACGCGAGATCTTCCTGCCGCCTTGCGGATACGGTCACTTCCGCGCCGATATTTTTCAACATTGCAGAAAGCACCTTGCCGATGCGTCCGTAGCCGCAGACAAGCGCCTTGGAGCCAAACACCGTGATCGGCATTTCATGCATGGCGATCTCGAGTGCGCCCTCCGCTGTCGGCACCGCATTTTTGATCTGCAGTTCCTCACATTCGAAATAATCCAGCAAAGATATCGCATTTTCCTTTGCGGCTTCCTTGATTCCAAAATCAAATTTACCGCCGATCAGCAATGTATCGGCGGAGATTGCATGTATCAAATGCGACATGCGCAGTTCTTCTCCCGCAGCAAACGGCGCATTGATCCGCACACCGTCTTTGGACACAGGCAGCGGCAGTATCACCGCTTTGCACTGTCGGACGGCATCATGCCAATCGCTGCACCGCACCGCCTGCCCGATGTCCGCATCGCGCGAAAGTCCCCATGTCGCAGTTTCAAACCCCATTTCCGAGAGGCGGCGTGCCAATGCAGTTTGGCGCATATCGCCGCCAAGTATTCCAATTTTTACAGTTGCATACATGTAAAGCATCCTCCCCTCGCTTACAGAATATGAGCGAGGGGAGGAATGCGTGAAAAAGGCAGTTCGATCGAACTGCCTTTATGTATTCGGTTACTTATCTGCCGCCGTTGAGCATCTTGATCAGATCGCTGATATCGTCGTCATCCTTGGGGGCAGCAGGCTCCTCTGCTACGGGAACATCCTGTACCTTGGGTGCGGGAGCATCTGCAGGCTTGGGATTGCCGTGTACCTTCTCGGACTTATCCTTCTTGAAACCGGTTGCAACGATGGTTACGCGCATTTCGTCCTCGAGGCTGGGATCCAGTGCGGCACCCCAGATGATGTTTGCATCGGGATGTGCCTCGCTTGCTACCATCTGCGAAGCAATATCTACATCTTCCAGTCCGATGTCGGGAGAAGCAGTAATGCAAATCAGAATACCGGTAGCGCCCTCGATAGAGGTCTCGAGCAGCGGGCTGGAAATTGCAGCCTTTGCAGCCAGAACAGCCTTGTCCTTACCGGTTGCGCTGCCGACGCCCATGTGTGCGTTGCCCGCATCCTTCATGATCGCGGTCACGTCTGCAAAGTCAAGGTTGATGAACTGGGGAACGCTGATCAGCTCGGAAATGCTCTGTACACCGCGGCGAAGTACATCATCTGCGATGCTGAATGCGTTTGCAAGTGTGATGCGCTCATCGGTAACCTGCTTGAGTCTCTCATTGGGAATAACAATCAGAGAGTCAACAAACTCGCGCAGAGCCTCGATACCGACCTCTGCCTGATCCATTCTTCTCTTGCCCTCAAAGCTAAACGGCTTGGTAACGATACCGACCGTGAGGATGTTCATTTCTCTTGCAATTCTCGCAACGATGGGGGCTGCGCCCGTACCGGTACCGCCGCCCATGCCGGCAGTAATGAATACCATGTCTGCGCCTGCAAGAGCGTTCTTGATATCGTCGATGCTCTCCTCGGCAGCGCGCTTACCAACCTCGGGATTTGCACCCGCGCCGTGACCGCGCGTGATCTTTTCGCCGATGGTGACCTTCTGCGTTGCGCCCGAATTTACAAGCACCTGCTTGTCCGTGTTGACACAAATAAACTCAACGCCGCGAATATCTGTAGCGACCATTCTGTTGACAGCATTGTTTCCGCCGCCGCCTACGCCGACAACCTTCAGACAAACGCCGTTGTCCATGGCTTCATCCAGTTCAAAACTCATTTTTTCTGTCCTCCGAAATCTATGATAAATCTTTAAAAACTGCGTTAATGGAGCAATACATATATATCATAAACTATTTTCTGTTATTTTGCAAGTATTTTCAGCAAATTTAATAATAAATATTAAAAAATATATTAAAATTCGCCGTTATAGTCATACTGTGCACTGGCGCGGGAAGGCTCGGATACATCGATCAAAGTGCGCGCGGAATACGCCGCCTCGGCATCTGCCATAATCTTTTTCGCAAGCGACAACTTTACATCGATATTGCGATAATCGCCGAACAGAATCTTCACTCCGTCGCCGACGGTAGCCGTCAAAGCATAACGATCCGTCAGATCCAGCGATGTGAGTCCCAACAGATCCTCGGTAAAGAATGCGTCTAGCATTTGTACAACGAAGCTCTCACTTTCCGCATCGGTAAAAACCACACGGCTGCCCTCGACGGCATTTTTGAATTCCGGAAGAACCAGCCGGATCAGACCGTCGGCAGTTTCGGTGAAGTCCATAACCCGCAGTTCCCTATCCAGTGTCAACTGCCGTCCGTGCGTTATCGTAACGTACACAGGCTCTGTTTCATGCACGATGATCTCCACGGACGAAGGATATACTTTTACAAGCTCGATGCTCTCCACATAGGGGCATGCTGCGGCAACACGCTTATATACCGTCTGCTCTCGGAGCAGCGGCAATATATCGCCGTCTACATCCGCCGCCTCCAGAATCTCTGCAGCTGAATACCGCCCGTTTCCGCTGACGGTAACCGATGCGGCACGGGTGACAATGCATACAACCGCAATGATGAGCAAGGCACAAATGGCCAGACATAATACGGCGGTCAGCACCGTCTGTGTTGCAGATCGTGCACGGCGAACGTGGCTTGTCCGACGCATGCGCCGATCACGACGGATCTCATCCTGCACACTGAAGGACGGACCGCGCCCGTTTTGCGGTCTGTTCTTCCCTCGATTATCGCGCACGGTCCCACCTCCGTTTTTGACCTTTATTGACTTTTATCGACAGATTAAGCAACAAATATCCTCGTAAATTTTTCGGTTTGCATCCGGCACAGCAAAGTCATGGATCTTTTTGCCCATCTCTTTTTGCTTTTGCTGATCTTCCAGTACCGAAACAATAAGTTCCTGAATTTTATCGCGGGTGATATCCTTTTCTTCGATCAACAGCGCACCGCCCTTTTTGGCAATTGCGTTTGCGTTTTTAAACTGCTGATTATCGGTGACATTCGGCGAAGGAATAAAAACTGCCGCTTTTTTCAGAAGTGCCAGTTCGGAAACCGTATTGGCGCCGCTGCGGCAAACCACCACATCCGCTGCCGCCATTTGCAGCGGCATGTCGTTGATATACTCCACAAAGCGGATGTTCTCTTTTTTATCCAATCCGCGCTCTTTAAAGATCGCGGTTGCGATCTCCCATTCGATCGAACCGGTGGCGTGCACATGCAGCACCTCGGGATGATGCTGTACATAGTCCTCCATAAAATCGAGCATGGCAAAGTTGACCTGCTCCGCTCCGAGCGAACCGCCGAAGGACAATATCACCTTGCGATCGGGGGCAATGCCGAGCATCTTGCGGGCTGTCTGCTTATCGATCGCTTCAAAATCAAGACGCAGCGGACATCCCACGCGCATTGCCTTTTCTTTGTGCGAAAGCATATCGATGCTTTCGGCATAGTTGACATACACACGGTCCACATACGCGGCAAGTCTTCTGACCGTAACACCCGGCACTGCATTTGACTCGTGCACAGCGCTCGGCACACCGAGTTTGGATGCTGCCACAAGGATCGGCCAGGAAACATACCCGCCCGTACCGATCACGATATCGGGTTTAAACTCACGAATGATTTTTTTAGCGCGCTGCGGCGACACCAGCGCAAGATACATCGCCTTAATGTTCTTTGGGGACAGACTGCGTCTGAATCCCTTGACATCCACATGATACATCTTGTACCCTGCCGCGCCGACCAGCTTATTCTCCATACCGCTCGGCGTACCGACAAAGGCGATCTCTGCCTGCGGGTCATTTTGTTTAATTACCGAAGCGATTGCAAGTGCGGGGTACACATGCCCGCCTGTACCGCCTCCTGTCATCAGCACACGCATATTCTTTGACCTTTCTTGACTTTCGTGTATGTTTTCACATACGTATTATAATATATATAATATATATAATATATAGGAAGAAAACTACTTCTTTTCGAGGGTGTACCTGGAGATCGCCAGCAAGGTTCCGAGCTCCACAAGCTGCACGACCATTGCCGTACCGCCGTAGCTGAACAGCGGAAGCGCAATACCGGTATTCGGGATAGAATTGGTAACAACGGCAATATTCAGAATGACCTGCAAAGCGATCTTGCTGCTGATGCCGATCGCCACAAGCTGTGCAAAGCGGTCGGGCGAGCGCATCGCGATCACATAGCCGCGCCACACCAGAATGCCGAACAAAGCGAACACCGCAAGTGCGCCGATAAATCCGAGCTCCTCACAGATAATGGTGAAAATGAAGTCGTTCTGCGGTTCGGAAACGTAACTGTACTTCTGACGACTGTTCCCAAGCCCCAGACCGAAGAATCCGCCCGAGCCTATCGCACGCATCCCCTGCAAAGTCTGCCATCCGCCGTCCAGCGGATGCGCTGCGGGGTTGAGCCAAATGTCAATACGGCGTTTTGTATAGTCCGTGAGCATCGCAAAAGCAACCACGAATACACCTGCCGCGCCGCCCATAATCGCAAGCAATCTGAGCTTGATTCCGGAAGCGAACATAACCATCAGACCGATGCAGCCGATGATGATGATACCCGAAAGGTGTTTTTCCAGCAGTACCAAAACACAGATAAAACCGATCAGACACAGCGGATAGACCGTACCGTACAGATTGGAATTCCGCCGACTTTTAAAATCGAACGCCTTATCGCAATATTTGGAATAATACCATGCAAGCATCAAAATGAGCGAATACTTAGCGATCTCGGACGGCTGAAACCGTACAAATCCAAGATCGATCCAACGCTGTGCACCGCCGCCTGTATCGCCGACCACCAGAACCGCAACCAGCATAACCGCAGAAAGGCAGTATACGGGAATGGCAGCCATCTTATAAAACCGCAGCGGGAACCGCGAGGCAACAACCATGCAGATTAAGCCGATCACGACCATTACGCTCTGCCGCTTAATAAAATAGTAGCTGTCACCGTAACGGCTCTGCGCGTCCGCGTAGCTGGCACTGAACACCATGATCAAACCGTAAGCGACTAAGATCAGTATAGTGAACAATAAAAAGTTGTCTACGCCCCCGCGCACTACCCTGTATGCATCCGGATTAAAATGCGTTTTCGTTTTTTCCGTGTTTTCTGCCGGCACGGGCGCGGCATTTCTTATACTTTTATTCATTTCCATTTGCCGCTCCCCCTGTTTTCAAGTTATGCGCCGAAATATGCAATTACCGAGCAGATCAAAGTAACTGCAGAAAAAACAAATACAATTTTGCGCTCGCTCCAGCCGCACTTTTCAAAGTGATGGTGAATGGGCGCCATCTTAAAGACGCGCTTATGTGTGAGCTTGTAAACGCCCACTTGAATAATGTCCGACAGTGCCTCACATATGTATACGATGCCGACGATCGCAACGAGCAGCGGATCGTCGATCATAAACGCCGCGCCCGCGACCAGTCCGCCGAGGAACAGCGAGCCTGTATCGCCCATAAATACGCGCGCCGGATAAAAGTTGTACACCAAAAATCCGAGCGTCGCGCCGACCATTGCAGCGCCGAGCACCGCAAGCTCAACACCGCGGCTGGTAAATGCCAGCACCGACAAAAAGATCGCGACAACGAAAGTGACCGAGCTTGCCAGACCGTCGATACCGTCGGTAAGGTTGACGCTGTTGATGATACCGGTGATAAACACCAGCGCAAACACATAATACAACCAGCCGAGCTCCAGTTCGCAGTCGATAAACGGGATCGGCAGCGAGGTGTCGATCTCGCCGTACAAATTGAGCAGTGCAATAAACGCGCCCGCCATTGCAAGCTGCAAAGCAAATTTCTGCGGTGCGGTCAATCCCTCATTTTGCTGCTTCTTAAACTTGGTTAGATCGTCGATCACACCGATGGCACCGTTGCCGACCGCCAAAAGCAGTGTAAGCAGCAAAGGAAGTACGGATGTGCTCTTGCCGCTGAAATGGATATACAATATTGCAGCGATGCAGACCACCACCGTGGGAATCGCAAAAGCAAGACCGCCCATCGTCGGCGTTCCCTCTTTGGACTTGTGCCAACGGGGACCGATATCCAGGATCTTCTGCCCCATTTTCATGCTGCGCAGCTTTGGGATCAAGAAGCGCAGTGCGATCACAGTTGCGAGAAACACAAGTGCCGCTACTGCTACATATATTACTGTCATACCGTTTTCCAGCTTTCCGTGTTATTTTTCAAATCTTGCGCGAAGATACTGCACGATCTCCGCCGCGGCATTTTGCCTGCCCATGCGGATCAGCAGTACATCGCCTTCTTTCAGTACGGCGGCGACCGCCTCTGCACTCTTCAAAGGAGAAAACAATTCGAGGTTGCCCGAAACATCTCCCGCAGGCATACCCGCCCGCCGCGCGCCAACGCCGATCTGTTCAGCGGCAACGCCGAAGGTAAAGAGCTTATCGATCTTCTTTTCGACAATATACGCGCCCATGCGCTCATGCAGTTCGCGCGTATCCTGTCCGAAGTCGCGGATATCACCAACCAGCGCGATCTTGCGCGAGTGCTTATGCAGCTTTGCAATGTCACACAGTGTATCAATACCGCTCTTGACACTCTCGACCGTCGCTGAGGAGCTGTCTGCGATAAAAGTAATTCCGCCAACCGTAAAGATCTCTACGCCAAGCTCGGAGGAATGATAGTTTTTCAGTCCCGTGCGGATCTTTTCGGTCGATACGCCGTAGCGCAATCCCACCAGCGCCGCGAACAGTGCACTGTATACATTTTCAATGCCGGCAAAATGGATCTCCACATTCTCGATACGCACATCTTTACCGCAAATGTCAAATACAGTGCGCTCCTTATACGAGCGGATATTCTCCGCATGCAGCTCCGCATCCGCGTTTTTCACAGAAACCGTCCTTGTCACACTGCCCGTACGACAAACCAATGACAGTTCCTCATCATCGGCAGAGAGCGCGATCTCGCCGCCATCCTTAAGCCCTGCGAGCACGTCGATGTTTGCCGTCTCGGTAATTTGACTGTGCACAGCGGTAATAATGCCGAGATCACAATCCACAAGGTTGGCAAGGCGAGCAACGTCCCGCTTGTCACGAATTTTGAGTTCCACAAGAAAAAAATCAGCATCTGCGGGAATATCGAGCAGCATGAGTGCATCATTCTTCTCCGTACTTTTTTTGTCGGTAGCCTTGTGCACCTTATACATCTCTTCCAACACAGAATACACGAACTCGCCCGTACGCGTTTTGCCCTTTGCCCCTGTCAGAGCGATCGTGCGATGCTTTCCGCGCTTGACATAACGATTAGCGAAGCGCTCCATGGCAGCGTGTACGTTGTCGCAGACGATCACTGCCGTATCGGGAATCTTCTCCAGCGAAGCGGGAGCTTTGGTACACAGTACACAATATGCCCCCTTCTTTGCCGCCGCCATCATTTCGGCAAGCGAGTTATCCGCATCTATGATAAACAGCGTATTCTTTGTAATTTCGGGAATCTCATTTGTCAGCAGCTCTATCGGCTGCATCGGCGCATGTTCGGACAGAGCCACCAGCTCCGCTCCCATATATTCCGCAAGCTCTTTCGCCGTCAGGGCTCCGAGTTTGAGTTCAATTTTCATACTGCGCCTCCTCTCATTTTGTGTCTTATTTTCTTCTTTTTTCCGCAGCCTTTTCCGCGATCTCAATTTCGGAAAACGGATGCAGACCGTCTTTATCAATTTCATATTGCTCATGTCCCTTGCCCACGAGCAGGATAATGTCGCCCTCCAGAGCGTTTTCGATCGCATATTCGATCGCCTCGCGGCGATCCTCGATCACAGTGTAATTTTTCGCGCCTTGCATGCCCTCCAGCACATCCGATAGGATCGCTTGCGGATCTTCTGTACGCGCGTTGTCGCCCGTGAGGATCACATAGTCGCTCATGCGAACGGCGAGTGCTCCCATGATCGGGCGCTTTTCCTTGTCGCGGTCACCGCCGCAGCCAAAGAGTGTCACGATCCTCTGCCCCGCACTGCGAAAACCGTTAACGGTGCGCAGCAGATTTTCGAGGGCGTACGGCGTATGTGCATAATCAATAAACACCGTAAATGCATTCCCCGCGAAGCCGAGATCCACTCTCTGCAGCCTGCCGCAGACGCCGTTGAGCGAATACAGCGCGTTTTGAATATTCATCAGATCCACGCCCATCTCCCGTGCCGCAGCTGCGGCGGCAAGTGTATTGTACAACGTGAAATCGCCGGGAATTGTCGTTTTAATTTTGAATCTTGCGTTCTTGGAATGTAGGATATACTCACTGCCGAACACACCGTTTTGACGGATCTGCTCCGCGTAGTAGTCACTTTTTTGCCGCATGCCGAAGCCGACGGTTTTACAGTTTGCCTTTTCCAACAGCGCCGCGGCATACGCATCGTCCGCATTGTAAAGCCCCAGGCGGCAACGCCGAAAGAGCTTTGCCTTGGCGGCAAGATAGTTTTCCATCGTGCCGTGAAAATCGAGATGCTCCTCACTGAGGTTGGTAAATATGCCGAGCGCAAATGCGATCGGCGCCAGTTTTTCCAGCGCGAGCGCGTGCGAAGAAGCCTCCATAACCAGGATCTCCACCCCCTGCTCCGCCATCTCCCGCATTGCCATATATAAAACATCGGGATCGGGCGTTGTCATGGTAGTGAAGTTGTCCTGCTGCGCCTCGGGAAGTCTCGGTAAGTAGTCCTGCTCCCCAATCATGCTTTTGACCGTACCGATCAAAGCGGTTTTATAGCCGCTGTGCGCGAGAATGGTGCGCAGCATGTAGGCGGTGGTAGTCTTTCCGTTGGTGCCCGTGACGCCGATAACACGCATGCGATTTTGGGGATTCCCATTTTGGTTAGCGCAGGCAAAAGCCAGCGTGCGGCGCGCGTTCTCGGTCAGCAGCTGCGGAATGTGCAAACCGCTGACGGCTTTTTCTCCGATATACACCGCCGCGCCGCGCTGCTCTGCATCGAGCGCGTATCGGCTGCCATCGGTCTTGGTACCGCCGAGAGCAATAAACACATCGCCCGGCTGCAAGCGGCGGGTATCATAGGATACACCGTGCACCTCCAGCGCTGCGAGTTCCTCGCCGAGAGGGATATCTGTATTGGCTAAAAGTTTTGCAAGCTCCATAAAAACCTCCGAAAGTTGATACTTTCACGTCCGTTTTTATGAAATTCCGCTTTCTTTTAATCCGTTGCATCCATGTGCAATACTTCCACGGTGATGACCGTGCCGTACGGTATCGAAGCGCCGGCGGCATAGGATTGCGATGTCACGATCGCACCGCTGCCTTTATCATAATTCTGCGCACCTTTGATCTCTATATTCAGCCCCGCATTCACAAGCTTCGTATTCGCCTGCGCCGCGGTCAATCCGAGCACGCTCGGTACCGTAACTGTTTTGCTCTCCGGATCGGCATCGTTGGTGTAAAGGATCACCTTTCCGCTTTCTTTGGAAACCGCACTGCCTCGCTTGGGAACCTGCGCGGTGACGGTATCTCCGCCGCCGATGACGTCCACTTTAAGTCCGAGCTTTTCGATCTGTGCCTTTGCGTCGGAAACACTGCTGCCGATGTAGCGCGCAACGGTCACCTGCATAGTGGCAAGTTCCTCATCGCTGTAGGTCGGTTGGATGCCCATGTACGGCAGAACATTTGCCAAAAATGCCGAAACATACGGAGCCGCGACCACGCTGCCGTATACGCTGTCTCCGGTCGGTTCATCTACCATGATGAGCACAGCGATCTGCGGATCATCCGCAGGCGCGTACGCAATTGTAGAGCTGATGCGTTTTGAATCATTCGTAGTACCCTTTTCGGTCGTACCCGTTTTCGCCGCTACCTTATATCCTTTAACGTAAGCATTCTTTGCACCGCCATCCCCCGAAACACCTGCTTCCAGAATCTCGGTAATAGTCTTCGCGGTCGCGGTGCTGATCACCTGCCGTCTCGGTGCGTTGTCATATTCATACACTACATTGCCTTCGTCATCCACAAACTTATCCAGCAAATGCGGTGTAACCAGATAGCCGCCGTTTGCGATCGCGCAAAGCGCCGTTAAGTGCGTAACGGGATTGACATTGAAGCGCTGACCGAAGGATGCGACGGCGAGGTCAACGTTGCCCATCGTGTTGCGATCAAAGAAGATCGTCTTCGCTTCACCGGGAAGATCGATCCCACTCTTTTCCAAGTAACCGAACGACTCGAAGTAGCTGCAGAATTTTTCTACACCGACTCTTGCCGCGATGGTCATCAGCACAGGGTTGCAGGACTGCTGTAAGCCGCGTGTAAAGGTCACTGTACCGTGCCCCGTGGTTTTATGGCATTTGATCGGATGCGGCCATCCGCTGACAAGCAGACCGCCTGTGCAAGTAAAGGTCTCGGTAGGAGTAACGACACCTTCCTCCAGCGCCATGGCAGTCGTGATCGGCTTGAAGGTAGAACCCGGCTCATATGCATCGGTAGTTACCTTATTGCTCCACATAACCTGCCGAAGTTCGGACAACAGCTTTTTATACTCCTCGCTGCCCTCCTCAAAGCCGCTGGCTTCCAGCGTCGCCTGCGACAGTGCATCGAGCGTATAGGGATCATTCAAGTCAAAATCCGGCTGCACCGAAATTGCATATATTTCACCGGTCTTGGGATTCATGGCTATACCGACCGCACGGTTGTTCGGGGCATTCTCTTCAACGGTCGCCTTGACTTGCGTATCCAACTCCTGCTGAATGCGCTCGTCGATCGTGGTGATCATATTATATCCATTGATCGGCTCAACATAGCTCTCGTAATTATATGCCATTTCATCGCCGTGTGCATCCTGCGCGATGATATATTTACCTGCAACGCCGGTCAACTCTTCGTTGTACATGTATTCGAGACCGTAAAGCCCCTGACCGTCAGCGCCCGTAAAACCGATCGTCTGGGCGGCAAGGCTGCTATAGGTATAATAGCGCTTGTTGGTAGCTTCAAGGTGTATCTGCCGTTCAAGACCGTTTTCCTTGATAAAGGCAAGCACCTTGTCAGCCGTTTCTTTATCCACATTCTTTTTGATCGTCTCATCGCGCCGCCCTGCCTTTGCAGTTTTGGCAAGGATAGAGTCGCGGTCTACGCCGAGAATTTCCGAAAGACCGTCCGCGATCAATTCATCCTGTCTGTCACCTTTCGCCGAAACCGAAAGGCTTTCGCCGTAACGAACACGATAAATAGCGCGTTCGATCGCCGACGAATAAACCGCGGTTTGAATATCAACAGGCGAAATAAAAACGCGCCATGTAGTCTGATTGGTGGCGATCACATTCATATTGCGATCGTAAATATCGCCGCGTTTCGCGGCAACGGAATTCTCTACTGTAATTTGGTCAATGACTTCTTGCTGATATTTGTCATACTCGAACACCTGCATCTTAAAAATAACGCAGACAAGCGCAGCCGCCAATAACGCAAAAAATGCGAGCAATATAAAGCCACGCTTAGCTGTTACACTGTTCACATTTCGCTGCGCCATCGTTCTTTCTCCTTTGCGCCAAGTAGAGTATTCTCCTTATAAAGATATTCGGAATCAATCAAGATATTCTAAAAAATTGCTGATCTTTTCCCCAAAAGCATTCAGCATATGGAAGGTTACCGAAGTATCCTCTGTTTCCGCAGTATATGTCTGAATCGAATTGCCGTCGGCAAGCGAAATATACTTCTGCTCCGCCTCAGCAACCTTGACCATGCCAAGTTCATTCTTTGCAATATCCTCGATCACCGTGAGATCGTTTTTCTCTTCAAGTTCGAGCGTGAGCGTCGCATTTTCCGCTTCGAGAGTTTCCAGCGTGTTTATCAGATCGGAATAGCGGCGCGCTTCTTCGTTGATCAGCGATCCGCTGAACACGACTATGGCAAGAACCATCGCGGTAACCATCACAGAAACAAGCATGCCGAGCGAGAACGACGGGCTTTTACGTCTGACCAACTCAAAATTCTCAATAGCGACCACTTCTCTGTGCGCCATATTCTCGCGGCGTACCGGAGCTACTTTCAGCTCGCGTACAACCGCAGTCTGATTCTTCGCAGCGGGTGCCACTGCGGTCTTGGGGATAGAAATGCCTTGTACTCTTGCGCGCATCTCCTTAGTGACTTTACGCGCATTTGCATCTGTGCTTCTGCAAAACGGATTATATCCGTTTTGAATCGCTTTTGCTACCAGGACATCACGGACGGTAGTGGTATATCTGCCGTTTTGAAATGTACTCTGATTCTGCATATCCATTTTTGTTCCCCCAACTTAAAGTTTCTCTGCCACACGGAGTTTCGCGCTTCTTGAACGGGGATTGACCTCCAGTTCTGCATCGCTCGCCGTGATCGGTTTTTTACACACGGTTTTAATTTTCGGTTTATTATTGCAAATGCAAACCGGAAATTCCCGCGGGCAGGTGCATCCGGTTGCAAGCGTTGCAAAGGTTTGTTTTACAATTCTGTCCTCCAGCGAATGGAAGGTGATGATCGCGAGCCTACCGCCTACATTCATGCGGGAAACGGCAGCCTCGATTACAGGCGGAATCCCTGTGAGCTCAGCATTAACCTCGATGCGGATCGCCTGAAAGGTTCGCTTTGCGGGATGATGCCCGCCTTCCCTTGCTGCTTTAGGCATTGAGGACTTGATCAGCTCCGAGAGCTGTAAGGTCGTTTCGATCGGCGCTTCGGCGCGTGCTTTTACGATGTTTGCCGCAATGTTTTTGGCAAATTTCTCTTCACCGTATTCGTAAATTATCCGGCGAAGCTCTTCTTCTGAATATTCATTGATGACTTCGTAGGCACTGAGCGAACTCTCTTGATCCATGCGCATATCCAGTCTCGCATCCTGCATATAGGAAAAACCGCGTTCTGCGGTATCCAACTGATAGGAGGAAACGCCGAGGTCAAGCAAGACCCCGTCCACAGTGTCGATTTCGAGGTCGCGCAGCACAGCATCCAGTTCGGAATAATTGCTGTGCACAAAGGTGATGCGGTCTGCATATTGCTCCAGCCGCTTTGCCGCCGCTGCAAGTGCATCCGTGTCGCGGTCAATGCAGATCAACCTGCCGCCGTCCGTCAGGCGCTTAACGATTTCGAGCGAATGTCCGCCGCCGCCCGTCGTACCGTCTACATAAATACCGTTCGGTTTGATATCTAAATTCTCGATGCATTCAGGCAGCAGCACCGAAACATGTGAAAACTTTACTTCTTCCATCGCTTACCACCTTAAAATCCGAGAGCATTGAAGGTCTCTGCAAGTGCCTCGTCGCTGAGTTCAGCTTCCAGTGCATCCCAGTTGTCCTCAGACCAGATCTCGGCATGATTGCCGGCACCGACGATCACTGCATTTTTTTGCAGCTCGGCAAGCTCACAAAGCTTAGCGGGAATGATCACTCTTCCCTGCGCATCGGGCGTTGCATATGTCGTTTTGGAAAAGACCTTGCGGGCTATACGCTTTGTATCCGCGGGGACACCGTTGAGCAGCTTGTCCGTATAGCGGATCCATTCTTCCTCGGAAAACAGAAGAAGACATTTTTCGTTAATGCGGGAAATTGCAAAATTCTCGCCAAGGAGTTCGCGGAACTTAGCAGGAATGAACAAGCGGTTCTTTGCATCAAGCGAATGGCGATATTCGCCAACGAACGTCTGCTTGCTTTCCACGCCGCTCATCCCCCTTTTTCCAACACTTTGATGAGAAAATCACCCACTTTTCCCCACCTATGCTTTTATTATAAAGGAATCTTTTCCAAATTGCAATACTTTTTCTAAAAAAACCGAGTTTTCTGTACTAAAATAAAGAAAGAAAAAAAAAGCAAAACTCCCCTTTTCGCGGGATCGTCCCCCACTGCACTGCTCCAACATAAAAAAACGCACCCCAAACTTCGTTCAGGGCGCGTTTTCGGAGGCGTTTTCTATCCACTTTTCAACACTTCGATCATAAATCAAAAGACGGACACAACTTGATATAACAAAAGCACTGCATGGAACCATGCAGTGCTTTTAGGCTAATGTTTAATTAGTTCTTCTTTTTCTTGAGAACAACTGCAACGATTGCAGCTACAACGACAACTGCGACTACGATGCCAATGATCAAGCCGACATTTGCGCCGCCCTCGGTCTGCGTAGCAGCAGGAGCGGTAGTGGTAGCAGCGGGAGCACTGGTAGCTGCGGGAGCCTCAGTGGTCTCGGGAGCTGCGGTAGTGGTCTCTACAGGAGCTGCAGTGGTAACTACGGGAGCCTCAGTAGTAGCAACGGGAGCTGCGGTGGTAACTGCAACATCGCCGGTGGTAACTGCAGGAGCGGCAGTGGTAGTTGCGGGAGCAACAGTGGTCTCTGCAGGAGCTGCGGTGGTAACTACGGGAGCCGCGGTAGTAACTGCGGGAGTTACAGGAGCCGCCGTGGTAACAGCAGGAGCTGCAGTGGTCTCTACAGGAGCTGCGGTAGTAACTGCAGGAGCAGCAGTGGTCTCAGCAGGAATCTCGATCGTGCCGACGATCTCTGCATTGGGATGATAACCTGCGTTCAAGAGAACTGCTTCTTCGCCGTATACGGTAACCTTGAGGTTATCCCAATAAGCCGTGTCGAGGTTAACAGCAGCATCCATAGCTACGCGCATACGGAAACCGAAGGAACCTGCGGTCCAATCGGAAATAACCTGCGTATCCGTCCACATAACTTCATCGCTGCCTACAGCAGTAACGGTCGTGGTGAACGTGCCGTCCTCTGCATATGCAACCTTGATGTGATAGTTACCGCCGATATTTGCCATAGGCTCGCCGACAACCAGGTTTCCACCCCAGTTACCCTGCCAATCGCAATAACCAACTGCAAACTTGGTAGCATCGTTGGAAATGAAGGAAAGATAACCGTAGAAAGAGTTACCATTCGGACGGCTTGCTGCCTGAGACAAGTCTGCATGCGAGATGATACCTGCAGCAGTCTGTGCATTGCAGATATCCGCCTCAACGGTATAGTTCTTCAGCAGGTTTGCATCATGGTTAGCAGAGTAGAGAATGTAGGACATGTTGGAGGTTGCATCAAAACCGGAAGTGGTTGCACTGTAGTACAGACCGCCGTTCTTGATGGTCCACTCACCGCGATACTGGGTGAAATCGCTGATGGTTGCAGCATCCGAGAAGTCATTCTCATAGAATACATACTCGTTCTTGCTTGCATCCAGCTTGGAGGACTCAACCTTAACGACCTCGGGAACAGTTACTTGGATCGCATCGGTATGTGCAACAACAACTGCGTTGTTCTCAACGCCGGGCTTGTAATCTGCAAGGGACTTGCCTGCTGCGAGCCAATCGCCTACTTCGCCGATAGCGGTAACCTTGAGGTTATCGAAGCCGAGAATACCGACGTTCAAAATACCGCTGTTCATAATAACTGCACGGAAACCGAAAGAGCCAAGTGCCCACTCATCGTTCTCGAGAGTATGGTTGAAGATCTCAGTACCGGAATCCTTGTCGGTTACGATGTATGTAAGGTTCTTACCCTCAACTTTGCAGTAGAGATGCAGATTCGAGCCGGGAGCGGTTACGTCCGTACCAACATGCAGATTACCCTTCCAACCATCGGAAGCATCTGCACGACCGATAGCGGGCTTGGTACCGGTAAAGCTCAGGAACATCTGATAGCCGTAAAAAGCATTAGAAGTAGAGCTGTTTGCCTTCGTGATATCGCAACGAAGCAAAGGACCTGCCTGCGTCTGGATATTCAGCATATCCACTTCCAGGACATAGTCGGTGAGGTTCATAACGCCGGGATCCTTGGTGTACAGCAGGAATGCCTGCGCGCTCATATCCAGATCACCCATGCCGGTCAGCATCAGCTGTCCGTCAACAATGCCCCATTCACCACGATACTGGGTGAAATCCGCGAGAGAATCTGCACTCGAAAAGTCATTTTCGTAGTACACATGCTCCGCCGCGTTCGCAGTCATAACCATACCGAAAACGAGCAGAATGGTAGCAACTGCAATTGCCATAATTTTTCTCATTTGTACATACCTCCGTACATTTTGAATATATTACAATTCCAATATACACTATTTTGTGGTTAAAGTAAATACGGAAATTAAATATTCCATTCAAAAAAAATAAATATTTGAGAAAAAAGTTTGCAGAATTTGTTCACTTTGTATATTTTCTCACGCGCGATTTAAACAAAACAAACAAGGCTGCATGAAATCATGCAGCCTTGTTTGTTAATGTTGATCAATTTTTCTTCTTTTTGGAAACAACCGCCACAATTACAACCGCCGCAACAACTGCGATGACGATGCCGACGATCAAGCCGACATTTACACCGCCCTCGGTCTGCGTGGGTGCAGGAGCAACAGTAGTAACGGGAGCGTCAGTGGTAGTAGCGGGAGCAGCAGTGGTAGCCACAGGAGCCTCGGTGGTCTCGGGCGCTGCGGTAGTGGCAACTACAGGAGCAGCAGTGGTAACTACAGGAGCCTCGGTAGTAGCCACAGGAGCTGTGGTGGTAACTGCAAGAGCAGCGGTAGTAACTACAGGAGTAGCAGTGGTAACTGCGGGAGCCTCGGTAGTAACTACGGGAGCTACGGTAGTCTCAGCAGGAGCTGCAGTAGTCTCAACAGGAGCTGCGGTACTCTCGGCAGGAAGATCGAGCGTACCAACGATCTCTGCGTTGGGATGATAGCCTGCATTCAAGAGAACCGCCTCTTCACCATATACCGTAACCTTGAGGTTGTCATATGCGGTATTATCCAGCGAAACCAGGCTGTCCATAGCCACACGCATGCGGAAGCCGAAAGAACCTGCCGGCCATTCGGCAGCAACCTGTGTATCCGTCCAAATGACGTCGTCACTGCCGACAGCGGTGATCGTGTAGATCATCATACCGTCTGCGCACTCGACCTTAATGTGATAATTTCCGCCGGGATTCAGAAGAGGTTCGCCGACTGCCAAGTTACCACCCCAGGCACCCTGCCAATCGCAATAACCGGTCGCACCCTTGGTACCGTCATTGGAAATGAAAGAAACATATCCATAGAAAGAGTTCGCGGTATCACTGTCCGCCTGCGACAGATCAGCGTGCGTGATCACGCCGGATGACGTCTGCGAATTGTATACATCGACTTCCAATGTGTAATTCTGCAGCAGATTTGCATCGTGATTTCCGGAATACAGAATAAAGGCGAAGTTGCTGGTCGCTTCAAAGCCGGTGGTTACCGCGCTGTAATACAAGCGTCCGTCTTTGATCGTCCAATCGCCGCGATACTGCGTAAAATCCGCAATCGTAGCAGGATCCGAGAAGTCATTCTCGTAGAATACATACTCCGTCTTGGTCACGTCAAGCTTAGAAGCTTCCACCTTTACGACCTCGGGAACGGTTACTTCGATTGCCTCGGTAACCTTGGGAACTATAACATTCGAGGTAACGCTGGGCTTGTAATCCGCAAGAGACTTACCCGCTGCAAGCCAATCGCCGACTTCGCCGATAGCAGTGATCTTGAGATTGTCAAAGCCGAGAACGCCAAGGTTAGTCAAACCGGATTGCATGATCGCAGCACGGAAACCAAACGAGCCGTACGCCCATTCATCATTATCCAACTCGATCGTGTACAGCTCACTGCCGGTATTCAGATCCGACATTACATATGTAATATGCGTTCCCTGGTAGGTTGCCTTGAGATGCAGATTCGAACCGGGGGCGGTAACCGCCGAGCTGACGTGCAAATTGCCCGCATATGCGCCAAGACCGTTGCCGCGACCGAACGCACTCAAAGTACCGTTGTTGCTGAGAAATGCCATGTAGCCGTACCAGCCGTCAGCCGTTTCTCCCTGTGCCTGCGTGATATCGCAACGAGAAAGCAAAGCAGCCGCAGACTGTGTATTGGTCAGATCCACTTCTGCAATATAGTCGGTCAGATTCATAACAGCAGGATCCGCAGTGTACAGCATGAACGCAAATTTACTCAGGTCATCAACATCGCCCATGCCAACCAGCATTAACTGTCCGTCAACAATATCCCATTCGCCGCGATACTGTGTAAAATCGGAAAGTGTTTTCGGATCCGAGAAGTCATTTTCGTAATACACATATTCTGCCGCACCCACGGTCATAGCCATGCCGCATACGAGCAGGATCGATGCAATTACGATGGTCAAAAGTTTTTTCATAGTGCATACCTCCGTAGAAATCAAATCATCCTGTAATCGCGAGGAACTATCCATCGCTCAACATAAATATACACCATTCGCATCTTGAATTGAATACAAAAAATCAAGATGTTTGTTCAAAAACAACACATCTATTCGTATAAATCAAACCTGTTTGTTCATCCCGCGCAGAACGAATACGTTTAAAAAGAAAGAGAGCCGAACACGATCAACGACAAAACGCGATGTATTCGACTCTCATAAAGCTATCCCTGCCGCCGCTCCAAAAAAGATCGCGCGAGCTGCAATGCCGCAGGCGGCATCATCTCCTCCGCGCCCTGCCCCGCTGTAAGGCAACGCCGCACAGCGGTGGAACTCACCGTATGGTACTCGGGTTTGGCAAACAGCAGTACGGTATCCAGACCGCAAAGCGAAAAATTTGCATCTGCCATCGTCTGCTCGTAGGTAACATCCGCACCGCCGCGAATACCGCGCACAAACGCATCGGCACCGCGAGCCTTGGCAAAATCCGCGACATAACCATCGCAAGTTTCTACAGTGACATTCGGAATATCGGCGAGCGCTGCTTTTGCGATCTCCGCGCGCTGGACCGCCGTAAACATGTACTGCTTCTCCGCGTTCTGCGCCACCAAAACGATCACCTGGTCAAAGAGCGCTGCCGCACGGCGCGCGATATCGACATGTCCGTTGGTGATCGGATCAAAGCTGCCTGTCACCAGTGCCAGTTTATGTTTCATCTTCTGCCTCGTTCTTTGCAAAATAGTTTTCGGAGGGCGTCAGCAGCTCGATGTGCACTCTGCCGTAGCCGTTTTGCCGTACGGAGGTATACATCTCGGCGAGCTGCGGCTCTTTTTCAAAGATGCGCATATCCTCGTTTTCGCTTTCGCACACCAGCAGGCATCCGCGCTTCATCAGTTTGGTGCGCGACAGACGCAGCAAAGCATCCGTCAGCGCCCCCGAAGCATAGGGCGGATCCAAAAAAATAATGTCAAATCCCTCACGTCCTGCGGATTTGCGCAAAAAGCTGCGGTAGTCCGTGATCAAGGTCTTTGTCTGTTCGGAAAAGCGGGTTTTCTCAATATTTTTGCGAACAATGGCAATCGCGTCCGCCGAAGCATCAGTAAACATGCAGTACGCGGCTCCGCGGCTGATCGCCTCCAGTCCGAGCTGCCCCGATCCCGCAAACAGATCCAGAACCCGCCGCCCCTCGATTTCAAACTGTATCATAGAAAAAAGCGCTTCTTTTGCGCGCTCCGAGGTCGGGCGCGTCGCATCCCCCTCGAGTGTAAAGAGCTTTGTACCTTTTGCAGTACCCGTAATGATTCTCATGTGTCATTCTCCTGTTTTTGATGAAAATATGCCACGATCGCCGCAGCATCTTTGGGCGGGATCCCCCATTCGGCGAGTTTGCCGATATCCGCGCCTTTCAGCGCGGTAAGACTTCCCGCAGCCTTCATATACTTCTTTGCCTTCGCAGGACCGATGCCGGGGACATCCTCCAGTACCGAGCGCTTCAATGTCTTCCGCTTGGCGCTGTCCATACGGCTGACCGCATAGCGATGCACCTCTTCCTGCAGTCCGTAGATAAAAACAAATACACTCTGCTCACGGGCGATGCTGATGTCTCGCTCGCCATCGGTCAGCGCACGCGTCTTGTGGTGCTCGTCTTTGACCATGCCGTATACGGGGATCGAGATGCCCAGTTCGCGGAGCAGTGCGCGCACGGTTCCGACGTGCCCCGCACCGCCGTCCAGTAAAATCAGATCGGGACGATGCGAAAAGCTTCCCTCTTCATCCGCAAGATGCGCAAGGCGGCGCGACAGCGTCTCGCGCATAGCGCCGTAGTCGTCGATGCCGTCGGTTGTACGAATTGAAAAAGAACGGTATTCTTTTTTCTTCAGTTTTCCGTTTTCGGCAACGATCATTCCCGCCGTGATATGCTCCTTGCCGAGGTTGGAAATGTCGTATGCTTCTATACGCTGGGGAGGACTCGGCAGTGCAAGCAGCGCCGCGAGCTTCGCCAGCATTTTATTGTCGCGTTCACTCGCCTGTGCAAACTTGGCAGCCTTCTCTGCGGCATTGTCACGCACCATTTCACACAGCTTTTTCAGTTCGCCGCGCAGCGGACGATGCACGCTGATCTTTCTTCCCGCCTTTTCGCTGAGCAGCGCCGCGAGCGCCTCAATACTTTCGGCATCCGTATCATTATATAAAAGGATCTCACGCGGAATATACTCACGCGTGGAATATAATCCGCAAAGAAAGCTCGGAATATCCTCATCCGAAAGGATCTCATCGGCGGAAAAAACATACTCGCCCTTATCCACGAGCATGCCGCCGCGCACATAAAACACCGAGATCACACTGCATTTTTCATCGCTGTACAACGCGACCACATCCTGCTCCGCTTTGGGGGAAGAAACCACCTTCTGACGCTCGGAGATCTTCTCCAGCGCCGCGATGCTGTCACGGCATTTTGCCGCCGCCTCAAAGTTTTCCGTTTCGGCGCAGTGATACATGCGCTTTTCCAGCTCATCTTTCGCCAGAGCGAAGTCGCCGCCGAGTACGCGAAGCGCTGCCGAAACAGCGGCGTCGTACTCTTCCTTTACGCTTCCCTTGCGGCACACACCCATGCACTGCCCGATCTGGTAATACATGCAGGGACGCTCCTTGCCGATATCTCGCGGGAAGACGCGCTTGCAGTTCGGGATCCCAAGCGTTTTACAAAGCGTGTCCACGATATTATATGCCACGCTCGCTCCCGAATACGGACCGAAATACTTCGCGCGGTCCGCTCCGCGAGTGCGTGTAACGACCAGCCGCGGATATTCCTCACCTGTTGTCACCTTAATATAAGGATAACTTTTGGAATCCTTTAAATTGATATTGTAGCGCGGATAATGCTCCTTGATCAGAACATTCTCCAGCGTGAGCGCCTCCATCTCGGTGTCGCACAGGAAAAAGTCAAAATCCTGTACCGCCGCCACCATTTTTTCCGTCTTGATATTCTTTTCGCTGTTTTGAAAATACTGCGACACGCGATTTTTCAGTTTTCGCGATTTGCCGACGTAGATAACCTCACCGAATGCGTTTTTCATAATATAAACGCCGGGACGCAGCGGCAGAGAGTTCGCCTTCTCCAAAAGGCGCGCCGTGCGCTCCTCGCGGGTTTCTGCTCCTTTTGCCATACAGCCTCCTGCAAAATAAGAAAGGCGACCACAACGAATATCGTTATGCCCGCCATTCAATAATCACCCTTTTGCTTATTCGTTGAAACCGTTTTCGATAAGCTCCTTGAGTCCCGCAATCGCCTCTTCCTCATCGGAACCGTCTGCAACCAACGTAATGGTCATACCGCTTACGATACCAAGGGAAAGAACGCCCAACAGGCTCTTTGCATTTACGCTGCGATCGTCTTTTTCTACCCAGATCGAACTCTTGTAAGAATTTGCCTTCTGGATAAAGAAGGTTGCAGGTCTCGCATGTAAACCGACACTGTTGGTAATTGTAACTTCTTGCGTCATCATATCAGAAAATCGCTCCTTCATTCCAAAAAAAGGTACATAAGTACACAATGATGCGTATATTACTGTAATTTAGTATAGCAAATCCATTAAAAAAATGCAAGCACTTTTCAATATTTTTTAAATTTTCAATACTTTTTAAGCATTATTTGAGCGTAATATCGGTAATCAGGATATTTACGTTGATATTCGGCAGGTAGGCGTAGGTGGTCATACCGGGCGCAATATACTGTGTACCTCCCATCAAGAAGCCGCTCTCGCTCATCTGTCCCACGCATTCAAAGGTACCGACAAGATCCACACGTCCTGCCTCGGAATACGCTTTGAAGATCTCGCCGTTCTGCTCGTAATAGTATACCGAGGGGGTAGCCGTGATCTCGCCGACGATCCTGCCCATGTCACAGCCAAGCGACTGGCTGTAGATCTTGTCACCGTCACGGAAGCAGTATTGCGATGCGCTCTGCACATTGGATACCTTGAACGTGATCACGGCAGTCTGCGTCTCGAGCTTTTCATCCGTGCTTTTCACACCGCCGCGCAGAAGTGCACCCGCGATGCAAAGCACCACCGCAGCCACGATCAGGAAATCAAGGATATTTACACGAAGTTTTCTTTTACTCATCGTTTCTCTCCTCACTTAACCAGCATTTCGCTGACATAGCCCGTACCGCAGAAGTTCTTGGTATGGATGCTGATACCCGTACCGACTGCCATCTTCACGCCGTTGACATAATACATCTCATCCGATGTATAGCCGTCTGCCGCAATTGTGATATAAACAGTGACATAATCGGGATGCTCTGCCACCTGCATCATACCGGTTTCTTCATTATATACATCCTTTGTATACGGCTCACTCTGCACGGATACTACCGTACCGAGACCAAGACGCTTAGCCGCCTCGACGACCGCATCACCCGCCTGTACCTTCTCGGCAAATTCGGGCTGCAAGCCGTTGAACTGCAACGTATATTCTACTGTCAGGCTTTCCTTATCCGTGGATGCATCCACACCGAAAGCGTTTGCGATCATGATCGCGCCCACCGCGATCACACATGCGATCACGATCGTGATCAAAACATCCACGATATTGATCCGAAACGATCTTTTTTCTTCTGTCATGTCAGTCTTCCCCCAATGTTAAGTCTACGCTGTATGCGCTGCTTTCGTACATATGCTTTTGCCGCGCGGCATGATCGATCCGCCGTGCAGCGGCAACCAATCCGATCACCAACCAAAATACAAAGAACACACGATAGTTATACCAAACATAATCGGTCATACCCTGCACCAGTGCCGCCAACACACCGCAAAGTGCGCCGCAGCCGATCAGCCGCACCTCTTTGTCTGCACCGTGCTTTGCAATCGAAAAACCGCATTGGAACAGGCAGATCAAAAGCGCAAGGAATATGATAAAGCCGAAAATGCCGACCTCGATAAACAGCTGCAAGAACAGATTATGCGCATGCGGTGCTTTTTCGATGCCCGCAAACGAATAATACGGATAGATACGGTTGAATGCGTCTTCCCCGATGCCGATACCCGTCAGCGCATAGTCCGCCGCCATCTTGGTGCTGCCGCGCCAAATGTACACGCGGTAATTGGTAGAGGTATCGGTAAGATCGCCGATGCTCGAAAAGCGGGAAACGATACTTGCCGGCAGATACGGAATCAACATAGGCAGTGCGAGAATCCCCGCCATCAGTACGCCCATCGTGCGCTTGTTCCACATGAGCAAAAAGACGACCGCGGCAAACAGGAAGCCGAGCCACGCACCGCGCGCCCATGTATAGATCAAACAAGCTGCACCGGCTGCAAACGTGAGAATATACCGCGGCTTTTTCCACCAATTCTTTTCTCCGATCATCTCCGCCGCAAGCAAAGGCAGTAGCAGGATCAGATAAAGCCCCAGCATATTGGGGTTTTCAAACGTGGAAACTACGCGACCGCCGATCGATTCAAACATTTCGGTGTCGATCCACTCTGCGGAAATATTGCCGGTGAAATTCTGATACAAACCGTATACTGAAACCAGAAGCAGAGATACACAAAGTACCGCAGCCGACTTTTTCAGCATATCCTTGGTGTTGACCAGTCCCACCGTCAAGAAATAGCCAAGCATCAAAATCACATAGATAGACGCAGCCTTGATCGATTGCATACCGCCGTAGGAGATCAAACCGCCGAGCAGCATGACCGCCATGAAGCTGATCACCAACGCATCCAGCAGTTCAAACTTGCAGGATCGCTTGCCTAAAATCGCTTTGATCGCAAAGCAAGCGAAAGTGTACATCGTGAGCAGTGCCAGCAAGATGCTCGGATGCGGCAGTACCACCAAAAACGGCAGGATCAGCAAGATCGAAAGATAGCCGCACTCCGGGTTTAACAAAATAATGTATGCAAAGATCAATCCGAGCATGAGAATCAGCACCCAAGCGGGATTGATGAAGCAGGAGAGAATACCGAACGGCAATCCCAGAATGAACGCCGCATTTTTACGTCCTGTCGGCTTATCCTCCACGCGGAAGCTCCTCTGCCGAAAGCCACAGAAATCCCGCGCGATCCTGCCGAATACCGCACTGTCATACACAACGCTGCAAAGCGCCCGTTTGGAAAACAAAAACGGAATGCTCAGCAGAATGATCGCAACCGAAATCGCGCCGTACAGGAGCGTTTGATCGCTCGGTGCCAACAGGTACAAAATGAGCTGTGCGAGCAGTGAGTAGAATCCCGCCGACATCAAAAATACGCCGATAACACGCATCGAAAGTCGGCTGAGATAACGCATCATTGAAGAAGTTGCGGTCACATATACGCTTTCCTCAATATTGGATGCCAAGAATCGGCTGACACGTCCGCGTTTTTTTCTCTGCCGCGATCCGATCGCGCTGTCTTCAAAGGTCTCGCACATCGTGTCGTACGAGCCGAACGCAAAGCTGTATGCGCCCTGCCCAAGCTTTTTATAGAGAAAGCCGCCGAGTTTGTCCAGCCCGCGAATGATCGCGCTGCCTTGCAAAAAGCCCGAAAGCCATGTTCCAAATCCGCTTTTCACGCCTCTTCTCCTTTCCGCCTTGCTTTTTTCTTCTTTTCCACGGGCGGATGCGCCGCCTCCCAGACCGCATAGAGGTCGGGGCGATTTTTCTTCGTCAATTCCATCGACTGCGCAAGCCGCCATTTGTCAATATTTTCGTGATGCCCCGAGATCAACACATCGGGCACTTTTTTGCCATGAAATTCATACGGGCGGGTATACTGCGGATACTCCAGCAGTCCGCTCGCAATACTCTCTTTTTCAAAGCATTCCGTGTCCGAAAGCACACCGTCCACAAGGCGCGCCACCGCATCGGTCACAATGCAAGCGGGCAGTTCACCGCCCGTCAGCACAAAATCGCCGATGGAGATTTCTTCATCCACGACCTCCTCGAGGATCCGCTCATCCACGCCCTCGTAGTGTCCGCACAGGATCACAACGTTATCGTATGCCGCGAGCTCGCACGCCTTTCGGTGATTGAAAATGCTGCCCCGCGGCGACATGTAGATCACCCTGCGGCGCACATCCTCGGGCTGCATGGCACAGATCGCACGAAAGCAATTGTCGATCGGCGGTGCCGCCATCAGCATGCCCATGCCGCCGCCGTAAGGCGTATCGTCCACACGGCGATGCTTATCCTCGGAATAGTCGCGGATGTTGTGCGCATGCACCTCGATCGCGCCGCTTTTCTGCGCCCTGCCGATGATGCTCTCGCCGAGAATTCCCGTCACAAGATCGGGAAACAGCGTCATAATGTCAAAACGCATCAGTCAAACATCCCTTCGATCGCTTGTATATAGATCCCGCTTTCGGGATCGATCTTCTTGATAAACGCAGGCACAACGGGGATCAAAAACTTCCCCTTCTCTGTCTTTACCTCGTACAGATCGGAGGCCGCACCCGAGATCACATCGGTCAGCACACCGTATTTTTCGCCCGTTTCCAGTTCATACACGGGCAAACCGAGCAGATCCTGCACAAAATAGGCGCCCTCGCCGAGCGGCAGATCCCCGCGCGCGGCATACAGCACCGTGTTTTTGAGCGCCGCTGCCTGCTCCAGCACCGTAATGCCCTCCAGCGCCGCAAGCACTCTGCCCTTGTAGACGGATGCTTTTTGCATCTTGACGGGCGCATAAACGCCGTTTTTTTCGGTATATACTGTTTTGAGCGCAGCAAGCACCTCGGGGCTGTCGCACCACGACTCTATGAGTACATCGCCGCGCACGCCATGCGTGTTGGCGATTTTTCCGCATTCCAAATACTCTTTCATCCTGTTTCCTTTTCTGCTGTATCTTTTTTCTATATTAAAATATAGTATACCACAGAAAGAGCATGTTTGTAAACAACAATTTATACTTGCTTTCACTGCTTTTTCATTGTATAATAAACTGGAACACCGAAAGGAGGTATGCGCCGTGGAAAAAAAGACCGGCAAGATCATCGCGCAGAATAAAAAAGCATACCACGACTACTTCGTGCTGGAAAAATACGAGGCAGGCGTGGCGCTCTACGGCACCGAAGTAAAATCCCTGCGCCAGGGCGCAGTAAACCTCAAGGATTCTTACTGCGAGATCAAGGACGGCGAGTTGTTTGCACTGGGCGTGCACATCAGCCCGTATGAAAAAGGCAATATTTTCAACCGCGAACCCCTTCGCGCGAAGAAACTGCTGATGCACAAGCGCGAGATCATCCGTCTGTTCTCCAAGGTGAAGGAGGATGGACTCACTCTCGTTCCGCTGTCGCTCTACTTTTCAGGTTCGCATGTAAAAGTCGAGGTCGGACTTTGCAAAGGTAAAAAATTATACGATAAACGCGAGTCGGATGCCAAGCGGCAGGCTTCCCGCGATATTGACCGTGCTATGAAGGACAGAAGATCATGATTTACGAAGTAAAAAATATTGAACTCGATTATTCCAAGATTGATGTGGCGAAACCGCAAAACGCACCGTATGCACCGTATATGCAGGTGTTCGTGCCCAACCTTAGCGGCGATGTACAAAAATACAACGTCGGCACACGTCCGACCGTGTTGGTACTGCCCGGCGGCGGCTATAGTTTCACCTCCGAGAGAGAGTCAGAACCGATCGCCATGCGTTTCCTCGCGCGCGGATGCAATGTCTGCATCCTGCACTACACCGTAGAAGACACGCCTTTCCCCGTTGCCATGCTGGAGGCGCTCACCGCGATCCGGTACATACGCGAAAATCTGACCGCATGGCAAGGTGCGGCGGATAAAGTGTATGTCTGCGGCTTTTCCGCAGGCGGTCACCTTGCGGCAAGCGTCGGCGTATACTGGGATAAGGAGATCTCCAAAAACTATTTCGGCGATACCGAAGCCGTTCGTCCGAACGGTCTGATCCTCTCCTACCCCGTGATCACAAGTGATCCGGCACTTACACATGAGCGGTCGATTCAAAAACTGCTCGGCGGCAGACAGGATGAGACCTTGCGCGATATGTTCTCGTTGGAAAAGCACGTCACCGAGAGCACGCCTCCCGCCTTCCTCTGGACAACATTCGAGGATGGGCTTGTTCCCTTTGAGAATACAATGCTGTTTGCGTCCGCACTGCAAAAACTGCACATTCCGTTTGAATTGCATGTGTTTGAAAAAGGGCCGCACGGCGGCGCTACGGGCGATAAAGTTACCTGCATCGAAAAGCATCGCTACGGCGCATGGCTCGATCTTGCGTGTGATTGGTGCTGGGACACGCGCCTTGCGCCAAAGAAATCCACTTGACATCGCGCCGCGCGCGTGTTAAAATATTTACCTACCGATAGATCACGGCACAAAAGTGCCGTCCCATGGGGGCGTAAAGGTTTCGACGGGGATTTTGAGGTATGATAAGCGGGTAGAGGTCGGGGATCCTCTTAAAAAGCTCCAACTTAAAATTAAACGCTAACAATAACGTAGCACTGGCAGCGTAAGCTGTGCCGCTGCTTTTTCAAGCAGCCCGTCGGACCGAGGAGGACCACGACCTTGGCTCCGGCGTCATGCAGTGGTAAATGTGCACCGCCCTTTAGCTTTGAAGCGGTCATAAATAAAAAAGCTACCGAACCGTTACCCCCGTGCACCGGAGTACGGTAAGGGAAACAATAAAGGTGTCCTGCACCCGGAGAAAGTTATATCAAGGGATTTTCGGACGGGGGTTCGATTCCCCCCGCCTCCACCAGAAAAAAGCACGCTTTCGCGTGCTTTTTTCAACTAAATCCGTCCTATCGGACAGGTGAAATCTGCTGCGCAGATGAAATCCTCCCTACGGTCGGGTGAAATCGCTGCGGCGGTTGGTGGACGGATTTAATTTCACCGAAAGCGTCAGCTTTCGATTTCACCTGAGCGTTAGCGAAGATTTCACCGTGAGCAAGCGAACGATTTCACTAAAATATTTCGTTTCTATAACTTTCGCAACCAAGGAAATGTTTTTCCGCTACTGACATGTTATAATAAATACATCCTATAGGAAAGGTACATCCCTTATGTTTGCATTCGAGGACACGATTCGATATATCGAGAACAATCTGCATCGAGAGATCACCATAGAAGAATTGGCAAAACACAGCAAATATTCAAAATATCATTTTTGCCATCTTTTTAAACAAACAGTGGGACAACCTGTCGGACATTTCATAAAACAGCAGAGACTTCTGCGCATCCTGCATGAGATACAATCCGGGAATCGAGCGATTGATGTAATTCTGTATTACGGATTTGAAACTTATGCCGGTTTTTTACAAAGCGTTTATGCTGATGTTCAGTTGTTCTCCCACAGCCTATATTCAAGAACATGGTATCTCGATTTCAATCGACACTATGGAGGAACAAAACATGAATTCTTATGAAACCGACCGTTGTACAGTATCGCTTTTACAGGAAAATGACTTCTCGGAATCGCTTCGCTTGCTGACAGACGAACAAGTCAGAGTCTATTTGGGAGGACCGCTCACCGAAGAAGATGCATACCGCCGTCTGCATTTTTGGATCGAAGAAGCGGACAGCATCCACTATACGATCAGACTCAAGGACACGCAGGCTTTGATCGGTATTATTGCAGTTGCGCCGCACCACGATGCGGTGCGAAAAGAGGTCTCCTATCAGTTTCTGCCCGAATATTGGGGAAAAGGCTATGCAACCGAAACTATGCGATGGGTTTTAGCACACTGCCGTGCAAATCTTCAACTTTCTTCTGTCGTATCCGAAACGCAAAGTGCAAACACAAATTCCTGCAAATTGTTGGAGCGTTTGGGGTATACATTAGACAGCGTATTAGTCCGTTTCGGTGCGGAGCAACGTGTATATGCATATGATTTAACAACCGACAAGTTCAACTAAAAGCAAAGCACATCGCCGTCGCGATGTGCTTTGTTTTGCTTACATTCCCTGCAAGAAATCCTTTTTCTTCGACAGCTCGGCGTACAGGCCGTTTTGCTGCATCAAGGTTTCGTGCGTGCCGCTTTCGGCGATGGTGCCGTTTTGCAGGACGTAGATGCAGTCGCAGCTACGGATGGTGGAGAGGCGGTGCGCGATAAAAATGCAGGTGCGATGGCGGCTGATGCTGTCGATCGCCTTTTGCAGAATGCTTTCGGTATGCGAGTCGATATGCGCGGTCGCTTCATCGAGCACCAGCACCGACGGATCCTCGGCGATGGCGCGCGCAAAGGACAAGAGCTGCCGCTCACCCGTGGAGAAGTTCACACCCTGCTCGTAGACTGTATTCTCCAGCCCCTCAGGCAGGCGCAAGAACTCGCCGACCTGCGCCGTTTTAAGCGCAGTGACAATGTCATCGTCCGTGAGCCCCGTCTGCATGTCGATGTTTTCCCGCACCGTGCCGGTGAACAGAAACACATCCTGCAAAACGGTCGCACAGCTGCGGCGCAGGTCTTTCAGGCACCAATCGTTGATGTTCACGCCGTCAATCAGGATCTCACCCCGCTGGGGCGTGTAGTATCGGCTGATCAGCGAAATGATGGTGCTTTTCCCTGCTCCCGTCGCGCCCACGAACGCGGCTTTCTGCCCGGCTTTAATGTGGAAGCTGACGCCTTTCAGCACCCACTGCTCGGCATTGTATGCAAACCACACGTCGCGGAACTCGATGTCGCCCACCACGCGCCCATACTGCTCGCCGACGTCCATATCTTCGGTGTCCTCGGTGTTGAGCACCTCGTTGATGCGATCCATCGAAACAAATGCGGACTGCACTGTGGTGTATTTATCGGCAAGATCGTTGATCGGGGCAAAAAACTTGGTGACGTAGGTGGTAAACGCATACAGCACACCGACTTCAAGCGCGCCGCCCGCAACGCGGTTGTACGAAAAAGCAATGAGCAGCGCAATGACAAAGTTGTTGACAACTTCCATGGACGGGCGCAGGATGGTGTTGAAGAACACCTGCGTCATATTGGCGCGGTAGAGTTGCTGATTGAGCGCCTTGAACTCCCCAAGCTTCTCTTTCATCACCGAAAACGCATGGATCAGCCGCATGCCACTGACGCTCTCGGCGAGAAAGCCGTTCATCGCACCTGTCAGCGACTTGATCTTCTTGTGATTTTCCTTGATCACGCGCTTGATGGAAAATGCGATCGCGGCGATGATGGGAATACCGACGAATGCAATCACTGCAAGATGTGCATCCACGGCGAACATGGCGATCAGAATGCCGATCAAGAGGAAGATATCCTTAAAAAGGTTGATAAACACATCCGAGTAAAACTCGTTGATGGTCTCGACATCGTTGGTCGAGCGGGTAATCAGCCTGCCCGTTCCGCTTTTATCCAGCTCGCCGAGGGACATGTGCAGAATCTTGTCAAATACCTCGGAGCGCATCTGATACAGGATACGCTGTGACACGCGGGAAATGAGTCGGCTTTCGTACATGTTGCAGAGCGAGCCGATCATCTGCAGCAAAAAGTAGACCAGAGCGATGCCCGCGATCGAGTAGAGTCCGCGGCTCCGGGCGCCGTTTGTAAGAAAATCGTCGATGATGATGGCGGTGAGCAGCGGGTTTACCAGCTCTGCGATGTTGGCAATGATGACATTGACGCCGCAGAGGACAAACTTGCCTTTGTACGGCAGCATCCACGAAACCAAGCCGCGGATCCCGCCGATATGCTTCTTAGTCTGCATGGTCCACCTCCGCCTGCTCGTTGTATGCCGCGGCATAGCTGCCGCCCATTTTCATCAGTTCGTCATGCGTGCCGCGCTCGGTGACAACGCCGTTATCCATATACAAAATCAAGTCGCAATCCTTGATCGCGGACAGACGGTGGCTGATGATGATGGCGGTCTTGCTTTTCAAAACACCGTTTAGATTTGCAATGATCTTCTCCTCGGTGAGATTGTCCACCGCCGAGAGCGTATCGTCGAGGAACAGCATCGCGGGATCGCGCACGAGTGCGCGGGCGAGCGAAATGCGCTGCTTTTGCCCGCCGCTCAGGCGCGTACCGCGCTCGCCGACGGCAGTCTCGTACCCGTCTGAAAAGCCGACGATATCCGCCGCTACATCGGCAAGATCGGCGGCATGCTCGATCTGCCCCTCGGAGCTGCCCGAATAAAAGGAAATATTCCCGCTGACGGTGTCCGAGAACAAAAAACCGTCCTGCATGACGTATCCCGTACTGCGGCGAATGTTCGCGGCGGGGATGTCACAAATATCCCTGCCCCCGATGAAGATACAGCCGCGCGGCGGCTCATAAAACTTGAGCAGCAGACTCAGCAGCGTGGTCTTTCCGCAACCCGTGGTGCCCGCAATGCCGAGCTTCTGCCCCTGTTTCAGCGTAAAGCTGACATCCCGCAACGCGTCTTCCTCGGCATCGGTATACCGAAACGTCAAATGCTTGACCTCGATATCCCCCGACACCGACTCGGTAAATTCAAGCTCCTTTTGCGGGATGGACGGCTCGTCCATGACGGTTTTGAGGCGCCTGTAGCTCGCTACGCCGCGCTGTACATTGTTGATGATCTTGCCGAACTGCGTAACAGGCGTCTGCACAAGCGCAAGATAGCTCAAAAAAGCTGCCAAGTCCCCGACGGTGATGCTGCCGCCCAGCACAAGTCCGCTGCCGTAAATAATGCTGATCAGATAGCTGCAACCGAAAAGGATGCTGACCGTGGGCGAGATGAGCGACGATGCATTGACCAGCTTGACATGGGCATCGCGCAGCTCATCCGAGATGGCGTTGAACGCGTCGTGCCGCTCTTCCTCGCGGGCAAATGTCTTGATCACCTTGATGCCCATGATCGACTCGTTGACAAAACCCGAAATGCCCGAAAACAACTGCTGCACACGGCTAAAACGGCGACGCACGATCTGCCCGAGCAGCACAAGGCAGGCAACCGCAAGCGGCACGGGGATCAGCGCGAAAAATGCCAGCCGCGGATCGACCTCCCCTGCCATCGAGAGGATGGAAAACAGCGCGGTCAAAATACCGTTGATGCCCAGCGCCAGCACCGAGCCGAACGCCATGCGCACCGCATTGGTATCGCTGATGACATAGGACAAAAGATCGCCCGAGCGCCTGCGCTCAAAGAATTCCTCGGGCAGGGACTGCAGCTTTTTAAAAAACTCGGTGCGCAAATGCCGCTCCAGCCGTCTGCCGTTGCCGATCACGCACATACGCCAGACGAACACGGAGCAAAACACGCCCACCGCCGTAAAAAACAGCCGGATCGCCACGGTATAGATCTCCCCCGCCTCAACATTCGCCACGTCCGAAAGCAGGTCGATCGCACTGCCGAGTATATTCGGTATGCTTGTTTTGAGTCGGGCGCCGATAAACAAAAACAGCATGCCCGGCAGATACCACCAGCCGTATTTTTTGAAAAACCCCTTCAGCATCACATTCACCCGTTGTCATGATCGTAAAAATTCCGTATGTCTTATTTTACCACAATACACGCTCCAATGCAAGCGATCGGCTGTTGTAAAAAAGCAACAGCCGGTTGTTGTATTAAACACACCGGTAAATCTTTTTCTTTACATCAAAATTATAATTCTGCTTTTGCGGTGCATACTACTTTCGGGGGTGAAGAAATGAAGTCAGTCTGGACGGAGGTTTCCATGCCGCGATTTGCGGCACTTCGAGGCGACACTCGCGCCGATGTGTTGATCGTCGGCGGCGGTATTGCGGGGCTGCTCACGGCATATTTCCTTGGCAGCCGCGGCGTGAACTGCGTCATTGCCGAGGCGCAGACCATCTGCGGCGGCGTCACGCAAAATACCACGGCGAAGATCACTTCGCAGCATGGATTTCTCTATGATAAGCTGATCCGCACCCACGGCGCGGAGGCGGCAAAGCTGTATCTGCAAGCCAACCAAGCGGCACTCGCGCGATATCACGAGCTTTGCGCGTCGATCTCCTGCGATTTTGAGCAGAAGGACGCTTTTGCCTATTCGCTCGACGATCCGCGCAAGGTGGAGCGAGAGCTGCGCGCGCTGGAGCAGCTCGGCTATCCCGCAAGATTTTCCGACTGCGCGGCTCTTCCCTTTGCGATTGCGGGCGCGGTATGCTTTCCGGGACAGGCGCAGTTTCACCCCCTGCGATTTCTGTGTGAAATCGCAAAAGATCTGCACATCTATGAGCACACCGAGGTCACCGAGCTGCAAGACGGCATCGCACGCACGCCGCACGGCACCATTCGCGCCGAAGCTATTATTATCACAACGCACTTCCCCATGCTCAACAAGCACGGCAGTTACTTTTTAAAGCTGTATCAACAGCGCGCGTATGTAACTGCCCTGCGCGGCGGTGCGGATGTCGGCGGCATGTATATCGACGGTGACGGGGGGCTGTCTTTTCGCAACTGCGGCGACCTGTTGCTGATCGGCAGCGGCAGCAGCCGCACCGGTAAGCAAAGCAACGGCTGGCAGGATGCGGAAGACGCCGCGGCGCGGTATTATCCCACAGCACAGATCGCATACCGCTGGGCAACGCAGGACTGCATGACGCTGGACGGCATCCCTTACGTGGGGCGGTACTCTGCCCGCACACCGAACCTGTATGTTGCAACCGGGTTTAACAAATGGGGGATGACGTCGGCTATGGCGGCGGCAGAGCTGCTCGCCGACCTCGTCTGCGGCAAAGAAAACGAGTATGCTGCGGTTTTTTCGCCGTCGCGCTCGATTTTGCACCCGCAGCTCGCGGTCAACGCCTTCGACGCCGTGTCCGGGCTCCTGCGCCCGACGGCACCTCGCTGCCCGCACCTCGGTTGTGCTCTCGTGTGGAATCCGCGCGAGCACTCCTGGGACTGTCCCTGCCACGGTTCCCGCTTTGACGCGGACGGCAGGCTGCTGAACAATCCCGCCACGGGAGATTTAAAGAAAAAGCCACCGCAACGCAAAAAGCATTGAAAAGCGGCGGAAAATGTGGTACACTGAGGGTAGTTTTCTATCGGAGGTTCCACATTGAAACGATTTCTTTTGATTTTGGCAGCCTGCTCGGCAATTCTGCTCGTCTCTTGCGAAAAAAAGGAGGAGACGCCCACGCTGAAGCCGGGTGAAGTCTCCATCGAAACCACGGCGGCGGAAAACAGCGGTGACACGTCGGACACGATCGTGACCGAGGATGAGCGCATCACGATCACTTCTCTCGAAAACTGGGAGGCGTTCAACCACGACGGCAACTTTTCGGACAACTGCCTGCAGTTTTTACGCAATTTCATCCAAAATGACTCGGAATATTTCGAGTTTAACACCGTGCACCTCGGCAACTGGGAGATCATTCGCGATCCCGAGATCTACGGTCTTGACCTCGCATTCAACTTTACGGTGACGGCATCCGAGCTTGACACCATCCCCGTCGGCGACTATCAGACGATCGTGACCGACGCGGTAGATTGCAGCATGCATTTTGTAAAGTCCCCGCGTGTCGAAAGCACAATCACCGCTCCGTCCTCCGCGGCAACGGAGACGATAGCGGCTTGGCTGACCACCGCGCTGTACTACGATTTCTGTGACTACGGCAAGTGGGAGACCGATCAATTCAAGCATTACCTCTGCACGCGCTACGCGGATGCATCGGGCAAGCTGCTGTATGCCGATTTTGAAACGTTGGCAAAAGAAAAATTCGGTGCCGACGTGCAAAAAGAGGACTATATGTCCGGCGCACAACTGTTGATCGAGGCCGGCAAGCTGTATATCACTTCCGAGGGCGGAAACATGGTGCCCTGCTTCGACATTGTAAGTGTGACGGTCGAGGGCGGCGTTTTCACGGTCACGGTGCAATTCTATGCCGATTGCAATAAGTTTTTGCAATCGTACAAGGCAGCATACCGCATCGACAGTGCAGATCGGTTCCTCGGCTGCGAGATTTTGCAAACCTCGCCGTACAAACCGTACTGTCTGCGTTCGGTATATGGAAATTAAGTGAAGATATAAAAACAGGCATCGAGCCCGGGCTCGATGCCTGTTTTTTGTTTTACGGTTTACTTCGTGATGGTTGCGGTGGAGGTTGCGCCGTCCCATGCTACGGTACCGCCGAGCGTTTCCGCTACGAAGCGTACGGGCATGTAGGTGCGGTCATTTTCGATGAACGCGGGGGAATCCAGTGCTACGCTCTTGCCGTTTACGGTTGCATCCTTAGCGCCGACCGTGATCTTGATCTCGGTGTCAGCGGTCTTGAGCGTTGCGGTGGAAGTTGCACCATCCCAAGCGATCTCAGCACCCAGAGCTTCTGCTACGTAACGTACGGGCAGCATGGTGCGCTCGTTGCGGATGATGGGAGCAACGTCCATGGTCTTGGTCTCGCCGTTGAGGGTGTACGCGGTCTTGCCGAGCGTCATCTTGAGCTCAACGCCCGAGGAGATCGCGCTGACATAGTTGACCTTGTCAAAGAAGAGGGAGATCAGCTTGGTATCCACATTGGGCGTTGCATTCAGCGTTGCAGTGCCGTCTACTACGAATGCTGCAATAGCGCCTTCGACAGACTTCGATGCGCTGCCGATAGCTCCGCCGGAAAAGTTTACGGTGGTCTTGCCCATAACGTTGTTCATGACCAGACCGCCGATCATACCGCCGGTGATGTTGACTGTGCAATCGCCGTTCAGACGGCGGGAGCCGTCGCCTGCGGTGTAAACATTCGTGATGTTACCGCCCTTGATATTGATCACTGCGCTGCCGGCATAGTTACCGTTGACGCACGCGCCGTAAACAGATGCGATATCGCCGCCCTCTACGGTGATGTGCGAGGTACCGGTAAACTCATATTCA
>JAFTOT010000025.1 GCA_017463665.1 Clostridia bacterium | reverse complement strand
ATTCTGTTTTGCTTGCTTTTTCTTTCCGTATACATCTCGCCTTGCTCCTATTCGCTTTCTTCTCCTCTATTATACCATTTTTCCACGCATTAAAAAAGGTCCAGAACTCTCGTTCTGAACCTTTTTTGTCAGCAGTCTGGATAAATGCAAAAGGAGCTGAACACGATCGTGTTCAGCTCCTTTTGCATTTATCGTATGATCGCACGCTTCACCTTGCGCAAAAAGGCAAGCAGCTTCGGGTTGCGGCGGTAGAACGGGAAACGGCGGATGCGCTCGCGCATATACTTTTGATATTCGTCGGAATCGAGCGCGCGGTACTCCTCGCCCACATAGTAGCCGACGACCTTGGCGAGCACCTGCTGCTCCGTGATGCCGAATTCCAACTCGCTCTGATTATCGCCGCACATGGTCAATGTGCCGCCGCGCCGCTCGATCAAACGGTGCAGTACGAACGCGCCGTTTTCCCGACGGTAGAGGAGCACGTCCCCCACCTCGATCGTATCCACGGCGCCGAGCAGCACCGAATCCCTGCCCTCGCAGAGCATCGGTCCCATGCTTTTGCCGCGCGGATACAGCCGAAAACTGCTGCCGCCCGCGATCACATCGGCGATCAGCGGATAGAGATCAGCAAGTGCAACGGTCTCACGCAAGCGCGCCGACCTCCTGCAGCATTCCGACGTACGTCTCGGCGTCTGCCCGCGCGGTCGCCTCGTCGATCGCATACTCCCGAACGAGCGCCGCCACGAGCGTATCCAAGTCGGTTTCTTCCTTTAAAAGCTCCCAGAGGAACGCGCCCGTCTCATTGAGGGCGATCATCCCACCGTCATTCGCAGCGCGTGTCACCGACACCGCATAATATTTCGTCCCGATCTTTCTGACGACATAGCCTTCCTGTATCTTCATGGCAACTGCCTCCGTATGTATTCAAACAATATTTATACCATTTTTATTATATATACTTTTATCACGAGTGTCAAGGACAAAATCCTCACAGCCGCAGGCATATAAATTTTTTAAACTTTATTTAAAGATATTTACACCGCGCGGTCTTTATGGTAAAATGAGAAAAACAAAACTTGTATGATCGCGCCGCGGCAAGCGGCGGAATGGAGAATAGATATGGATTTTCGTCCGGATATGGATGCGCATCTCGCTGCCAAAAAGCGGCAGTATGCGCGAAAGAAAAAGAGAGGCAAGATCATTCTGATCATCCTGCTCTGCATTACGATCGCTGCGGTCTGGGCATTGATCGGTGTGATCGCCGTGCGTCTCGCCGGCAGTGTTGACCGCCCCGCGCAGACGACCGCGTCGGTTCCGACCACCACAGCCGCCCCTGTCGTAACGGGCGAGACCACCACAGCCCCCGTCATACAGACGCAGGCACCCGATATGCAGACGGTGCTGATCGAAAAGGAACAGCTATCGCGCGGATCGCTCATTCTGGTCTCCTCCCTGCTCGGGCGCGCCTACGACTTTGAACAGGAGAGCGACCTTGTGACGCTGTACGGCAACAAGTCGGGCAGCTACCGCATCTCCTCCACGGCACTGCAGCTCAACCGCGAGACGCTCGACGCGCTCAACACAATGTTTGACGCGTACTATGCCGAGACGGGCAACCGCGACTATCAGATCACACAGGCAAGCCGCACCTTTGAACAGCAGCAGTCGATCTACGACAGCTATCTGAAAACCTACGGCGTGGAACAGGGTTCCCTGCTCGCGGCACAGCCGGGTTACAGCGAGCATCATTCGGGCTATGCCATTGATATGAACGTATACACCGCCACAGGCATCAGCCATTCGCTCGCCACCGCAGGCGAAGTGGATCCGATCTATTCCTGGATCTACGAAAATGCTGCGAAATATGGATTTGTCGAGCGTTATCCCGAAGGTAAAACGACCGTGACGGGCATCACATACGAGCCCTGGCACTTCCGCTATGTCGGACGCGGACACGCCGCGTACATGGAAGAAAACGACCTTGTCCTCGAGGAGTATATCGCGCTGCTCTACAAATACCCCTACGACGGCAAGCATCTTACATTCGCGTATGACGGCGTTTCCTATGAGGTCTTCTTCGTTCCCTTCGGTGCGGAGACCGAGGCGGCGGAGATCACGCTGCGCGCGGATGCGACCTATACGATATCGGGCAACAACTGGGACGGCGTGATCGTCACGGTAAGCAAGTAGATTACAGGAGGTACACAACATGTTTTGCAAAAAATGCGGACAACAGCTCCCCGAGGGCAGCAAATTCTGCCCGAACTGCGGCGCGGATAACTCGACCGCAACTCAAAACCAAAGCCAAAATCAAAATCAGCAGGATACGGTATTCACCGGCACGGTGAACGGCGGCTCCGGCAGCCGTTACAACCGCAATATCGCCGTATGTATCCTGCTCTCGATCGTGACCTGCGGCATTTACAGCTACGTATGGCTGTATCAGCTTACAGAGGATCTGCGCAGCGCCTCGGGCGATACAAACGCTGCCTCGGGCGGCATGGTGATTCTGCTCTCGATCGTCACCTGCGGCATCTACCTTTTGTACTGGCTCTACAAGGGCGGCGAACAGGTCAGTGCAGCCAAAGCTGCACGCGGTCTGGCAGCGGACACCAGCCTGCCGATCATCTATCTGATCCTCGGCATCTTCGGCTTCTCGATCGTTTCGATGGCGCTGATGCAGAACGAGCTGAACAATCTCGCGGCATAAACCATGCAAAAACGGCTGAAACAGGTGCTGCTGCAGGTGGCGATCGCGCTCGCGGCAGGGCTTGGGTATGCATGGCTGATCTCGAAGATCGGATTCGGCATTCCCTGCCTGTTCAAAACGGTCACGGGGCTTGACTGTCCCTCCTGCGGCATCAGCCGCATGTGCATGGCACTGCTGCACCTCCGTTTTGCCGATGCGTTCCGATACAATCCCGCGATATTTTGCCTGCTGCCCCTCTTGGCAGCGGTGGCGATCGCGTGGATCGTGCGCTATGTACGTTACGGAAGCACGAATCCGCAGCGGTGGATGAACTTTGCGATCATTTTTATGACCTGCGTCCTCATTCTCTTCGGAATTGCGCGAAATTTGGTTTGATTTCTTCTAAAAAACGGCGAAAGCTTCTGTTTTCGCCGTTTTTCTTTGATTTTTACCGCTTTTGCTCGCCTTGACAAAAGAAAGCGGTCAATGGTATAATTATAGAAATATCTTGCGAAAATTATAATTAAGGAGTTGGTATTTTCATGGACGCAGGGAGTATAAAAATACTCTGCTGTATACTGCTCATCTGTGCAAGCGCGTTTTGTTCCAGTGCGGAAAGCGCGTATGCAAGAGCAAACAAGATTAAGCTCAAAAACATTGCGGAGAGCGGAAGCAAAAAGGGCAAACGGGCATTGCATATTGCAAACAATTTTGACCGCGCCCTTGTCACCATCCTCATCGGCAACAACATCGTCAACCTTTCCTGTGCATCGCTGGCGACGCTCGCCGTGATCGACATTTGGGGAGAGGGACACGAAATGCTTTCCACGATCGTAACTACCGTAGTGGTCTTTCTGTTCGGCGAGATCCTTCCCAAAAGCTGTGCCAACGCAAACAGCGAAAAAATCGCTTTGGCATATGCGGGACCTTTATCGACTATGATCAAGCTGTTCACGCCGATCGCCTTCATCTTTGTCAAGGTCAGCAATCTGATCGCCAAGCTCTGCGGCGGTGAACAGGACGAGCGCATGACCGAGGAAGAGCTCGAGACCATCATTGACACCGTGGAGGAGAGCGGCACGCTCGACGAAGAGCAGACCGACCTTCTGCAAAACGCAGTAGACTTTACCAAGACGCCCGTGGAGAACGTTATGACCATGCGCGAGGATATCTGCGGCGTAGATATAAACGATGCCCCCGACAAGATCTTGGAAACCGTAAAAAGCACCGGTTTTTCACGTTTGCCCGTGTTTAACGGCGACATCGATCATGTGATCGGCGTACTTTCCGTACGCGAATACCTGCGCACCTATGTGCGCCGCGGCAATGTAAATCTGCGCCGCGTGATGATGCCGCCCAAATTTGCAGCACCCGATGCCGCGATCGACGACCTGTTCCGCGAAATGAGCGCGGGAAAGCAGCAGTTTTTGATCGTGCGTGAGGGAGCTACCACCGTCGGTGTTGCGACCGTAGAGGACTTCCTTGAGGAGCTTGTCGGCGAGATCTGGGACGAGTACGACGAGTATGATGAAAACTTTATCAAGCTCGGCGGCAACTATTTTGAGATCTCCCCGAAGATGAAGGTGCGCGATGCATTTGCGCGCATCGGTTATGAAGCGACGCTCCCCGCCGATATCCAGAAAAAGACGCTGGAAGCATGGCTTCGCGGCAATATTGAGGACGGCGAGCTGGAAAAAGACAAGGGCTTTGCATTTGGAAACCTTGCCGTAATGGCAGGCGAGATGGAGGACGGCAGCACGCTTTCGGGCGTGATCATCCGCCTTTGCGAAAGTGAAGAGGAAGCAAAGGAGGAGCTGGAGAAATGATGTCCTATATTTTGATTATTATTCTGATCACTTGTTCCGCTTTTTTCTCGGGCACCGAGATCGCCTATACCTCGGTCAACCGTATGCGTCTGCGCAAAATGGCGGAGGACGGCAGCCGCGTCGCGGCGCTTGCCGTTAAGATCTGCGACAAATTTGAAACCGCGCTGACCTCGCTGCTCGTCGGCAACAACTTTGTCAACATTGCGGCATCCTCCGTATCTACGGTGATCGCCCTGCAGCTTTCGGGAGGCAAGGAGTTCGGCGTTGCCATTGCGACCGCGATCATCACGGTGCTGATCCTGCTGTTCGGCGAGATCGTGCCGAAGATCGTCTGCAAAAAGAATTCCGAACGCATCGTTCTGGCATTTGCATATCCGCTTTCGTTCTTCATCATTCTTTTCTCCCCGATCTCTTTTATCGTAACCAAGCTGCTGGCTCTGCTCTCCAAAATCTGGGGTAAGTCGGACGACTCGGTCACCGAAGAAGAGCTCGCCACCCTGATCGAGACTGCCGAGGAAGACGGCGGCATCGACGAGGAAAAGAGCGATCTGCTCCAGAGCGCGCTTGAATTTTCCGACATTTCGCTTGCGGAGATCTTTACCCACCGTAAGGACGTTATCGCGCTGGATATCGATGAAGCGCCCGCAGAAAATCTGCGCGTGATCCATTCCTCGCGTTACAGCCGTTTGCCGGTCTACAAGGATTCGATCGACAACATTGTCGGCATTCTCAACATCAATCAGTTCTATAAGCAGTATGCGTCCGACACGTCGGTCACGGTCAAGGACGTTATGCTGGAGCCCACCTTTATGCACAGCACCGTCAAGCTGCCCGTTGCGCTGGAAGAAATGCGCGAGCGCCAGATCCAGATGGTCGTTGTACTGGATGAATACGGCGGAACGCTCGGTATCGTCACCATGGAGGATATCCTCGAGCAGATCGTCGGCGACATCTGGGATGAGAGCGACGAGATCGTCGAAAAGCTGACCGAAAACGAGGACGGTACATACAAGGTTCTCGGCGAGATGAATGTGTATGACATGTTCGACGAGCTGGATGTGGACAACCGCGATTTTGAATCCGACTGCAACACGGTCGGCGGTTGGTGCGTCGAGATGCTCGAGCAGAACCCCGAGGTCGGCATGTGCTTTGACTACAAGAATCTGCACATCGAGATCGTCGCCGTGGACGATGTCTGCGTAGAAGAAGTCCGCGTCACCGTAAACGAAGCCCCCGCAGAGGACGAAGAAGAATTATAGTATTCAATAAAAAAGAGGTTCGCACCCGCGAACCTCAGACTACTGACAAAGCCTATCTCAAAATCGAGATAGGCTTTGTATTTTTGAAAAAATAGCATAAACAATGTGATGTTGTTCCAACAACACATTGCAATTTTCTTCATGTTTTGCACAGCGGCAGTGAGCAAGCACT
>JAFTOT010000029.1 GCA_017463665.1 Clostridia bacterium | reverse complement strand
CCGACGCGCCGCATGAACTGCAGTAAAACGGCGCGTCGGGGACGTCGCGCCCTACAAGAGTTGTTCGTCACCGTTACATCACTAACCTTTCATGTATCACAGAAAAAACCTTGCAAAACCGATTCGGTTTTGCAAGGTTTTTTTACGATTCTTTTATTCGAGTTCAAATGCGCCGGTGTACAGCTGGTAGTAGGTGCCTTTTTCGGCGATGAGCTTTTCGTGGTTGCCGCGCTCGATGATCTTGCCGTGGTCAAGGACCATGATGACATCCGAGTTCATGACCGTGGAAAGGCGGTGCGCGATGACAAATACCGTTCTGCCTTCCATCAGCTTGTCCATGCCGCGCTGTACGATTGCCTCGGTGCGCGTGTCGATGGAGGAGGTCGCCTCGTCCATGATCATGACCGGAGGATCGGCAACGGCTGCACGCGCGATGGCGAGCAGCTGGCGCTGTCCCTGCGAGAGGTTGGCGCCGTTGTTCTGCAGCTCTGTCTCGTAGCCTTTGGGCAGACGGCTGATAAAGTCGTCTGCGCCCGCGAGCTTTGCTGCGGCGATGCACTCGTCATCCGTCGCGTCCAGTCTGCCGTAGCGGATGTTATCCATGACCGTGCCCGTGAACAGGTTGGTCTCCTGCAGAACGATGCCGAGCGAGCGGCGCAGGTCCGACTTTTTGATCTTGTTGATGTTGATACCGTCGTAGCGGATCTTGCCGTCGGCAATGTCGTAGAAACGGTTGATCAGGTTGGTGATGGTGGTCTTGCCCGCGCCCGTTGCGCCGACAAAGGCAACTTTCTGACCGGGTTCTGCGTAGACCGAGACATTGTGCAGCACGGGTTTGCCTTCCTCGTATTCAAAGTCCACATCGGTCAGACGCACGTCGCCGCGCAGCAGCGTGTAGGTCAGCGTGCCGTCGCCGTGCGGATGCTTCCATGCCCAAGTGCCGGTGCGCTCGGCGGTCTCGGTGATGTTGCCGTCTGCGTCCACTTTGGCGTTGACCAGCGTAACGTAGCCGTCGTCGGTCTCGGGCTGCTCGTCCATCAGACCGAAGATACGCTGCGCACCTGCCATCGCCATAACGATGGAGTTGATCTGCTGCGAGACCTGGTTGACGTTGCCCGTGAACTGCTTGGTCATGTTGAGGAAGGGAACAACGATGCTGATGCTGAACGCCGCGCCCGAGATCGAGAAGTTGGGCACGCCCGTGAGCAGGAAAATACCGCCGACGATCGCGCAGATCACGTAGAGGATGTTGCCGATGTTCATGATGATCGGACCGAGCATGTTGGCAAACGCATGTGCGCGGTAGCTGTCTTCGTAGAGCTCGTTGTTGATCTTTTCAAAGTCAGCTTTGCTCTCTTCCTCGTGGCAGAAGACCTTGATGACCTTCTGACCGTTCATCATCTCCTGAATAAAGCCCTCTGCCTTACCCATGGACATCTGCTGGCGGATGAAGTACTTCGCCGAGCCGCCGCCCGCTTTCTTGGAGACAAAGATCATCAAGCATACGCCCGCGAGTACGATCAGCGTCATCAGAATGCTGTAGTACAGCATGATCGAGAGCACCGTAATGACGATGATGCTTGCGTTCAAGAGACTCGGCAGAGACTGCGAAACGAGCTGGCGCAGCGTGTCGATATCGTTGGTGTAGTGGCTCATGATATCGCCGTGCTTGTGGGTGTCAAAATAGCGGATGGGGAGATTCTGCATACCGTCAAACATCTTGCAGCGCATCTTGGAAAGGAAGCCCTGCGTCATGTACGCCATGAGCTGCTGATAGGTTGCGATCAGAATGAGCGCGGTGACATACAGCCCGATCAAAAAGAGGATCATCGGCAGGATCTTTTGGGATGCCGCCGCGTAATCGGTCAAACCCGCGTCCAAAAACTCGGTGATAACATCGAGCACGTTCTTCGTAAAGATCGAGGGGATCGCCGAGACGATCGCCGAGCATACGATACATACGCAGGTGACGGGGAGCAGCACGGGATAGCACTGCCAAAGCATTTTCAGTGTTCTGCCGAGCACGCGCATGTCCGCCTTCGGTGCGTTTTTCTTTGCATTATTCATGGTCCGCACCTCCTATTTGCTGTTCGTAGATCTCGCGATAGATCTCACTCGTTTGCATCAGTTCGTCGTGTGTACCCTTTGCCGCGATGCGTCCGTTTTCCATCACGAGGATGAGGTCTGCGTCCATGACAGAGGAAATACGCTGTGCGATGATGATCTTGGTGGTTTCGGGAATGTATTCCTTGAAGCCTGCGCGGATGAATGCGTCGGTCTTGGTATCGACGGCGCTGGTCGAGTCGTCGAGGATCAGGATCTTCGGCTTTTTGAGCAGTGCACGCGCGATGCAGAGACGCTGTTTCTGTCCGCCCGACACGTTGGAGCCGCCCTGTTCGATGTAGGTGTCATAGCCGCTTGGGAAGCTCTGCACAAACTCATCTGCCTGTGCGAGCTTGCATGCATGGATCAGTTCTTCGTCGGTCGCGTCGGGGTTGCCCCAGCGCAGGTTTTCTTTGATGGTGCCCGAGAAGAGCAGGTTCTTTTGCAGCACCATCGCCACCGCGCCGCGCAGCGTTTCGATGTCGTAGCTGCGGACGTCCCTGCCGCCGACCTTGACGGTGCCTTCGGTCGTGTCGTACAGACGCGGGATGAGCTGTACCAGCGTGGTCTTGCTCGAACCCGTGCCGCCGAGGATACCGACGGTCATGCCCGAGGCGATATGCAGATCGATGTCGGAGAGGGCAGACTTCTTCGCCTTCTCCGAGTACTTGAAGCTGACGCCCGAGAAGTCGATGGAGCCGTCTTTGACCTCGGTGAGAGGATCTTCGGGGCTTCGGAGCGAGGGCTTTTCCTCCAGCACCTCAAAGATACGCTTCATGGATTCGCCCGACATGGTGATCATAACGTAGATCATCGACAGCATCATGAGCTGCATGAGGATCTGCACGCCGTAGGTCAGCATTGCCGAGATCTCACCGACGTTGATCATGGTGCCGCCGCTTTCGATCGCGAGCTTGGAGCCGACCAGCATGACAAAGATCATGTTGAAGTAGATGCAGAACTGCATGATGGGGGAGTTGAGGGCGACAATGCGCTCTGCGCGGGTGAAGTCGCCGCAGATGTCCTCTGCCGCCGCGCCGAACTTCTTTTTCTCATATTCCTCGCGCGAGAAGCCTTTTACCACGCGCATGCCGCGTACGTTTTCCTCGATCGACTCGTTGAGGCGGTCGTATTTGCGGAAAACTCTGCGGAAGGCGGGCATCGCCTTTTGGCTGACCAAAAAGAGTCCGCCGCCGAGCACGGGGATGATGACGACAAACGAGGTTGCAAGTGCGCCGCCCATGATGTATGCCATGATGATGCAGAAGATCAGCATGAGGGGGGCGCGGATCGCCGTGCGGATGACCATCATAAATGCCATCTGCACGTTGCCGACGTCGGTGGTCATACGTGTGACCAGCGAGGTGGAGGAGAATTTGTCAATGTTCTCAAACGAATAGGATTGTATCTTGCCGAAAATATCGCTGCGGAGATTTTTCGCAAAGCCCGCGGACGCTTTTGCGCAGGTGACCGCAGCCGTACCGCCGCAGCACAGCGACAGCAGTGCCATCACGATGAGGAGTCCGCCGAGCTTGTACACTTCGCTCATATCCGCACCCGCCTGGATCTTGTTGACAAGATCTGCAGTCAGAAACGGGATGAATGCCTCTATGATCGCCTCAAACACGATGAAGAGAAACGTGAGCAGCGCCGGCAGCTTGTATTCCCGTACACAAGCAGCAAGCCGTTTAATCATACTTTGTGTCCTTTCTTTTTATCTGAATTTTTGCACAAATTCCAGTATACAACAATATCAAAGAAAATGCAAGAATCGCCGGGTGAAAAGTGTGTGAAAAAGACCAAGTTCGTGGGAACTTGGTCTTTGGTATGGATTTTTATAGAGATATGCCAGACGCGGCGGGATAACGGGCGAACGCAGGTCGCCCCTACGGATTCTGTTCGGCACCTCGTAGGGGCGAACTGTGGTCGCCCGCTTAGACGAAAGCGATATGCGGCAGAGCCGCACGATATAACCTCGCGATGCTCGGTTTCGATATATTTGCCTACGGCAAATGCGATATGAGATAAATCCCTCACAATACGGTAAAGCGACTCGCCGTAGGCGTAGTCGAAAGGCGACGGAACCAAAAGCTTATCTTTGCAGGTGGATGGAGTCGCCTTGGGCATATCGCGTGCCGTAGGCACATATCGCGTCCAACGGACATATCGAAAATCCCGCAAGGGATTTATATCGCTGTTTACGCGTGTGCGCGTAAACAATCCAAATACGCGCACGCCGAGAGTGCCGAGATGGCGCCGTCGGAGACGGCGGTGGCGACTTGGCGTACTGCTTTCAGGCGGCAGTCACCCGCCGTGAAGATGCCTTCGGCGGTGGTGCCGCAGTCGTCCGCGCCGACGATGTAGCCGTCCTCGAGCAGAACGACATCGGCAAACGCTTCATTCTCGGGCGCAAGCCCGATGGCGACAAATACGCCGTCGGCAAAGAGTGTTTTTTCATCGCCCGTGTGCGTGTCTGTCACGATCATGCCGCCGAGGGTGTCATCCCCGACGAATTCCTTGACCGTACAGCCGAAGCGCACGGTGACATTGGTTTTGGACGTGAGCAGATCCACGAGCTTTTGCTCACCCGTGAAAAAGTCGAGGTTTTGCACCACGGTGACGCTTTTGGATGTCTCTGCGAGCAGCAGTGCTTCCTGCAATGCGGAGTTGCCGCCGCCGACCACGATGACGTCCTTGCCCTCGTAGAATGCGCCGTCGCAGACCGCGCAAAAGGAGATGCCGTCGCCGACGAATTTCGTCTCATTCGGCACGCCGAGCAGGCGGTGCTTGGCACCCGTGGCGAGGATGACTGCGCCCGCTGTGTAGCTGCCCGCGTCGGTGGTGACGGTCTTGGTGCCGTCCGCGTTCGGGATCACGGCGCTCACGGTCTCCACGGCGACATCCGCGCCCTGCGCGAGCACCTGATCGACCATTTTGTCGGCGAGTTCACTGCCGCTGATGGACGGGAAACCGGGATAGTTTTCGATCTTCGGCGAATAGGTCATCTGTCCGCCGAAGCCGCCTTTTTCAATGACGAGCACGCGCTTGCCCGCGCGCAGCGCGTACAGAGCGGCGGTCAGCCCCGCAGGGCCGCCGCCGACAATGATGATATCATGCATGGATCAAGGTTCCTTTGCTTGCGATGAATTCTCTTACACCCACAACATTTACGAACTTCTGCACGTTCTCACCGTCGCGGACGATGAGCGTGGGAGCCTGTTTGAGACCGAGCGAGGTCGCCATCTCGCGGTTGTCTTCTACGTAGAGTTTTTCATAGGAAACGCCCGCATCGTCGAGCAGCTTTGCCGCGATCTTGCAGTTGGGGCAGGTCTTGGTGGCAAAGAGGATCACCTGTGCATCCTCTGCTGCGGGAGCTGTTTGTGCTGCCTCGCAGGTGCATTCTTCTTTCGGGCCCGTGTGCGTCAGCACGCTTGCACCGAGGTTGTAGGTTCTGCGCTCCTTGAACTCCTGCGCCTTGCCGTCGTTCCAGTTCTGCACGGGGCGGTAGTAGCCGGTGATGCGGCTGTAGACCTCGGTCTTTTCGCCGCAGTGCGGGCACTCGAAGTGCTCACCCGAGATGTAGCCGTGCGTGCGGCAGATGGAGTAGGTGGGGGAGAGGGTGTAGTAGGGCAGACGGTAGTTTTCGGCGATCTTGCGCACGATGGCTGCCGCAGCTTTCCAGTCGGGCAGTCGCTCGCCGAGGAAGGCGTGGAACACTGTGCCCGAGGTATACAGCGTGTGCAGCTCGTCCTGCAGGTCGAGCGCCGTGAATACGTCCTCGGTGTAGCCGACGGGGAGGTGCGAGGAGTTGGTGTAGTAGGGTGCGCCGTTTTCGCCGCCGCCTGCGGTGATGATGTTCGGATAGCGCTTGATATCATGCTTTGCAAAGCGGTAGGTCGTGGACTCGGCGGGGGTAGCCTCAAGGTTGTAGAGGTCGCCGTACTGCTCCTGATAGTCGGAAAGGCGTTCACGCATGTGGTTGAGCACGTCCTTGGTGAATTCGTATGCCTCGGCATGCGTCAGATCCTGCCGCAGCCAGCGCGCGTTCAGGCACGCTTCGTTCATGCCGATCAAACCGATGGTGGAGAAGTGATTTTCAAAGGTGCCGAGGTAGCGCTTGGTGTAGGGGTAAAGTCCCTCGTTCATTAACTTTGTGATGACCTTGCGCTTGATGCTGAGCGAGCGCGCCGCGATGTCCATCATGTGGTCAAGGCGCTTGTAGAAGTCGTCCTTGTCCTCGGCAAGATACGCGATGCGGGGCATGTTGATGGTGACAACGCCGACCGAGCCCGTGGACTCGCCGCTGCCGAAGAAGCCGCCCGTTTTTTTGCGCAGTTCGCGCAGATCGAGGCGCAGACGGCAGCACATCGAGCGAACGTCGGAGGGCTCCATGTCGCTGTTGATGTAGTTGGAGAAATAGGGCGTGCCGTACTTGCTGGTCATCTCAAAGAGCAGACGGTTGTTTTCATTGTCCGACCAGTCAAAGTCGCGCGTGATCGAGTAAGTGGGGATCGGGTACTGGAAGCCGCGACCGTTTGCGTCGCCCTCGATCATAATTTCGAGGAAGGCTTTGTTGACCATGTCCATTTCTTTTTTGCAGTCGCCGTAGGTGAAGTCCATCTCCTTGCCGCCGACGATCGCGGGCATGCTCTCCATGTCCTTCGGAACCGTCCAGTCGAGCGTGATGTTGGAGAAGGGCGCCTGCGTGCCCCAACGTGAGGGGGTATTTACGCCGTAGATGAATGCCTCAAGGCACTTTTTGACCTGCTCATAGGAGAGGTCGTCCGCTTTGACGAAAGGAGCGAGGTAGGTATCGAACGAGGAGAACGCCTGCGCGCCCGCCCATTCATTCTGCATGATGCCGAGGAAGTTGACCATCTGGTTGCAGAGCACGGAGAGGTGCTTTGCGGGTGCGGAGGTCATCTTGGCGGAGATGCCGCCGAGTCCCTCTTTGATGAGCTGTTTTAAGGACCAGCCCGCGCAGTAGCCCGTCAGCATGGCGAGGTCGTGGATGTGGATATCCGCGTCGCGGTGTGCCTGCGAGATCTCGTCGTCATAGACCTCGGAGAGCCAGTAGTTTGCGGTGATGGCGCCGGAGTTGGAGAGGATCAGACCGCCGACCGAATAGGTCACGGTGGAGTTTTCCTTTACGCGCCAGTCGAGGTCTTTTACGTAGCTGTCCACGATCTCCTTGTAGTCGAGAATGGTGGACTTCATGTTGCGGAGCTTTTCTCTCTGGCGGCGGTAGAGGATGTATGCCTTTGCCACTTCTGCATAGCCGCCCTGTACGAGGACTTCCTCCACGCTGTCCTGGATGTCTTCCACTGCGATCAAGCCGTCCTTGATCTTGGACTCGAAATTTGCGGTGACTTTCAGTGCAAGAAAGTCGATGATACTGGGGTGGTAATTGACTTCGCAAGCCTCAAAAGCCATCTCGATCGCCTTTGTGATCTTGGATATGTCAAAATCCACAATTTTGTTGTCGCGCTTTCTGACATGATACATAAAAAAGCCGTCCTCCGTCGATATTGTATGATAAGATTATTATTCGCATCGATCATACAATACCATATATAGGGCGGCTTGTCAAGTCAAAAACACAACATTTTGAACAAAAAACAGTTTAGAAACACTATATCTTGTGGTGGTAGTAGCCTCCCTTGCCTAAAGGGAGGTGGCGGCGTAGCCGTCGGAGGATACGTTCCTTGGCAAACTAACTTCTAAATTAAAGCTAAATTAAGAAGTTAGTTTATATTGGAACGTATCCCCCAGTCGCCGTACGGCGACAGCCCCCTTTAGGCAAGGGGGCCTGTTGTTAACATATACTTTCCAAAGTCGGGAAAGACACAATTATACTTATCCCCGCACTTGTGCAGTGGGCACAAACGGCTGTACGGCGGCGAGGAGAGCTTCGGTGTGCGCGGGGGAGCAGGCGAATCTGCTTGTATCTGCATTGCCGCAGACGAGGTCGCCCGAGTCTTTGAACGGTTGCAGGAAGTACCGTTTTGCGCCTGTGATCCACGCGCCGATGGCGCGCATGTCCTCTGCGGTGTGGAGACTGCCCGTGACGGTGGTGCGGAACTCATAGTCTACCGTATTTTTCAGCAAGAGTGCGACCGATGCCTGCACGTTTTTGAGGATGCCTTTTGCCCCTGCCGTCTCCTCATATTTTTCGGGAGAATTCTTGATATCCATAGCGACATAGTCCACAAGCCCCTCGTCGATCAGCGCGGCGAGCTTTTCCGGGAAGGAGCCGTTGGTGTCGAGCTTCACCGCGTAGCCGTGCGCGCGCACGCGGCGGATGAAGTCGGCGATATCCGATTGCAGCAGCGGTTCGCCGCCCGTGATGCAGACGCCGTCGAGCAGCTTTTTGCGCTTATCGAGGTAGGCAAACAGCTCGTTTTCGTCCACCACTGTCTCGGACGGGCGCACGACCAGCCCCGCGTTGTGGCAGAACGGGCAGCGAAAATTGCAGCCGTGCGTAAACAGTGTGGCGGCGGTCCTGCCGGGGTAGTCGAGCAGCGTCAGTTTTTGCAGTGCTTCCAGATGCATTCGGGTCTCCTCCTCCCGCGTATGAAAAAACGGTTTTCTTCATATTAATATAATAGCACGAACACGAAAATTGCGCAACAGCTTTTTTTGCATGATTTGAATTAAAAAATTGCAAAAACTGCAAAAAAAGGGTTGAAATCCGCATAAGAGTCTGCTATAATGAAACAAACAAACTTAAAAAATTGCAAGGAGCACAATTATGCTTAAAAATCAGTATCTGAAAAACGTGCTTGCCGATGTAGAAAAGCGCAGCGGCGGCGAAAAAGAATTTCTGCAGGCGGTCACCGAAGTATTCGAGTCGCTCGAACCCGTTATTGAGGCAGATCCCAAATTTGAGAAAAACGGCGTTATGCAGCGTATCGTGGAGCCTGAGCGCATGATCGTGTTCCGCGTTTCGTGGGTAGACGACAACGGCAATGTACAGGTCAACCGCGGTTTCCGCGTACAGTTCAACTCCGCGATCGGTCCTTACAAGGGCGGTCTGCGTCTGCATCCTTCGGTTAACGCATCTGTTATCAAGTTCCTCGGCTTTGAGCAGATCTTCAAGAACAGCCTGACCGGTCTGCCGATCGGCGGCGGTAAGGGCGGCTCCGACTTTGACCCCAAGGGTAAGAGCGACGGAGAGATCATGCGCTTCTGCCAGAGCTTCATGACCGAGCTTGCTAAGCACATCGGCGCGGACGTGGACGTTCCCGCAGGTGATATCGGTGTCGGCGGACGTGAGATCGGCTACCTCTTCGGTCAGTACAAGCGTCTGCGCAACGAGTACACCGGCGTGCTCACCGGCAAGGGTCTGACCTACGGCGGCTCGCTCGCACGTACCGAGGCTACCGGCTACGGTCTGTGCTACTACACCGAGGAAATGCTCAAGTGTATGAAGAACGACTCCCTCGCAGGCAAGACCGTCGTTGTTTCCGGTTCGGGCAACGTTGCGATCTACGCTTGCCAGAAGGCGACCACCCTCGGTGCGAAGGTCGTTGCCATGTCCGACTCCAACGGCTATGTTTACGATCCGAACGGCATCAACCTCGCTGTTGTTAAGCAGATCAAAGAGGTCGAGAGAGGCCGCATCAAGGAATATGTCAACCGCGTGGAAGGCGCAACCTATACCGAAGGCTGCCGCGGCATCTGGAGCATCAAGTGCGATGTTGCACTGCCTTGCGCAACCCAGAACGAGCTCGACGGCGAGTCGGCTGCTCTCCTCATTAAGAACGGCGTTATGGCTGTTGCCGAGGGTGCAAACATGCCCTCCACGCCCGAAGCGATCGAGGCTCTCCAGAGCGCAGGCGTTCTCTTTGGCCCTGCAAAGGCTGCAAATGCAGGCGGCGTAGCGACCTCCGCACTCGAAATGAGCCAGAACTCCATGCGTTACAGCTGGACCTTTGACGAGGTCGATGCAAAGCTGCACGACATCATGGTCAACATCTTCCACAACTCCTACAATGCCGCTGAAAAGTACGGCATGAAGGGCAACCTCGTTGCAGGTGCAAACATCGCCGGCTTCCTCAAAGTTGCCGAAGCAATGATCGCACAGGGCGTTGCGTACTAAGAATTAAGAATAAAGCAAAAAAGTGCCTCTCGCGGGAGAGGCACTTTTTTTGCTTTGTGATATAAATCCGCTCTGCGGATCTGTGATATACGCCTGCGGCGTGTGATATAAGTCACTGAAAGTGACTTGTGATATTTGCCGCGAGCGGCAAGTAAAGGAACAAAATCCCGCCTGCGGGCGGGATTTTGCATCTTATTCTTCTACAAGCAGCATATTGACGGGGGCGAAGTTTCTTCCGCTCTTTGCAAAGGCGATGCGCATGGTGTTTTCCTCGGTGGTCTCGCCCACCCAGTTTTTCAGGGTGATCTTGTAGGAGAGATCGCAGGTGAAGGCGCTTTTGCCGTAGGGGATGAAGTTGTCCACTGTCATGGACTCCACCGTCATCTTTTGCGGGGCAATGTAGTAGTAGCCGATGTAGGAGCGCTCGAGGTTGGTATAGAGCGGGCTGGGGTTTGCCACGTGTGCCTTGACCGCGTTGAGGTTGGCGCGGGTGTTGGAATACCCTTGCGTGGTGTAATAGAGGTAGGCGTTCATAAAGTCGATCGCCTGCTTTGTGTAGGTTTCTTTGAGCGTTTCGTCCGCTTCGCAGACGAAGACCGTGTTTTCGCCGTCCTCGGTCAAAGTGAGTGCCGCGTCGCCGAGCGTGGCGGTCAGCTCGGGCAGTGTGTAGAGATCGGTGAGCGTATAAGTGACGGCGGCAGGATAATTGCGCACGCCCTCAAATGCGGATACCCAGACGGTATCCTCGTCGGTGATGAGCGATGCGTCCACCGCATTGCCGTTGGCGTACAGCACCGCATCCTTCGGTGCGATCACGGTGCAGCTCACGGTATCCGGCAGGGCAGTCCATGCGTTATCGCTTTCTACGGACTGCAGTCGGACGCCGTCCAGCGTCACGGTGACGATGCCGTCGCCGCTGACGGTCGGCACCGTGTAGGTGCAGAGCTCGATCACCGCGCCGAAGCGGTCGGGATCGGTCGCGGAGTTTTCGGTCAGAAAACGGTCGGAAACGCGCTTGCTGTCGATGCGTACGATCGCATTGGCGGGCACCGTGATCGTCACGGTGCGCAGCTCGTTTTCGGGATAGTCAAAAATGAAATCATCGCTGTCGCTTGCCGTCAGCTCGACACCGTCGTACACCACCTTGACGGTGGGGCGCTCAAAGAAGTTTTCCAGCATGCAGGCGGTAAACTTTCCGCTGCCGAATGCCGTAAAGGAGCTTTCGGCGGCGATGGTGTCCTCGGAGAGCGCTTTGCCGTTGACACGGACCTCAGCACCCGTCGGGAAGACAAGTCCGTAGGAGCGCAGGTCGAACAGATCGGAGGCGACAAGCTCCACCGCTTTTACGCGGTAGCCGCGAAGCCCGAGGAAACCGGTTTCCTCGCCCCCTGTCAGCGTAAGTTTGAGCAGCTTGGTATCGCCGCTCTGCAGGAGATACACGGGCGCTTCGTAGGTGTATTCGCGGATCAGCTTTGTGTATGTAAGGCTGCCGCCGTATTTTGCCGAAAGATCGCCCGCGATCTCATAGACGGGTTCGTATATGTTTTGCGTGTCCGGATAGGCGCTGAGCAGGGCGGAGTAAAACGCCGATTGCGTGGAGGTGTGCAGGTATTCTTCCACGGTGTACCACGGCTGCGCCGCTTCATACTGCTCCATGATGTTCCACATCACCGAGCATGCCGCGCCGATCAGCACCAGCCATGCCGCGCAGTAGATCAGGATCTTTTTTCCAAAAGCCATGCGCGGCTTTTCGGACGGTGCGGCGGGCGCTGCCGCTTCTTCCGTGCCCTCGGGAACTTCGGGTGCTGCCGCTTCTTCCGTACTCTCGGGAGCTTCGGTTGCGGTCTCGGCTGCGGCGGGTGCCGCCTCTGCGGTCTCGACCGCTTCGGCTTCCAAAACTTCGGTATTCGTATCGTTCGTATTCATATATATTCCTTACTTTTTGACCAGAATAGAGGTAGAGACCACGCGTTCGCCGTAGACATAGGCGCTGTGCGTGACGTTTTCGCCGTCGTAGATCATCAGCGAGGAGGAACCGCCGTCCAGATTTGTGGCGTTGACGGCACCGTATTCGAGAAAGACCTCGACAAGGTCGTCGAGCGTTGCACCCAGCGAGTCTACGCTTCTGCCGTTGACCACGAGCAGCAGAATGGCGCCGTCCTCGCGCTGTCCGATGGCGGTACGGGGGTTGAGACCGCCGCCCAGCGCGCGCTTTTCGTTTTGCGGTGTGCCGTTGACGATCAGTGCGGGACCGTAGGAGGCGGCATACTGTATGCCTCTGTCCAGCGCGGTCTGCGCGGTCATTTTGCCCACGTGCAGAAGTCCGTCGCCGTCGATGCCTGCCAGCGAGTAGTAGCTGCCGAGGTTGCCCCAGAGCAGTTCGCCCTCATAGATGACGATGCCGTCGGGGATACCGCCCGTGCCGTTGCCGTTCGGATCGTAGAAGCCGCCCGCGTTGGTGCCGGCGATCGCATCATAGTGTTCGATCATCGCATGCACAGTCATTCCGCTTTTTCCCTCGCCGAAGCCGTTCTTCGGGATGCCGACGAACACGCGCGTCGGATCGTCGATGACCATCATCTTGCCGTAGAAGGTCGCGCCCTTCACGTCGGAGATCTCGATGCCGTCACAGTCCGTGTCTGTTTCTGCGGGCGGCGTGTCCGGATCGTTGGGGGCAAGCTCGGTCTTTTCAGGCAGCTTGATCAGCGCCTTTTCCACGACGAGGTCGGTGGATTCCTCTTCGCTGCCGATGATGGCATCGACCGCTTCGGCGCTCATGTAAAGTCTCGGTACGAACTTCGCCGCGCTGGTCTCCATGAGCGTGGTGACGAGCAGACGGCTCGCATATTCGGACGGACCGAGCATGACAACGCCGATAACGCTGTAGACAAGCAGCAGCAGCATGACGAGCGTGAGCAGCACGGTGACGCCGATCTTTCTTGGCAAATTTGCTTTCATTTTTATTATAAGTTCCTTTCGGAAAAAACATATTTCTACCATTATATCATGTAAAGCGTCGTTTGACAACGAAAAAATGCAGAAAAAGCGGTCGAAAGTTTGTCAGTTTTTTGACGATTGGGCGGGGATTGTGTGAATTGTGAAAAAAGCAAAAGAAACAGGTAAAATTTTCGTAAAAAATGTAACTTGTAAACAAACAGGGAAATCCTGTATAATTAAATCAACCATGTTTTGAGGGAGAGCCCCCTCGAAAAAATAAAAAATGGTATTTTTGGAGGAAAAACAAATGAAGAAGTTACTTGCGCTTGTCCTGGTTGCAGTAATGATGTTCGCTCTGGTCGGCTGTTCGAACGAGAAGACGGACGACAACTCCGCTCTCAAGATCGGTATGATCTGCCTGCACGACGAGAACTCGACCTACGACCGCAACTTCATCGACGCGATGAACGAGGCAAAGGCAAATCTCGGTCTCTCGGATGATCAGGTCATCATCAAGACCAACATTCCCGAGTCCAATGAGTGCTATGAGGCAGCAGTTGACCTCGTAGACCGCGGATGCAACATCGTTTTCGCAAACTCTTTCGGTCATGAATCCTATATCATTCAGGCTGCTAAGGAGTTCCCGAACGTGCAGTTCCTGCATGCGACCGGTACCATGGCGCACACCGAAAACCTTGCAAACTTCCACAACGCTTTCGCATCGATCTATGAGGGCAGATATCTCGCAGGTATCGCTGCAGGTATGAAGCTCAACGAGATGATCGCTGCAGGCAAGTTCACCGCTGCCGAAGCTGTTATGGGCTACGTCGGCGCGTACACCTATGCAGAAGTTATCTCCGGTTACACCTCTTTCTACCTCGGCGCAAAGTCGGTATGCCCCACTGTCACCATGAAGGTTCAGTTCACCGGCAGCTGGTATGACGAGGCAGCAGAGAAGGAAGCTGCAACCAAGCTGATCAGCGAAGGCTGCAAGCTCATCAGCCAGCACGCTGACTCGATGGGTGCTCCTACCGCTTGTGAGACCGCAGGTATTCCCAACGTTTCTTACAACGGTTCCACCGTTTCCGCTTGCCCCAACACCTTTATCGTATCTTCCCGCATCAACTGGGCTCCTTACTATGAGTATGCAGCAAACTGCGTTCTCGAGGGTAAGGCGATCGACGCTGACTGGACCGGTACGCTCCAGACCGGCTCTGTTGTACTGACCGCTGTAAATGAGCAGGCTGCTGCAGCAGGCACGCAGGATGCGATCGACGCTGCTATCGCAGATCTGAAGGCAGGCAAGATCCATGTATTCGACACCGCGAACTTCACCGTAAACGGCGCAGCTCTGACCACGTACATGGCAGACGTTGACACCGATGCTGCTTACACCGGCGACACCGAGGTCGTTTCCGACGGTTACTTCCACGAGTCCGAGTACCGCAGCGCTCCTTACTTCGACATCCGCATCGACGGTATCGAAACGCTGAACGAGAAGTTCTAAATTCTACAAACAAGTTTATAAGGCGAGGCATCTTTGCCTCGCCTGCACTTGTTGTATAGCACAAACGCGCACCGTGGCGTATGGCGGCAATTTGGTTTGCCGCAGTACGCGACGGCACGCAAATACACAGCGTAAACCCCAAAGTGAAAATGCATGGAGGTAGAAGATTTGAGCGTCGCTATTGAACTCAAGGATATTACAAAAACATTCGGCAGCGTTGTCGCCAATGACAATGTCTGTCTGAAGGTTGACCGCGGAGAGATCCTTTCCATCCTCGGCGAAAACGGCAGCGGTAAGACCACGCTGATGAACATGATCGCGGGTATTTATTTCCCCGATCACGGACAGATCTTTATTGACGGCGAGGAAGTCGTTATCCGCTCGCCCAAGGATGCTTTTCGGTATAAGATCGGCATGATCCACCAGCACTTCAAGCTCGTGGATGTGTTTACGGCAACCGAAAACATCATCCTCGGTCTGGAAGATCAGGGAAAATACAATCTCAAGAAAGCGGCGCAGCGCGTCAAGGAGATCAGCGAGCAGTACGGCTTTGAGATCGATCCGATGAAGAAGATCTATGAGATGTCCGTCTCCGAAAAGCAGACGGTCGAGATCATTAAGGTGCTTTATCGCGGCGCGGACATTCTCATTCTCGACGAGCCGACCGCCGTGCTCACTCCGCAGGAAACGCAGAAGCTCTTTGCCGTCCTGCGCAAGATGCGCGACAGCGGCAAGGCGATCATCATCATCACGCACAAGCTGCATGAGGTGCTTTCTCTCTCGGACAAGGTTTCGGTGCTCTGCAAGGGCAAGTATGTCGGCACGGTCAATACCGCCGAGACCAATGAAAATCAGCTTACCGAAATGATGGTCGGCAAAAAGGTCACGCTCAACATTGACCGCAGCGAGCCGAAAAACTGCGAAAAGCGCCTCGAAGTGTGCGACGTCAGCTGCATGAACCGTGAGGGCGTGAAGCTGCTCGACGATGTTTCGTTTACGGCATACTCGGGCGAGATCCTCGGCATCGCGGGTATCGCGGGCAGCGGTCAGCGCGAGCTGCTCGAGGCGATCGCGGGACTCCAGCACATCTCCGAGGGCGATATCTACTATCACAATCCCAAAACCGGCACGACAGACGATCTGCGCGACAAAACGCCGCTGGAGATCCGCGAGCTGGGCGTCCGTCTCTCCTTTGTGCCCGAGGACCGTCTCGGCATGGGACTCGTCGGCAACATGGACATCGTGGACAATATGATGCTCCGCAGCTATCGCCGCGGCAAAGGCATGTTCCTCGAGCGCAAAAAGCCGAAATCGCTCGCCGAGGACATCATCAAGCAGCTTGAGGTCGTTACCCCGAGCGCAAACACCCCCGTGCGCCGTCTTTCGGGCGGTAACGTGCAGAAGGTGTTGGTCGGACGTGAGATCGCATCCTCGCCTACCGTACTGATGGCAGCATATCCCGTACGCGGACTCGATATCAACTCCTCGTACACCATCTATAATCTTTTGAATCAGCAGAAGGATAAGGGCGTCGCCGTGATCTTTGTCGGCGAGGACCTCGATGTTTTGCTGGAGCTGTGTGACCGTATCGTGGTCATCGGTTCGGGACGCATCACGGGTATCGTGGACGCGCGAACCACCACGAAGGAAGAAATCGGTTTGCTCATGACCAAGACTGAAGCATATAAGGAGGACAAAGCACATGAAAACGCATGACAAGGCGCATGAACCCCTGCTTCACATTGTCAAGCGCTCTGCGCCGGTGTGGTGGCGTGCGTGGCTGATCCGCGTGATCGCGGTCGTGGCGGCGCTGATCTTCAGCGGCGTGATCTCCTTCCTTTTGACGGGTAAAAACCCCATTGAAATCTATGCGACGATGCTCGACGGTGCGTTCGGCACCGAGCGCCGCATCTGGAACCTGTTCCAGGCGCTGGCAATGCTGCTTTGCGTATCGCTCGCTGTTACGCCTGCGTTTAAGATGCGCTTTTGGAACATCGGCGCCGAGGGACAGGCGCTCATCGGCGGCTTTGCCGCGGCGGCATGCATGCTGAAGATCGGCGATGCATTGCCGAATTACCTCTTGATCCCGCTCATGATCATCTGCAGCGTGGTTGCAGGTGCCGTTTGGGCAGTGATCCCCGCGTTCTTCAAGGCAAAGTGGGGCACCAATGAGACGCTGTTTACGCTGATGATGAACTATATCGCCATCCAGCTTGTTTCCTACTTCGTGCAGATCTGGGCAGTGCCTGCGGGCTCGGGTAAGATCGGCACGATCAATCCGAACACGATGGCAGGCTGGCTGCCCGAGATCTTCGGACAGAAGTATCTGCTCAATATCATCATCGTTGTCGCTTTGACCGTGCTCATGTACATCTATCTCAAATACTCCAAGCACGGCTATGAGATCTCGGTCGTCGGCGAGAGCGAGAACACCGCGCGCTACATCGGCATCAACGTCAAGAAAGTCATTCTGCGCACCATGCTTCTCTCGGGTGCGATCTGCGGTATCGCAGGTCTGCTCCTCGTTGCGGGCACCGACCATTCGATCACGGGTGACACCGTCGCGGGCAGAGGCTTTACGGCGATCATGGTTTCCTGGCTGGCGAAGTTCAACCCGATCTATATGATCGTCACTTCGTTCATCATTGTCTTTTTGCAGAAGGGCGCGGGCGAGATCGCGACCACGCTCGGACTCAACCATGCATTCTCGGACATCATTACCGGTATCATCATTTTCTTCATTATCGGCAGTGAGTTCTTTATCAACTATTCGATCAAATTCCGCGAAAAGGAGGCGCAGACAAAATGATAGCAGCATTCATTCAGCGTGCCATCATGCAGGGTATCCCGCTGTTGTTCGGCTCCACGGGTGAGATCATCACCGAAAAGTCGGGCCACCTCAACCTCGGTATCCCCGGTATCATGTATGTCGGCGGTATCAGCGGCGTTATCGGCTCCTTCTTTTATCAGCATTCGGTCGAGCAGATGAATCCCGTTTTGGCAGTGCTCATTCCGTTTGGCTGTTCGCTGCTCGGTTCGCTCCTCATGGGACTGATCTACTGCTTCTTGACCGTAACGCTCCGCGCCAACCAGAACGTGACCGGTCTTGCGCTGACCACCTTCGGTATCGGCGTGGGCAACTTCTTCGGCGGTTCGCTGACCAAGCTTTCGGGCACCGGCGCGACCTCGATCGAGCTGACGCAGGCAAGCATTTATTTTAAAACGACCTTCCCGTTTGCCGATAAGCTCGGCTGGGTGGGTACCATCTTCTTTTCCTATGGATTCATGGTATACCTCGCGGTCATCATCGCGCTGGTTGCCGCCTATGTGCTGAAGCGCACGCGCATCGGTCTGCAGCTTCGCGCCGTCGGTGAGAATCCCGCTACGGCAGATGCCGCAGGCATCAATGTGAACCGCTATAAGTATGTTGCGACCTGCGCGGGCAGTATGATCGCAGGTCTCGGCGGTCTCTACTATGTTGTAGACTACATGGGCGTCTGGTCCAACGACGGCTTCGGCGACCGCGGATGGCTTGCCATCGCGCTGGTCATCTTCGCCGTATGGCGTCCGAACGTGGGCATCCTCGGCTCTTTCCTCTTCGGCGGACTTTATATCGTGCACACCTATATTCAGATCCCCGGCTTCGGCATTGCCGAGCAGGAGCTCTTTAAGATGCTGCCGTACGTGGTCACCATCATCGTTCTGGTCGTCACCAGCATCCGCGAAAAGCGCGAAAGCCAGCCCCCCGCAAGCCTTGGTCTCGCCTACTTCCGCGAAGAAAGATAAAAAATCAGAAAAACTCCTGCTTCGGCAGGAGTTTTTTGCATATCCGACGGCTTGCAACCGAAAGTTGCGAAAAAATGGTAGACTGCAACCGCGGTTGCAGGTATACTAAGAGCGTAACCGGTTGCAAGATTTTACAAAAAGGAGCAAAAACATGACTTTAGGAGAACAGATCAGAGAAGCAAGGGAACGCAAGAATCTTTCGCAGGAGGAGCTTGCGGAGCAGGTAGGCGTCAGCCGTCAAGCGGTTTCTAAATGGGAGAATGATACCGCCGTGCCGCACGGCGGCAATCGGGAAGTGCTCTCATCGATCTTGGAGCTGACCGACCTTGCGCCGGAACCTGTCTATAAAACACCCGTCCATGCATGGATCGGTTGGGCACTTGCCGCAGTGTTGCTGTTGTTGATCGTCTGCATGAGCATAGGGGTGATTCCGTTTTTCGTGTTTCAAAAGCCGACAGAGGATGTCCCTGCCTTTCCGGTAGAAAGCATATCTGCACCCGAAGAACCGTCCATCAAAAGGATCCGTTTCTATGACAGCGATGAGAAAGAAGTTGAGGCAGATGCGCTGTGGTACAATGCGGCGGCGATGGACAGCATTCTGATCGAGTGGGAGGGCGGCGCACTCGAAAGCATAAAAATGTTCGCGGTTCCCACCGGCACAGAGACCTTAGAGCAGACAGAACTGTTGCTCACGAAAATGATCACAGAGGATGGAGAGGCAGCATTATTGCGTGCAGAGACACTGCAAAACATATCTATGGCACATGTCTATTTTGAACTGGATTTTGGGGATATTACAGTTATTTCGGAGGATTTTAACATCTTTTTTGACGAAAGCATTTTGAAGGAATAGCAAAGAAGTCCGCCGAACTTTCATTTACCACCCGTCACCCGTTTTATCTCCTTTTTACAAAGTTTTTTCACAAGTGCGATTTCTAAAAATGCATGGCAATGGTATTCTGGATACAGCGACGGAGATGTCGCTAAGAAGAATTTTTGTATACCAAACAGGAGAAAAAACATGCATTTTAAGAAGATCATCGCGGGCTTGCTCATCGCTGCTACGGTACTGTCTATGGCGGCATGCGGCACTGCGGCACCGAAAGAAACGACCGACACTACTACAGCAGCCACCACGGCAGCCACCACGAAAGTAACTACCACGGCTGTGACCACGCAGAAGGCAGAAGCACAGCCTGCCGCACAGGAGGCGGCAAAGGCACCGAAGTATGTATTTTTGTTCATCGGCGACGGTATGAGCTATCCGCAGTTCCAGGCGGCGGCTGATTACCTTGGCGCGATCGCAGACACCGACTATGCGCAGTCTCTGCCCAGCGTCAGCTACGCAGACAGAAACGGAACCGTGCTCGACGGCCCCGTGGCGCTCAACTTCATGGGCTTCGAGGTTGCGGGCTCTGCTGTGACCTATGACTCTTGCAGCTTCGCGCCCGACTCCGCATCGACCGCAACTTCGATCGCGACCGGCTACAAGACCTACTCGGGCATGATCAATGTGGACGAGACCGGCTCGATCGAGTATGAGACCATCGCAGAAAAGCTTCATGCGCAGAAGAACTGGAAGGTCGGCGTGATCTCCTCGGTCAACCTCAACCATGCAACGCCTGCTGCATTCTATGCACATCAGGCAAGCCGCAACGACTACTATGAGATCGGCGTAGAGCTGGTCGAGTCCGGCTTTGAGTACTTCGCGGGCGGCGCACTCAAAAAGGTGAACGGCGCTGACGGTCAGCAGGCAAACCTCTATGATCTGGCAACTGCCGCAGGTTACAAGGTCGTCAAGACGCAGGCGGAGGCAGAGGCGATCACCGCCGCCGACGGCAAAGTGATCCTCATCGACGAGCACCTCGCAGACTCCGACTCCATGGACTATGAGATGGATCGCAAGGACGGCGAGTGGGCACTGGCGGACTATGTTGCTAAGGGCATCGAAGTCCTAGACAACGACAACGGCTTCTTTATGATGTGCGAGGGCGGCAAGATCGACTGGGCGTGCCATGCAAACGACGCGGGCGCTACCGTTACCGATACGCTTGCACTTGCCGATGCGGTGCAGGTTGCTATCGACTTTGCCGCGAAGCATCCCGAGGAGACGCTGATCCTGGTCACGGGCGACCACGAGACAGGCGGTCTCACCATCGGCTTTGCAGGCACCGACTACGACACCTATCTCAGCAACCTGACCAGCCAAAAGATATCCTACGTACAGTTTGACACGCAGTATGTGGCACAGTACAAGGCAGAGCAGACCCCCTTTGAGACGGCTATGCAGGATGTAGAAGCCCTGTTCGGTCTCAAAATGCGCGGCGATACGGGCGATCGCATGGTGCTGACCGAATTTGAGATCGACCGTCTGCGCACCGCGTACGCACTGGCGATCTCCGACTACAGCACGAGCGACTATTCGCAGGAGCAGTATGTCCTCTACGGTACATACAACCCCTTCAGCGTGACCGTTACCCACATTCTCAACAACAAGTCGGGTATCGACTTCACCAGCTATTCGCACACCGGTCTGCCCGTAGCCGTATTTGCGGACGGCGTCGGTGCCGAGGACTTCGGCGGTTACTACGATAACACGCAGATCTATGCAAAGATGGCTGCACTGCTCGACGTGCAGTAAAAAACCAATTCGATGCAGGGGACATTTTGCCCCCTGCATCTTGGCTGTTTGGGAGAAAGTATGGGTACATTGCAAAAGTTGTTTTCCCGCCGCACCGCGCTCCCCGTGGTGTTGGCACTGGTCTTGATGGTGGTCTTGCTGCTTTTGCCCACAGGGTATGAGGGGGCACAGAGCTATCAGAACGCCGACCGCGTAAAGGCGCTCGTGCTTGCTACAGACGAGAGTGACATCATAGATACCGGACTTGTCCGCAGCGGCGAGCAGCGGTGCACGGTGCGGATCCTCGGCGGGCAGTTTGCGGGGCAGGAGACAACGGCGGTCAATCGGCTGAACGGTTCGCTCGCGCAGGACAAGCTGTTTGCGGTGGGCGACTATGCATTTGTGGCGGTCAGCCACAACGGCGATACCATCACCACCGTGTCCATGACCGACCATTATCGGCTGGACAAAGAGGTGCTGTTGGCGGGGCTGTTTTTACTGCTGCTGATCCTGTTTGCAGGCGGCACGGGACTGCGCGCGATCCTTTCCTTTGTGGATACGATCCTGCTGATGTGGAAGGTGCTTGTCCCTTGCCTCCTCAAGGGCTGGAACCCGATCTGGGTGGCGATGGGACTTGTGCTGGTGCTGACCTGCTTGATCCTCAGTCTGATCTACGGCTTGGATCGCCGATGCCTTGCGGCAGTGCTCGGCGCGGCGCTCGGCATCACCGTTACGGCAGTGCTCGGCAGCATTTTCACCGACCTGTTTCAAATTCACGGTGCGGTCATGGAATACAGCGAGAGCCTTTTGTACGCGGGATATCCGTATCTCGACCTCACGCAGATCTTTGTTGCGTCGATTTTCCTCGGCTCCTCGGGCGCGGTGATGGATCTTTCGGTGGATATCTGCTCTGCGGTGTATGAGGTCGTGCAGAAAAAGCCGGATATCCGCGCGCGCGAGGCGATCGTCTCCGGCTTTGCCGTGGGCAGGGCGGCGTGCGGCTCCACGACCACTACGCTGCTGCTTGCCTATTCGGGCAGCTATGTTGCGCTCCTGATGGTCTTCATGGCGCAGGGAACGCCGATCTCGTTTATTCTGAACTACAAATACGTGGCGGCGGAGATCGTGCATACTATCGTCGGCTCCTTCGGTCTCGTCACGGTCGCTCCCCTCACCGCGATCACGTCGGGATTGCTCTTGGCAGGGCGCAAAGGGAAGCAGACCGATCGGGATGGGAATGAAAGTGTATGAGGTGGATGATTTGCGCGTCCCGCGCATGATTTGGCGGCGTTACCGCCATGATTTCTCGCGATGCTCCATGATTTGAATTGCCATTCATTGTTTACGCGCAAAGCAGACAAAAATTTTCGTCTGCTTTTTTGCTATTTCGGCGATTTTTTTACGGCGGAAGTATTGAATACTGACGCAAAAAGTAGTAAAATGCAAAGTGGAGTAATCATTGCAAATCATAATTTAATATAAAGGAAGAAAAGCTGATTATGGCAAACAACGAAAGAAGAGTCGGCACGGTATCGAGAGGTATCCGCTGCCCCATTATCCGCGAGGGCGATGACCTTGCGGCAATTGTTGCAACCAGCGTGTTGGAAGCTGCGGAGTCGGAGGGATTTGCACTCCGTGACCGCGACGTTATTTCGATCACCGAGTCGATCGTCGCACGCGCACAGGGTAACTATGCGACGGTGGATCACATCGCCAAGGATGTACGCGCCAAGCTCGGCGGCGGCACCGTCGGTGTCATCTGCCCCATCCTTTCGCGTAACCGTTTCGCGATCTGCCTGCGCGGTATCGCTATGGGTGCGAAAAAGATCGTGCTCATGCTCAACTACCCCTCGGACGAGGTCGGTAACGAGCTGGTTTCCCTTGACAAGCTGGATGCTGCGGGCATCAATCCCTACTCGGATGTACTCACCGAGGCACGCTATCGCGAGCTGTTCGGCGTGAACAAGCACGAGTTCACCGGCGTGGACTATGTCGAGTACTACGGCAACCTCATCCGTGAGACAGGTGCCGAGGTCGAGATCATTTTTGCAAATCAGCCGAAAGCGATCCTCGCGTATACCGATCATGTTGTCAACTGCTGCATCCATACCAGAGCGCGCACCAAGCGCATCCTCATGGAGGCGGGTGCAAAGGTCGTTTGCAACCTCGACGAGATCCTTAACGCTCCCGTAGACGGCAGCGGCTGCAACGAAAAGTACGGTCTGCTCGGCTCCAACAAGGCGACCGAGGACAAGATCAAGTTGTTCCCGCGTGACTGCCAGCCCCTCGTGCTCGACGTACAGGAGCGCATCCTGAAAGCAACGGGCAAGCATGTCGAAGTTATGGTTTATGGCGACGGCGCGTTCAAGGATCCGCAGGGTAAGATTTGGGAGCTCGCAGACCCGGTCGTTTCTCCCGCATTCACCGACGGTCTGATCGGTACTCCCAACGAGCTCAAGCTGAAGTATCTTGCAGATAACGATTATAAGGAGCTGTCGGGCGAGGCACTCAAGGAAGCCATCTCCGCAAGCATCCGTGCTAAGGGCGGCAGCCTCGTCGGCAACATGGCATCGCAGGGCACCACGCCCCGCCAGCTCACCGACCTGATCGGTTCGCTCTGCGACCTGACCAGCGGCTCGGGCGATAAGGGCACGCCTGTTGTTCTCGTACAGGGCTACTTCGATAACTACACCAACTAACCCGCTGCAAACGGAGGAAAAACTATATGCAAAATAATGTACGTCCCGAATCGATGGAGCGCATCACCACCAAGGCTCTTGCCGATGCGTTCATTGATGAACAGGTAAAAGAAATTCGCGCGCAGGTCGGCGACAAGAAGGTGCTGCTGGCACTGTCCGGCGGCGTTGACTCGTCTGTCGTTGCCGCGCTGCTCATTAAGGCGATCGGCAAGCAGCTTGTCTGCGTGCACGTCAACCACGGTTTGCTTCGCAAGGGCGAGCCCGAGCAGGTCGTTAAGGTATTCCGCGACGAGATGGACGCAAACCTCGTCTATGTAGACGCTGTGGATCGCTTCCTCGACAAGCTCGCAGGCGTTGCCGAGCCCGAGAAGAAACGCAAGATCATCGGCGCGGAGTTCATCCGCGTATTTGAGGAAGAGGCTCGCAAGCAGGAGGGCATTTCCTTCCTCGCACAGGGCACCATTTATCCCGACATCCTCGAGAGCGACGGCGTAAAGGCACATCACAACGTCGGCGGTCTGCCCGACGATCTGCAGTTTGAGCTGGTCGAGCCCGTAAGACTCCTGTTCAAGGACGAAGTCCGCGTTGTCGGCGAGGCACTCGGTCTGCCGCACGGCATGGTATACCGTCAGCCGTTCCCGGGTCCCGGTCTCGGCGTTCGCTGCCTCGGCGCGATCACCCGCGATCGTCTGAACGCTCTGCGTGAGGCAGACGCGATCCTGCGTGAGGAGTTCGACAAGAACGGTCTCGCAGGCAAGGTATGGCAGTATTTCATCTCCGTTCCGGATTTCAAGAGCGTCGGCGTGAAAGACGGCAAACGCTACGAGGGATGGCCCGCGATCATCCGCGCCGTCAATACCACCGATGCCATGACCGCCACCATCGAGGAGATCCCCTACACACTCCTCCACCACATCACCGCCCGCATCACCGCAGAAGTAGCCGGCATCAACCGCGTCCTCTACGACCTCACCCCGAAACCTGTGGGCACGATCGAGTGGGAGTGATTTGAGCTTCGCTCAAATCAACTATGGGCGTTTCGCAGGAACGGTCATATCATAACGTTTGGCGAAGCCAAATTCATAACTCTAAACACATAACTGGATGCGTTCCCGTATGGGAAACGCGTTATCGGTTATGATGCGCGACGCGCAGTTATGATTGGCTTCGCCAAGTTTTATTTTAGATCCTATCAAGGAAAATGTATTGCAGGCTCGTTTCAACGATATGGAAAGGCGGTAAAAAATGTTTAACTTTTTCAAGAAGGCACAGGATATTGATGTAACACAAACCGTTGATGAAATCGAGGCGGCTGTATATGCGTACATAAAGCCGCTCGGTTTTAGAAAATACGGGCGCACACTTCACCGCTTTGTTTCGGAGGACATTTCGCAGGTGATTCATTTTCAAAGCGGTATGCCGACACAAGGAATGGGTGGCATGCTTTGCGTGAACATCGGTATCCGCGTTCCGGAATGTGATGAGCGGTCTTTTCAACCGCAGACCGGGAAGAAAAAATACTACCGCGAATATCAGTGTAATATCCGTTCAAGACTCGGTACCGTCAGCGGAAAAAGAGAGACTTGGTTTGATCTCAGAGCAGGCGCCGAAAAAATCAGTAAGAGCATCATTACTGAAATCGAAGAGATCGTTATTCCCGTCTTTGATATTTTGAACAGCAGAGATGCAATTCTTGCGCATCGGAGAGAGTATCCTCTGTTTGATTCCTTAAATTGCAGATTGATCCTTTTGGAAGAATGTATGATCTTTGGGCATCTCGGCAATACAGAAAAGGCAAAAGAACTGTTTGAGATATATTATCGATCGGCCGTTGATAAATATAACGATCTGATGAAAAACGGGCGGAAAGAATACCTGAAAAAAGGCGAAAGAGTTGTCTATATGGGGCAGGATATTACGGCAGAAAAAGATGGATATGTTACCTTGTACGGTGCAAGCCACGGTCATATAGACTATCTGGATGAATTGGCGGTACAACTGGGCATTCGGTAAATGCAGTGCTTAAAAAAAGTTGTAACATTTCGAAATATGTGCTATAATTACCTTACTTCTAACGAATACAATCGGAGTTTGCAAAATGGAATTCTCAAAGCGTATGGACAGGTTTGGCGACGAGATCTTCGCCGCGTTGAATGTGAAGAAGGTGGAGCTGGAGGCGGCGGGGCGCACGATCTACAATTTCAGCATCGGCACGCCCGATTTTGAGACGCCCGAGCATATCCGCCGTGCCGTAGCGGATGCGGCGATGGACTCGAACAACTGGAAATACAGCCTGCGCGACATTCCCGAGCTGCCGGATGCTGTCTGCAAGTATTATCAGAGTCGCTTTGGCGTGAGGATCACGCCCGATCAGGTGGCGAGCTGCAACGGCAGTCAGGAGGGCATGGGACACATCGGCATGGTGCTCTGCGACGAGGGCGACACCGTGCTGCTGCCGACGCCCTGTTACCCCGTGTTCATCGCGGGCGCGAAGATGGCGGGTGCCGAGCCTTGGTACTATCCGATGACAAAGGAAAACGGCTTTCTGCCGAATGTCGCCGATATCCCCGAGGATGTGGCGCGCCGCGCGAAATACATGATCGTTTCACTGCCTGCAAATCCCGTGGGCAGTGTGGGAACGCCCGAACTTTACGAGGAGATCGTAGCGTTTGCAAAGAAGTATGACGTGCTCATCATCCACGACAACGCGTACAGTGACATTATTTTTGACGGCGTGGAGGGCAATAGCTTCTTCAATACGCCGGGCGCAATGGACGTGGGCGTGGAGTTCTTCAGCTTGTCCAAGAGCTTCAACGTGACGGGCGGCAGAATCAGCTTCCTCGTCGGTCGCAGTGACGTGGTGGCGGCGTTCCGCAAGCTGCGCAGCCAGATCGACTTCGGTATGTTTTTACCGTTGCAGTATGCGGCGATCGCGGCGCTGAGCGGCCCGCTCGACACCGTCAAGGCGCAAAAGCAGATGTATCAGGATCGCCGAGACGCGCTCTGCGGCGGACTGCGCTCCATCGGCTGGGATGTACCCGACAGCCGTGGCAGCATGTTCGTATGGGCACCGCTGCCGAAGGGCTATACCGACAGCATGGCGTTCTGTATGCGGCTTGTCGAGGAGTGCGGTGTGCTCTGCACGCCCGGCTGCAGCTTCGGCCCCATGGGCGAGGGCTACGTGCGCTTCGCACTCACCATGCCCCCCGAGAAGATCCAAGCAGCGGTTGAGGAGATCCGCGAGAGCGGGATTTTACATTAAACGGATCCTCACCTTGACAAAGTACAAATTCTGCGGTATACTTATAACAACTGAATAAGAAAAGCTATGATGGAAAGAGTAGCCTATGCGGAACAGCCAGAGAGAGAAACGGGTGGTGGAAGTTTCTTATGGAAAGCAGAGGTGAAGACCGCTCCTGAGCTGCAGCACCCAAGGTAGAGTAAGTGCTGCCGTATTCCTGCGTCAAAGGATAGGATTTGTTAGAATCCGAAGAGTGAAAAATCAAGGTGGAACCGTGCACGACTTCATGATTAGTATGCACCCTTGAGGACCATAGGATATCCCTATGATCCTTAAGGGTGCTTTTCTTATTCAAACAAAAAAAGAATAGGAGAAAAAACATGAAAGCAATTCACAAGGATGGAAGTATCGAGGTTTTAGAGGGTGCGAAAGAGCTCGAGGTGGTTCGCCACACGGCGGCGCACATTATGGCGCAGGCAATCGCGCGCCTGTACCCGGGAGCAGCGTTTGCATACGGACCCGCAACGGAGAAAGGTTTTTACTACGATGTGGATCTCGGCGACACTAAGATCGCCGAGGACGATCTTTTTGCTATTGAAGCTGAGATGAAAAAGATCGTCAAGGAAAATCTGCCGATCAAGCCGTTTGTCCTACCGAGAGACGAGGCGATCGGTCTGATGGAGGAGCGGAACGAGCCTTACAAGGTCGAGCATATCGCCGACTTGCCCGACGGAGAGGAGATTGGCTTTTACCGTCAGGGCGAGTACATCGACATGTGCCGCGGTCCGCATCTCACTTATACTAAGGCGCTCAAAGCGTTCAAGCTCACGGGCGTTTCGGGCGCGTATTGGAAGAACGATGCCAACAATAAGATGCTGACGCGCATTTACGGCACCGCATTTGCCACGCAGGAAGAGCTCGACAATTACTTGAAAATGCTCGAAGAAGCAGCAAAGCGCGATCACCGAAAGATCGGCAAGGAAATGAATTTGTTTATGTTCTGCGACGAGGGCATTGGATTCCCGTTCTTCTTGCCGAAGGGGATGATCGTGCGCAACGCGCTGATCGACTATTGGCGCAAGATCCACACTGCGAACGGCTATGCCGAGGTCTCCACGCCTATGATGATGAGCCGCAGCTTGTGGGAGACGAGCGGACACTGGGATCATTACAAGGACAATATGTACACGACGAAGATCGACGACGAGGATTACTGCGTCAAGCCGATGAACTGCCCCGGTGGCGTGTTGGTGTACAAAAATCAGCTGCACAGCTACCGCGACCTGCCGCTGCGTGTCGGTGAGCTCGGACTCGTCCATCGCCATGAGCTCAAAGGCGCGCTGCACGGTCTGTTCCGCGTTCGCTGTTTTACGCAGGATGATGCGCACATCTTTATGCGCAAGGATCAGATCTCGGACGAGATCGTGGGTGTTGTCCGTCTGATCAACGAGGTCTATACGAAGTTCGGATTCTCCTACTCGCTGGAGCTTTCCACGCGTCCCGAGAACAGCATGGGCAGTGATGAAGATTGGGAAGCGGCAACAAAGGGGCTCAAAGATGCGCTGGAAATGCTTGGCTTTCCCTATGAGATCAACGAGGGCGACGGCGCGTTCTACGGTCCGAAAATCGACTTTCATTTGCGGGACAGCATCGGGCGCACATGGCAGTGCGGAACGATCCAGCTCGATTTTCAACTGCCGCAGAACTTTGACCTGACCTACACCGACGAGAATAATCAAAAGCAACGCCCCATCATGATCCACCGCGTTTGCTTTGGCTCAATCGAACGCTTCATCGGCATTTTGACCGAGCATTTCGCGGGCAAATTCCCCGTGTGGCTCGCGCCGACGCAGGCGAAAGTGCTCCTCGTTTCCGAAAAGTGCGCCGAGTACGGCAACAAAGTCTATGCCGCACTGCGGGACGCGCATATCAGGTGTGAGCTGGATAACCGAAATGAGAAGATCGGTTATATGATCCGCGAGGCGCAGGTAGTGGACCGTGTGCCCTATATGCTCATTATCGGTCAGCAGGAGGCGGAAAGCGGAACGGTATCCGTTCGGAATCGTGACACTGCCGCGACCGAAACGATGCCGCTTGATGTGTTTATTGATAAGATCACGGTTGAGATCAAGGAAAGAAAGTAAAAAAGATAGGTGCGTAAAAAACACTTCACTGTAAATGAAAGATCGTATGTGTAAAGGGTACGATGATGATTCATGCCTAACGATTTATACCGCATAATCGCAAGAAAATTGTAGAAAAATAGAAAAATATATGATATAATACTAAGTATCACCGAAAAGGAGATACAGCATGGATCAGTTTTTCAAACTCAAAGAGCGGGGAACGACGGTTAAAACCGAGTTTATCGCAGGCATGACGACCTTTTTTGCGATGGTCTACATTTTAATGGTGAATGCCAATATGTTTGCCGACCCGTTTGGTGACGGTTCCAATCCGCTTGGCGTTTCGTACGGTGCGATCTATATTGCAACGGCGATCTCTGCGGTCATCGGAACCATTTTAGCCGGAGTACTTTCCAATCTGCCATTGGCACAGGCAAGCGGCATGGGACTCAACGCCTTTTTCGTCTATACTGTTTGTATCGGCTTTGGCTTGTCATATGCAAACGCGCTGGTGCTTGTCCTGATCGAAGGTATTGCTTTTATCCTTCTCACCGTGACCGGTCTTCGCAAGAAGATTTTTGACGCTCTGCCGGATGCGGTCAGAGTGGCGATCCCTGCCGGTATCGGTCTGTTTATCGCGCTGCTCGGACTGCAGAATGCAGGCATCGTTGTGCCGGACACCTCTACCTGCGTTGACCTCGCTTCTTTTAATCTGCTGAGCCAGCATTGGGGCGACATCATGCCGATGCTCGTGACGCTGTGCACCTTCCTTGCCATTGTCATTATGAGCCACAAAAAGATTCGCGGGTCGGTGCTCATCGGCATTATCGGCGGTATGGTGCTGTATTATCTGCTTGGACTGACCGTCCCCGGCTTTTATGCGGAGCTGCACATTCAGTTTATCAGCCCGATCGAGGCATTGAAAGAATTCAGCACGCAGTCCTTGTTCAAGGTGTTTACCGACGGCTTTGATTTTTCGGCTTTCACTGCCAAGCACGGCAGCGCCAATCTCATCCTCACGATCATCACCACTGCGCTTGCGTTCTGCATGGTGGATATGTTTGACACACTCGGTACGCTGTATGCCGCTTGCGAGCGTGCGAATCTGTTGGACGAGAAAGGCGAACCGATCAACATGAACCGAGGCATGCTTTCCGATGCGATTGCAACCGCTGCGGGTGCGATCTGCGGTACCTCTACCGTTACGACATTCAGTGAAGTGAATGCAGGCGTTGCCGCCGGCGGCAGAACCGGTCTTACGTCTGTGTTCTGCGGAATCTTCTTCTTTATTGCGATGTTTTTAAGCCCGATCGCACAGCTCATTCCCAGTTGTGCTACGGCAGCAGCCCTTGTTTATGTCGGTATACTGATGATGGGTTCTATCAAAAACATTGATTGGGACGATTTCAAGATCTCGGTTCCTGCGTTTCTCACCCTGGCGGTCATGCCGTTTACGTATAATATCTCCTACGGCATTGCTTTTGGATTGATTTCGTATATTGTCATCAGCATTTTCTGCGGCGACTTCAAGAAGATCAAGGGAAGCTCGTGGGTCATTGCGTTTTTGTTCATCGCGATGCTGCTTTTGACACATTAAAAAATATAAAATAGGATCGAAACCCACGGTTTCGATCCTATTTTTGTAAAATTTTGCAGATGATGGAGACTTGCAGGCGGTCGGGGAGGAGACTTAGCAGGCGCAGGAGGGGATTGCGGTTGAGGTTGTAGACGTATTTCGGGCGCCTCGCGGTGAGGGCGCGGAGTGCAAGGTCGGCAACGCGCTCGGGGGAGACGTTTTTCGCTTCGACGTTGTCTACGATCTGTTTGAAACGTGCCGCGTTGCATCGGTAGAGCTTGGTATTGGCGCAAAAGCGGTCGAGTGCGGCGGTGGAGTCGCCGAGCAGGTCGGTCTGCACTGCGCCGGGGCGCAGTACCGATACCGAGATGTCGAGCAAGCGCAGCTCCATGCGCAGGGAGAATGCGTATTTTTCGAGTGCCGCTTTGGTCATGGCGTATACGCCGGTGAAGGGGAGCGGATCGAGCGGTGCCAGCTCGCTTGTGGTGATGACGATGCGGCTGCCCGCATGCAGCAGTGGCAAAAACGCTTTGTTGACGCGGTATACGCCCGCGAGGTTGACTTCGAGAATGCGCGAAAAGCGCGCTTCGTCCATTTCGAGCAGCGAGTCGAGGTCGTAAATGCCCGCCGTGTGCACGATTGCGTCGAGACGATCGGTTTCGGCGCTGATTTTGGCAAAGGCATCGAGCACCGAGGTCTCGGTTGTCACGTCGCAATAGAAAACGCCATCCTCGGCTTTGCGGTCGATCCCGTACACCGTGTATCCTGCATCGCGCAGCCGCCTGCAGATGGCTTTGCCCATCCCGCCCGCCGCGCCGGTCACTAAAACGTGCATGTGCATCCCTCGCTTTCTGCTGTTACTGTATCACATTCGCCCCGAAAATGCAAGTTATTACAATAATCTTATTTTATATATTCAACGCTTAAATTCAGCGTTAAGAATTGACAACGCGGAAATTAAGTGTTATAATACCTTAAAAGGTGTGTGATATAATATGAAACGCATAATACCAAACGAGGAAACAATCACTGTAGAATTTAAAAGCGATGTAAAGAAATATGCAGATTCGGATATTTTTGATGCCGTAGTTGCTTTTGCAAATACGGAGGGGGGATGTTTATATCTTGGAGTGGAAGATGACGGGGTAATCACGGGTGTTCATGATGATCACAAAAACCCCATCACGTTAAGTGCGTATATTGCCAATAATACCGTTCCGCCTATTTCTGTTCGAGCTGAAATTATCGAAGAGCAATTGCCGGTGTTGCAAATAACCGTTTCTAAAGCGTACAGCGGAGTTGTGGCGACAAGATCCGGTAAGATTCTCCGAAGAAGAATCAAATCGGATGGGAAACCTGAGAATGTGCCGATGTATCCTTCAGAAGTTGCCACCAGATTGTCGGATTTAAGATTGCTTGACTATTCAGCGTTGCCATTGTCGGAGGCAGCGTTGTCAGATTTTGATTCCCTGGAAGTTGACCGCTTGCGTAAGTTGATTTTGGCTTATGACGGCGATAAATCTTTGCTGGATTTAACCAATGAAGATTTGTTTAAGGCTTTGGGATTTGTACGAGAACAAAACGGACAACTCATTCCCACTGTTTTAGGTATTTTAATGATCGGTCATGCAGACAGTATAAAACGGTTTATCCCTACGCATATGACATCCTTCCAAGTCATGGATGGAACACAGGTACGTATGAATGAAGATTTTGTGTTGCCGATTTTGGCTTCTATCGAAAAGCTGAATACGTATTTGGAGGCATGGAATCCCGAGCGGGAAATTGAAATGGGTCTTTTTAGAATGCCCGCGCCTGATTTTAACAAACGTGCTTTGCGAGAAGCGGTCGTGAATGCGTATAGCCACCGTGATTATTCCAAGATGGGACGGGTAAGGATTTCTATCGCCGATGAGGGCTTGATTGTTGCCAATCCGGGTGGATTTATTGAGGGTGTTTCGGTAAATAATTTGTTAACAGCGGAGCCTCACGGACGTAATCCATCACTGGCTGATGCATTAAAGAGAGTCGGTTTGGCAGAAAAAACCGGGCGTGGAATTGACAGAATATATGAAGGATCACTTATTTATGGCAGAACATTACCCGACTATTCTGCTTCAACCACGGTAACTGTTTCGTTATTTATCCCACGCTGTGCACCGGATGTACAGATTGCGAAATTGATATCCGATGAACAAAATCGGCTCGGCAGACCGTTGCCTATAAACACATTGCTGGTGTTGAACAGTTTAAAAGATGCTCCTCGTTCTGATGTTCACCAAATCGCCGAAACGGTTAAGCTGCCGGAAGCAGTTGTAAAAACAGTATTGGAGAGATCTGTAGAGACAGGGCTCGTTGAGGCATACGGAAGCGGAAGAGGACGAAGCTATATATTATCGCAGAAAGTGTATAATGATAAAAGCCAAAGCATCGGCTATGTGAGACAAATGGATATTGATGAAGCGAGACACACGGAACTTATACTAAGTCTTGCGAAAAAGAATGAATATATCTCACGCGCTGACATTGTACAGCTGTTGCATGTCAAAGAGAACCGCGCATATTATTTGTTGAAAAAAATGGTAGATGCGGGCATGATCGTTTCTATCAATAAAGGAAGATATTCAAAATATAGATTAAAGTAATTTAACGCTGAATTCAGCGTTGAATTACGTGTTGTATAAAAGCAAAAAGAGCTAACCGTTGTGAAATCGGTTAGCTCTTTTGTTCTTTGTTCAATCCCGCGGTGGGAAGGGCTTTGGCGGTCTGCCAAAGCCGGGATCGTGCGGCGGGGGAGGCATGCTGCTGTCTTTTGACTGGTAGCGCTGTGCCTGGGTGGAGAAGAGTTTGTGATACTTGCCGTGCAGTGTCATGAGTTCGGTGTGGCTGCCGTATTCGACGATGCTGCCGTTTTCGAGTACCACGATTCTGTCGGCGGTTGTAGCGCTGGACAGGCGGTGCGAGACGAAGATGCTGGTCTTGCCCGCGCGGAGCTTGTCAAACTGGCGGTAGATCTCCTGCTCGGCAATGGCGTCGAGCGACGCGGTGGGCTCATCGAGGATGAGGATGTCGGCATCCGAGTAGAACGCGCGCGCGACCGATAGCTTTTGCCACTGTCCGATCGACAGCTCGGTGCCGTCACGCTCGAAGAATCTCGTGAGCGGCGTGTCATACCCTTGCGGCATCTTCTCGATGAAGTCGTGCGCACCCGAATTCTTCGCGGCGGCTTCGACCTCGGCGCGCAGCTTTTCGCGCGCGATGTTGCCGAAGGCGATATTGTCCTCGGCACTTTCGGCGTACTTGCCGAAGTCCTGGAAGATAATGCCGTACAGCTTATACAGCGACTGCAAGTCGTACTCGCGGATGTCTCTGCCGTCGAGCAGGATCGTGCCCTCGGTGGGGTCGTACAGGCGGGTGATCAGCTTGATCAGCGTGGTCTTGCCCGCGCCGTTGAGACCGACAAGTGCAATGGTCGAGCCCGATTCGATGGTCAGATTGATGTGGTGGATCACATCGCGGTCGGCGCCCGGATAGCGGAAGCAGACATTGCGCAGCTCGATCGTGTGTCCGCAGTGATTTTGCGGCTCGGCGGGGGTGTCGAGAATGGGTTTTACGGTCTGTTCCTCGTTCATAAACAGGATCATGTTGTCGATGAACAGCGAGCCCTCGTAGATGGACGCGGTTACGCTGATGATCGCGGCGAGCGCGGACGAAATGGAGTTGAGCGCGCCCGTGTAGACCGAGTAGTCGGAGATCTGCGTGACGTTGGTGGCGATCATGTAGAACAGCACGCCGTTCATCACCGCAGTAACAAAGGACAGCACCATATTCCACGCGCCTTCTTGCAAAATGAGCTTTTTAATGCCGTCGAAATAGCCACGGAAAACCTCGTTGTACTTTCCGATCAGCAGATCGGAAAGGTCAAACAGGCGCACTTCCTTGACCATGTCCTTGTTGACGAGCAGGTCGCTGTAATAGTTCATCTTACGGCGATCCTTGGAGCGGCGGAACATGTAGTTGAAGTTCTTGCGGCGGAAGTGGAAGGACACGATCGCGCTGGCGAAGGTCAGCAGCAGAAATGCCGCGAAGAACAGCATGCTGGAGCTCGGCAGCACTTTCAAAATGGCGGTCAGCACGGCAAAGTAACTGATCATGGAGATGACTTTGGAGACCAGCTCAAAGGAGGATTTCAGAATGTTGACGGGACGCATGCCCGCCTCGCGGTTGGCATTTTCCAGTCGCTCGTAGAAATCGGGCATGTCGAACGACGCAAGATCGACCGTCTTTGCCTTGTGCATGATCTTGTTTTTGACGTGGTTTGTGACCTTCTCGCCTGTGATCTTCGTGAGCATGCCCGACAGGCTGCTCGTCAGCGTGTTGAGGAACAGATAGCCGAACTGCCAGATCAGCGGCAGGACAAGATCGACTTCTTCGGTGAAGCTCTGCACGATGCATTCGAGCAGATGCGCGGTGATCAGCGTGCCGATCAGCGGCATAATGCCGTTGTACACGGTCATAAACAGCATGAAGATCAAGAGGATCGGCTGCGTCTCCCACACGAGCCTGAATATGTACAGCAGACGTGAGCAGGTACCGCCCACGGTCTTTTTCAGGTACTCGGGGACTTCGCGTAAGTTCTTCGGCAGCGGTACCTTGAGTCTGTCGGTCGCTTCTGACGGAGGAGGTCCGTAGTCTCTTGGCATATATTTGTCATCCCTTTGTGTGAATTATGGTATAATTATACCATAAAGCGTACCATTTTTCCATAATCTGCGGCAAATCCGAAAAGTTTTGTAACTTTTTGTCCCGAGCGGAAACTAAGAGGATAGAGTGGGAAGAAAGGGATGTTTAGTTATCCGACATACTTCTCCGCCCGAGATCCTTGAGCGATAGCGAAGGATCTTGCGGGGAGATGTTTGTACATGTTAAAAATTATGTATTCTAATCACATTGCGGGAAAGGAGGCGTGCCGTGAATCGATTCTATGCGCTGTGGAGCTGGGATGAGTGACAAAAGAGCTGCTGATACGAGATCAGCAGCTCTTTGTCTGTCGAAAAAGCTTTTTCGGCAGGCTCAGATCTTTTTATGTACCGCATACGCCGAGATGCCGATGGGCAGACATAGGAAAAGTATGCTTCCGATGCCGAGCGGGGTGGAAACGGTGCCGAGCTTGTAAAGCAAGATGAGATTTTGGCAAAACAGCAGCGCGGTCAGCAACACAAGATGGGAGAGCGTGACCTCGGCGTGCTCGCGAAAGAGCCTTGCCGCCTTGAGTATGCGATCATGTGCAAAACAGCACGCTGTGGGCAAAAGCAACAACGCGAGGATGCCGACTTTGTACAGCGGAGAATCCACAGCCGCGGAGAGCAGGGCAGACACAAGTCCGCTGCCGAGCAGGGGAATGGCGACGGCAGTGAGCAGCGACAAAAGGCGGCAATGCCGCGAACGCTTTTGCTCGCGGGTGAGGCGTTCTAATGCCTGCTGCTCTGTGTGCGCGGCGTAAAAGAATAGGATCTGCTTTCGGTCGTGTACCAAAACCCCGTAAGGATTGGTTTGCAGCTCCAGAATCTGATATTCTGCGGCGCGCAGCGTCTTGCCGCAGTTAAATTCGGCGAGGTAGGTGCCGTCTGCGCCACGGAAGACTTTGACAACCGAGGTGATCACAATATTTTTGTTGCGGATAATAGCAGCCGCCGTTCCGTATACCGAAAGAAGTATAAAAGCGGTGCCGACGGCAAACAGTATAGGGGACGAAGACAGCGTGGAAAAACAGTTCATCTGAAAGTTTCCTTTTCTTTTGCACGTATTGAAAAGTTGCATCAAAAATAGAACGATAGTAGTATAAATCTTATACCAATCGCTCCTTTTTGTCAAGTACTATAGAACATTTTATTTTAGCTCCATTGTGCTATACTTTACGTATGAGGTGTATTATGATGGATCGGTTTGATAAAAACGCGGGGGAGCGCATCCGCGCTCTGCGGGAAAAGGCGGGATACTCACGCGAAAAGTTCAGTGAAATGGCAGGGATCGGTGCGAAATTTCTCTACGAGATCGAGAGCGGAAAAAAGGGCATGTCGGCGTATACGCTGTACAGCATTGCCGCCGCGCTGGGCGTAAGCACCGACTATATTCTGCGGGGGCTGGAGCGCAGCGATGACATAGAAGGCATCCTCGGCATTCTTTCCTCTATGGATTCCGAACAGCTTTTGCGTGTGGAAGCCATCCTGCGGCAGATCTCGATGCTGACGCATGGTAAAAAGAAAGAGCATAAATAAAAAGTGCAGGCACCGCGTTTGCGGTGCCTGCGTTTTTTGATCAATCTTCTCCCGAGGGAGCAAAGTAAACGTCGTTTGGCGAGAGGGGATCGCTGAAGACGGGGTCGCCGTTTGCATCAAAGGTGATCTGCTGTGCGGCGAGGATGCGCGTGCCGCCGCGGTAGTGGTAGGCGAGCCAGTATTCGGTGCCGTCGGGGGACAGAAACACAGAGCAGTGTCCCGGGGAGAGGATCTCGTCGGTTCCCTTGAAAACGGCATATTCGGTCTTTGTCCAAGAGGATTTTGCCAGGATGTCCTCCCCTGTGAATTCGAGAAGTCCGAGGCAGTAGTTCTTGTCGGTGACGCTGTTTGCCGCGTACAAGATAAAGAGTCTGCCGTCGGGGGAAACAAAGGTGTGCGGTCCCTCGTTGATATATCCTTCGATGGTTTCAAACGGCAGTTCGGGGGAGGCGATGGTAGTCACGCGCGTGGCGTCGAGCGTCCAAGGGTTTTTGAGTCTGGCGATGGCGATGTGATTTTTACCCGTGCAGCGTGCAAAGGCAACGTAGTTTTCCCCCTCCCAAGTGAAGACATGCGCGTCGATCGACCAGATGTTTTTGTCTAAGAAGCCTTTGAACACATAGTCGCCGTAGGGATCGTCGCTGACCGCTTCGAGACAGAAGAGACGGGTGTAGCGGGAAACGGTATTGTTGATATCCGCCCATGACATCGCGCCGCTGGCATAGATATACCACTTGCCGTCCACCTTGACAAGCTCGGGGGCAAAGAGCTTGTATTTGATCTCTTGGTCATCGCCTGCAACGTAGATCTCTTTGCCCTCGGCAGTGCCGAGACCGGAGAGATGCTTTGCGCGGTAGAGGATCACGCGGTCGTTGTTCGGGGAGGAGTAGAGCGCGTAGTAATAGCCCGTTTCGGGATCGTATTCGATACAGGGATCGCCCGAGGGGTCGGTGCGCAGGGGATTTGTGAGCAGCTCGCCGACCTTGGTATGCGCTTCGGTCAGCCGTATGGTCGGTTTGCCTGCGATATAATTGTCCGAGAACCAGTCGGTCAAGCTGTGCAGTTTTGCGTTTGTTGCGGCTCGCAGAGCGAGCGAATCGCCCGAGACGATCATGGCGGCTTCGAGCTTTGCAAGATCGGTCACCTGCAGGGAGATCGCGCGCGCCGTTTCGCCGATGACGATCTCCGCGCCGCTCTTTGCGGTCTCGTCGGTGAGCAGCGGCAGTGTTACGTCGTATGCTTTTTGGATATCGTCGATCAGATTTTGCGCCATCTGCTTCTCTGTGGCGCTTGCATCCTTGCCGATGACCACGCTTGCGCTTGTGATTGGTGCGGAACCGATGGTGAGACCGTCAAAGAAGGCGGTTTTCAGCACGCTTGCCATGGTCTCGGCGTCTGCGGTGCCCGCTTTGACCAGACGGTCGCAGAGCTTGTCGCCGTTTTTCACGGTCGCGGTGAGTGCGCGGTAGCAGATGATGAATGCATCGCCGCGCGTAAAGTTTGCATCGGGTGCTGCCGTGTCGATCAGACCGACGGATGCCGCCGCCGTGTAGGGATCGCTCCATACAAAGTCGCCGCTGCCGTCGTTTTTATCCTCGTAGCCGAGGACACGGAGCAGCAGAGTGAGGAATCCCGCGTCGTTCATCGCGGTGTCGGGGTCAAAGACGGTGGCACTTCTGCCCGAGGTGATGCCGTTTGCGTAGGCATAGCTGACATAGGGAACCGCCCATGCCGCAAGATCGGTGAACGGGTTTGCGTTCGATTCGGTTGTCGCGGTCTTTTCCGCACCGAGGAAGCGCACGATCTGTACGACCGATTGCGCACGGGTGAGGCTGCCGTTCACATCAAAGTTGACACTACCGTCAGCATTGGTGCCGACACCTGCAAGCAAGCCGAGGGCGTGCAGATTTTCAGCCGCCTGTTGCTCCATGGTCGATTCTGCCGCCGAAGTCAAGGGAATCACGGAAAAAAGCAAAACTGCTGCAAGAAGCAATGCAAGTATTTTTTTCATAGATATTCTCCCAACATTTGGAAAAAGAGGACGTTTTCCGTCCTCTTTTTCAGCTTGTCGAAAATATTTTCGACAAGCAATTCCGATAAAAATCCTGTTTTAAAGACGGGCATGTACCGGCTTTAAAACTCCTTACGGGGCGCGAACGGTTGAGTGAGTCGCGAGACTCGTGCCCCCTTTTGTCGAAAAACCTTGGTTTTTCGACAGTCTTAAAAGAGGACGTTTTCCGTCCTCTTTTTCATTGGCTTATTCTTCTCCGGAGGGGGCAAAGAAGGATACAAACGGCTTGATGGGTTCGCCGAAGACGGGATCGCCGTTTTCGTCAAAGGTAAACTGTTGTACCGCAAGCTTGCGTCCGCCGGACTGGAAGTGGTACGCCAGCCAGTATTCGGTGCCGTCGGGAGACATAAATACCGAGCAGTGACCGGGACCGCTGATTTGTGCGGTACCCTCGAATACAGCGTGTTCCGTCTTTGTCCACGAGGATCTTGCCAGAATGTCATCTCCCGTAAATTCAAGGAGTCCGAGGCAGTACTTGCCCGAGGTTACGTTATTTGCGCTGTAGAGCAGGAAGAGTCTGCCGTCGGGAGATTCAAAGGTGAAGGGACCCTCGTTGACCTTGCCGTTCTGCAGCTCAAAAGGATAGGTCGCAGTGCCGATGATGGTAACGCGGCTGGCATCGATCGTCCAGGGATCTTTGAGCTTTGCGATCGAGACCTGGTTGCCGTTTAAGCAGCGGGCAAAGGTGATGTAGTTTTCGCCCTTGTAGGTAAATACATGTGCGTCGATGGCGAAGATATAGTCATTCAGCCAAGCCTTGAATACATAGTCGCCGTAGGGATCGTCGCTGACGGCTTCGAGGCAGAACAGACGGATAGACGGGGATGCTCCGCCGTTCGGATTGGCAGGACCGCCTTTTCTATCGTCCCAGGAAGTTGCGCCGCTTGCGTAGATGTACCATTTGCCGTTTACTTTGGCGATCTCGGGCGCGTAGAGCTTATGCTTGACCTCTGCGTGCTCACCGGCTACGTAGAGCTCTTTGCCCTCAGCGGTGGCGAGTTCGGAGAGATGCTTTGCACGGTAGAGGATCACGCGGTCGTTCTGCGGTGCGGAGTAGAGGGCGTAGTAATAGCCTGTCTCGCTGTCGTAGCGGATGCAGGGGTCGCCGGATTGACCGGTGGAGCGGGCGGGATTGGTGAGCAGTTCGCCGATCTCGCTGTCACTTTCGGTGAGGGCGGCATTCGGTTTTCCCTCAACGTAGTTATCCGAGAACCATTCGCATACGCGGCGAAGCAGCGTAGTGGTTGTACCGTCGAGTGCGATCGAATCGCCCGAGACGATCATTGCCGCCTTTTTGTCGGCGAGGTCCTTTGTTTTCGCGGAGATTTCTCGGTTGGTCTTGCCGATGACGATCTCCGCGCCGCTCTTTGCGGTACTGTCGTCGATAACGGTCAAGGCGGTGCCGTATGCTTTTTCAATTTCGGTGTTCAGCGTCTTTGCCGCCAGATTTTCGGTTGCGCCGGCATCTTTTGCCACGACGATCTTAAAATCGGTGATCGAAGTGCCGCAGACCGTCAGACCTTCAACGGTCGCGGGCGCGGTTACCTGCAGAACATTTGCCATGGTTTCAGCCTCCACTGCTTCGGATTTGACCAGGCGGTCACAGAGTTTGTCGCCGCTCTTTACAGTCGCGGTGAGTGCGCGGTAGCAGATGATGAATGCATCGCCGCGCGTAAAGTTTGCATCGGGTGCTGCCGTGTCGATCAGACCGACGGA
>JAFTOT010000017.1 GCA_017463665.1 Clostridia bacterium | reverse complement strand
GATAACTCTACCGCCGTCTGCTGCGATCTTCGTGATCGCTTCGGTCATGTTGCCAAGGGGCTTGTCTGCCGCAGAGCCGTCGCCGGTGCCGCCGTCATTGACGTACACATCCGCCGCGGATGCTGCTACTGCGAGCATAACACAAAGAATCGCTGCGAGGAAAATGCCAAGATACTTTTTCATATGTAGCCTCCAAAATAATATTATTTTTGTATAAGTACTATTTTTTCTTTGCGGCAAATTTTGCATCCGCCATTGCGGCATACTTCTTGAAGATACGCATCTCTTTCGGATCGTAGGGGCGGAAATTCGGGCGGAACAGCTCATGCTGCCACTGCGTGAAATCGTATCCCTCGCCCTGCCCGTTTTCAAAACGGCGCCAGATCGCTTCCCAAGGCTCGTTGTTCTGGCTCTTGCCGACAACAAGTCCCCAGTTGAAGCATGCGACCTTTTCCAGATAGAAGAGCGGCAGATGCGTCTGCACCTTGTTGCCCTGCATTCTGTGCAGCCACTCGGTATTGAAGATCGGGCGGTCAAACTCTTTAAGGATGTCCAAAATATCTACCGAGATCTGGAAGTTGCGATAATCGTGATAGCTGATGACGTCGGAAAGCTCGATGGCACGCATATCCCAAGGATGGATCTTTTCTTCGCGCTCGGGGCCGATCGACCATGCGTCGGCAGTCAAAGGCTGGATCGGATCGTGCGAACGCGCGATCTCGAAGAAGCGCTCCATCCACGGCACGCTCATCATCTGACGGCGGCTGTTGCCGATCTCGTTGAACATGTTCCAGACGATAACACGCTCGTCCTTTGCATACTTACCAACGATCTCGTCTACCATTTGGCAGAAATGCTCTGCATATTCGGGTACATCCAGCGGAGACTTACCGGGGCCTGCAAGCACATCATGGGGCGAGCGTGCCATGCCGCCGTGGTAACCCATATCTACCTTCTGCGGGCCGAGCTCGGGGAGCTTGTACTCCTCAGCGGGAACGGTACAGTCGTTACCGAAACAGAACATTACACCGATCTCATTCTCCGCGCAGATCTGCAGGTAGGTCTCGATGTACTCCATGAAAGTGTCGTGCTGACGTCCCCAAACCTCGTAAGGAAGGATGGATCGAACAGCGTTAAAGCCATACTCGTGCGCGAGCTTCATCTCCTCGCGGAAGCACTTTTCAATGCGGTCGTGCTCAAACTCCTGCCATTGCTCGATGCGGTTCACTGCACCGTAAGCGACATAGTTGAATCCGCGGATCCAGGGACGGCTGTTATACCATTCCCAGGCCCTTTCTTTTGTCCATTTTTCACCCATAGTAGTATCCCCCTTTTCAAATACGCAAATAAAACCCGTAGCTGTGCAGGTTTTATTTGCATATATTTGTATTTACTTGCTAAAAATATCGAACATCGCAACAGCGAAGTTAGTGACATCCAGCTTTCTTGCTTCTTCGATATGTTCCTTTGCCTCGATGACTCTGCCGAGTCCGAGTTCGCCGAATGCCATGAGCACAAGTCCCTTGACGGTATTGATCTTCGGGAAGTTGTACTCAAACGGGCAGGGGCAAGGTGAACCAACGCCGTAGTATGCGCTGACATCCTTATCCTTGATCATCTGCTTGCCGTCTGCGATCATCTGCTCGCACAGCGCGCGTGCCGCGCTGATTTCGCCTGCCTCATAGAACGCAAGTGCGCGGAAATAGCTGATCTCGGAGGGAGCGGCGGTGTCGTTCATCGCTGCGGTGAGCGTATCCGCATATGCCTTATCATCGCCGAGCGCCTTATACGCCATTGCAAGACCGTAGTTCAGGTGATTCTCCTGTGCGAAGTAGTTTTTCTCCTCGCCGTAGCACAGCGGGAATACATAGCCGTTCTTGTATGCTTCGATTGCTTCTGCATGCTTGCCCGCATCGGCGAGCTTCTTGCCGATGAGCGTCATCAGCCATGCATGGTGACGGGTGAGGTTACCTTCGCCGCCCTCGTAGGTGTGGAACCAGTGTGCATCCAGCAGTGCCTTTGCCTCGTCGTATCTGCCGAGCTCGGTGAGCAGGATGGAGTGATCCAGCGTGCAGTCATCGCGAAGTGCGCTGAGAGCCGCATACTTTTCATGCAGTGCAAGTCTGTCCTCTACGCTCTTGCCGCCGTTCTTGTAGAGCTGCGAAAGCTCGAAGAAGATGCGGTCATTCTGACCGTTGTCGAGCTCGAGTGCTTTCCTCAGCATCTTCTCTGCACCGGTGAAGTCTTCGCGCTTGTCAAAGTATGCAAGGCCGAGGTTGCGGCACGCGGGTACCAGACCGCCGACTTCCTTATCGGCAGCTTCCCACAGCGCGATCGCATCCTCATAGCGGCGTCTGTCATAGTAGAGGTTACCGAGGTAGTACTTTGCCATGCCGGTGTTGGCAGCTTTCAGGATCGCGATATCCTCCAGACGCGCCGGGAATGCGCATGCCCAGTCGCACTTGTCTGCGATCTCGTAGTACTTCTTGTCACCCGTGAGGTAGCCGAGGTAGTAGTTGACCATCGGGTTCTTCGCATTTGCCTTTTCAAGGATCGCGATCGCCTTGTCGTTCATACCTGCGTTCATGTACTCGATCGCACGGTCGATGTAATATTCGTGCTTGTCGGGAAGAACATCGAACAGGGGGTCGATCTCGCGGATCTTGTCAAAGATCGCCTTGTCGCCGGTGATCTCTGCCTTGAGCTTGAGAGCCTCGAGGTTCATCGTGCCGACGGAGAGGCAGATGTCGAGCTTCTTAACCGCCTCGTCGAAATCGCCGCGGATGCAGTCGATACCGGCAAGTGCATAGTAGCCTGCTGCCATGTAGTCGTGGCTCCAGATGCTTCTGTAGAGGTAATCATACGCTTCGTCGAGCTTGCCGAGGTAACGGAGTGCGATACCCTTGTGGTAGAGAGCCTCAACGTCGTAGGGGTTATCATTGCGCAGAGTGAGGCGCTTGATCGCCTTATCGTAGTATGCGATCGCTTCCTCAAATCTGCCTTCTTTCAGGCGGATGTTACCCATCGCGGTGTTGCAGCGGCTTTCGCCGGGATCGCGCTTGAGCGCTTCGAGGTAATAGTCCGAAGGCTCATAAGCGAAGTGCTTATACTGCTCAAGGTGTCTGCCGTTGATGAAGAGTTCTTCAACGGTCTCGATCTCCTGCGGCGGCAGAGCAGGCTTTCTGGGCTCGATCGGCTTCTTGTGTCCGCGCTCGAAGTATCTGTAGTCAACGAGCTTAACGCCGTCGGCATCGGTAAAGTCTGCCGAAACCTTCTTCATATTGAGATCCTTGATCTCATAGTACTTTGTGAAAGTGGTCTCGGGAGAGATCACCGCGATCGTCTCGTCGATCACGTCGTCGCCGTGACGGATCACAAGCTTTGCATTCTTGTATTCGCCCGTAGCGTATACGCCGACAAAGAGCTTGCCGTCGCGCTCCTCTACGTTGATCGCTGCGTCGATGGTCGCATTCTTGGTCTCGCCGATGTCCTTTACGGGATACCAGTACTGCTCAAAGGTCTTGGTCTCATACGGCATGATCCAGGTGAAGTCAGGCTGGTTATCGGTGTATACACCGGTCATCAGCTCAACGTACTTGGAGCCGTCATCGGTCAGGTTGGAGCACCACTTGTCACCGAAGGGGTGATTGCCCCAGTGCCAAAGCTTCTTACCGGGGGAGATGTGGTGGTTTGCAACGGTAACAATACCGCACTCTCTGCCTGCATCGTAACCGGAGATGTAGTCATGGTCACACTGTCCCTTGGAAACAAGGTAAGAGGAGGGGACGCGAACGTTTGCAAGGTTGTGGATATCGGTGCCGTCGCCGAAGTCAAACGGACGTGCGGTGTGGTAAACGCCCTTTGCGATCGGCCATTCGAGAACCGCGCGGCGGTCGTGGTCGTTGACCCATTCCACATCCGGCGGGAATACAACGCGGTAATCTTCGTTGATCTCTACAGCGAGGTTTGCCCACCACATGAAAGGCTGCGGATAGGGCGTGCGGTTATAGACCTGCACCTCTGCCTTGAAGTAAGACTTGCCGGGAACGATGGTGATACCCGCCATGCCCTTCATGCGCAGGAGGGGATCGACCTCGCCGACCCAAGCGGTCTTTTCGCCGTTTTCGCGCTCGGTGATCGTTGCCTCCAGAGGCATGTATGTAGTCGGACGGTGGTGCTGCGGCCAGTTGAACTCAATACCGCCGGATACCCAAGGTCCTGCCAGACCGACCATCGCGGGCTTGATCACTTTATTGTGATATACAAAGTCATAGTTATTGGTCTTATCCAGTGCACGTTGGATCTTACCACCGATCTCGGGAAGAACCTCCAACTTGATGTACTCGTTCTCGAGTACGGCTGCCTTATAGGTCACATCCTGCTTTTGATCGCTGATTTTCGTGGTGAACGGGATCGGATACAGATGTCCGCTTGCGCCCTGATAGGGCTTCTTTTCAAAGAACATCGGCAGCGATTCGCACGCACCCGGCTTGTAGGTGGGGATCACAAGATCCTGAAACTGTGCAGTAGTTTTCTTTGCCATCTTCATATCTCCTAAAAGATTTTTTTATTTTTTGTTTTTCTCTACTCTGATTGTAACACCCTGCCCCGTTATTCTCAATATCAATAAAAAATTGCCCGATTTTTGCACTTTTGTCTTGACAAAACAAAGGTGATACGCTATAATAATAAGCCAAATTGCACTCTTTGCCCAACGGGAGGTACTGTATGCGGATTTTTATCGTATGTCAGCCGGATGCCGACAAGACGCACTGGTGCGCTTTATACTTAAAAGGTATATACAGCGAAGCAAGACGCAAAGGCGATTCCGTTGCCCTTCTTTCCCTTGCGGATGCGGTGGCGGAGTTTCAAAAGGACAAGCCTGTCTGCGCGGGTATTTTATCCACCTCGCGCGCCTGGACCGAGGAGGTCGCCGCCGTCCTTTCGGGGCTCGGTGTGGAACCGCTGGTCATCGGCGGTGCCTCCCGCGACGGCTACCGCCATGCAAGCTATGTCTACATGGACTATCGTGAAGCGACCTATCAGCTCATTGAATACCTGCGCGGTTATCAGAATAACCGCATTGCCCTGTTTGCTGTCAGCACCGATTCCTCCACAGACATGATCAAAAAGGATGCGTTCCTCGCCTACGACAAATGCCGCGAGCAGGATGTGTTTTACTATACAGGCACCGACGGACTGATGAACGCCGCCTGCAAACGCTTTTTGGAGATCTGCCGCAACTACGATGCAGTGATCTGCTCCAACGACGCAAGCGCGGTGATCCTGCTGCACCAGCTCGAAGAAGCGGGCATCCGCGTGCCCGAGGACCTGTTCCTCTGCTCCTTCGGCGATATGGTGGTCAGCTCCAGCGGCAAAAAAACGCTGACCATGGCGCGGCTCAACTGCGTGGAGATCGGCAAGCAGGTCATCTACATGTGCCGTCACCTCACTTCCTGCGAAAATATCACCAGTATCAGTACCAAGATCCGCTGCGAACTGATCATCGGTGACACCACCGCAAATCTGCCCGTCATCGCCGAAACGCTCGGTACGGCACGCACCCCCGACGATGCCACCTCAAAATTCCACAGTGACCCCAGCATTTCGCGCATCTTCCTTGCCGAAAAGATCCTCTCCGCCTGCGACGCGATCGACATCGACATGTTCAAGCTGATCCTCAACGGCTACAAATACTTCGACATCGCCGAGATCCTGCACGTCTCCGAAAGCACGATCAAATACCGCCTCAAAAGGATCCTCTCCATCGCCGGTCTTTCCACCCGCGAGGAAATCATCGAGGTGATGAAAGCGTTTTTGAGCTAAAAAAGCGAGAGCTATAAACAGCTCTCGCTTTTTACATTTGTTGCACAATTGTACCGCTTGAATCTTGTGCTATATGCACATTTTTTGTTCATTCTGTGAAAATACCATTGACTAGAAGTTTCTTTTTTTGGTACAATGATGTTGCTAAAATATTTTTTATTAGCATGGTCTTTGGGCAAGGGGGTGAAAAAATGATCTTAGAATTGAACACCGTTTTTCTTCTCAACATAAAAAACAAAACGAATATTTCACGATCATATCCGGTTAAATGCATTTACATAAGCGCATAGATTTATGTAATCTTCACCCCATAAACTATGCGCTTTTCTTAAAAATACTGTTTTAAACCTAACACAATGGAGGATATATGAAAAATAACAAATAAAGCTGTTTCGACATCGTTCTAGACGCAACAGACGACATGTAAGCATTTTAGAAAGGAGCCATAGTTATGGACATAAAAAACCATCGCTCGGCAAAAAGAATCCTTACTGCACTGGTTGCTGTTCTCGCACTATGCATTTGCCTGTTTGCGGCGCAATACAGCTTGGTCGGTCTTGTGGTGGAAATACGCGAGAACTGTGTTATTGTAGAGGTGCTGAATGAAGATTTCTACCGTTTTTCGCAGCCCTTGCATACTCCGAAAGTAAAACTCTATACGCAAAACGCGGCGAAGTACTCTGTCGGTCAAACGATCTTTTCATACACTTCTGACAGCAGCGAAGATAGTATACCTTTAGGCATCAGATCCTATTTTGATGTACGTCTTTCCAGCTAAAATTCAAAACAGCGATACGCAGACCGTATCGCTGTTTTTATGATTCTTACCGTAAAAATCCGCCGCCGACGTGGAGCACTTCGCCTGTGATGAAGGTATCTTTTGCAAGATAGAGCACCAGCGCCGCAACATCTGCGGGAGTGCCGATGCGCCCAAGCGGCGTTTCGTCGACGAGTGCCGCCTTATCCGCATCGGAAAGCCGCGCGTTCATTTCGGTTTCGATCACGCCGGGGGCGATGCAGTTGACCTGTATGCCGCTCGGTCCGACCTCTTTGGCAACCGCCTTCGTAAAGCCGATCATGCCCGCTTTGGCGGTGGAATATGCCACCTCACATGAGCCGCCGACCGCACCGAAGATGGAAGAAATATTGATGATCCTGCCGCTCTTTTTGCGGATCATATCGGGAAGGAACACCTTGGCGGTGAGAAACACCGATTTGAGATCCACCGCCAGGATACGATCCCATTCTTCCTCGGAAAGATCGGTGAGCAGACCGAAATGTGAGATCGCGGCATTGTTGACGAGGATATCGACCGCACCGACCGTTTCATACACCTTCTGCATTGAAGCAAGCGAAGAAACATCGCCCTGCACTGCCGTGATATCGAGGTCGCCGACATCCGACAGCTTCTCGGGTGCATTGTGCCAGAGGGCAAAGACTTTATAGCCGCTCTTGGCGAACTGCACGGCGATCTCATATCCGATGCCGCGAGAGGCACCGGTGACAAATACCGTCTGTTTCATCAAACGGTCACCGCATCTTTCGGCGGGAGGGCATATTTTGCCTTATAGGAATTATAGCAATCGGTATAGCGCGAATTGCCCTCGCTCTTGAGCTTATTGAGGTATTCATGCAGATCCAGTGCGTCGTGCTCCATCTCGATCACGCAGCCCGCAACGTTCGAGCAGTGATCGGAAACGCGCTCCAGATTGGTGAGAAGATCGTTGAGCACAAAGCCGAGCTCAATGGTACATTCGCCGCGCTGCAAACGGGCAACATGACGCTTTTTGATCTTGGCATTGAGGATATCAATAACTTCCTCGAGGGGCTCCACAGCAAAGGCGATCTTCATGTCGCTGTCGCAGAATGCTTTCAGCGCATTATCCAAGATCTCGTGCACCGCCGCAACCATGACCTCAATTTCATGCAAAGCTTTTTCGGAAAATGTGAGCTTCTTCTCTGCCATTTCCTGTGCAGTCGCCGCAATGTTGACGGCATGGTCGGAAATACGCTCAAAGTCGCCGATAATATGCAAGAGCTTTGTCAGCTCGTGGCTGTCCTGCTCGGTCAGCTCACTGGAGCTGATCTTGACAAGATACGTGCCGAGCGCATCCTCGTATTTATCTACGCGATCCTCTTCGGCGCGGACGGCTTCCATACCCTTGTCGGTATAGTTCGACAAAAGCGCCAAGGATTTTTTCAGCGAGCTGACAGACAGCTCTGCCATCTCAACCGATACCGTGCGTGCACGTTCCATGGCAACCGCAGGGGTAGCAAGGAATCGCTCATCGAGAAGCTGTGCCTGTTCGGCATCGTTCTTGCTGTCCGGCACGGTGAGCATCGCCAGCTTTTCAAGCAGTCGCGAACAAGGCATCAAGATCACCAATGCGAACAATTTAAAGACCGTATGCACGATGGCAATGCCGAGCGGATCGATCCTGTGTGACAGATCGAAATCTGCAAATGCGTTCACCGCATAGAATCCGCTGGAAACGATCACAGCCGCAATAATATTAAAGTAAAGATGTACAAGCGCCGCACGGCGAGCATTTTTGCCCGCACCGATCGAAGAGATCATTGCGCTGACGCAGGTACCGATATTCTGTCCGATAATAACCGGGATCGCCACACCGTAGGAAACCGCACCGGTAAGAGAAAGTGCCTGCAGGATACCGACGGATGCCGACGACGACTGAATGATCGCCGTAAAGACCGTACCGATCAAGATGCCGACGATGGGGTTGGCAAACTTGGTGAGCACCGCCTGGAACTCAGGCGATTCGGCAAGCGGATCCACCGCGCCGGACATGGTCTCCATACCCGTCATCAAAATCGCAAAGCCGACCAGGATCATGCCGAGATCCTTGCGCTTCTCGTTTTTCTGGAACATGATCAGAATAATGCCCAAAAACGCAAGCAGCGGCGAGAACGTAGACGGCTTGAACATGCTGATATACCAAACTTCGCTCTCGATACCGGAAAGGCTCAGGATCCATGCCGTGATCGACGTACCGAGGTTGGCACCCATGATAACACCGGTCGCCTGATGCAGCGTCATAATACCCGAGTTGACAAAACCGACAACCATGACCGTCGTTGCCGACGAGGATTGGATGATCATTGTCACACCGAGACCGAGCAAAAATCCGTTGAAAAGATTGGAGGTCAGCTTCGCCAGAATGTTTTTGAGCTGTCGTCCGGCACTCTTTTCCAGCGCATCGCCCATGAGCTTCATACCGTAGAGGAACATTGCAAGTCCTCCGAGCAGGGTGAACACATCAAAAATAGTCATTCTCTACTCCTTCGTCCGTTGCCGCATGCCGCGGCAAAGTATTGTTACAGTTTTCGTTTTCTTTACATACAATTTACATATTTTTTACGCACAGTTTAATATTACCATATCTGCGTAAAAACCGCAATAGTGCAAATATAACGAATTTTTCGTCGATTTTTCTCGTTGTGCTTACATAACCGCCTGTTCATTGATGGTAAGACCGAAGATAAGACCGAGCGTCCCCGCCGCATTTTTACACAAGCTCATGCGGCTGTGAAAGATCTCGAAAAAGTCCATCACCGAGCCGTAAGCGGTGTCGATCTCAAGACGAAGCGTCAGCGTTTTTGCATCGGTATTCAGCTCCAGTTCGGTCGAATACACCGAATAGTTGACGCGGTCGTGAATATCGAAGGTGGATTGATCGGGATTGCGCACACGGCTGCGGCGCACATCGCTTTTATCCGCGATGATCAGCGCTGCGGCAATGGGATTGACGGGTACACCCGTTCCCTCATCGTGATTGCCGATCGCGCAGATCACTTGCGACAGATCCCGCGGATCCATCCCCTCTTTATCGAGAATACGGAATGCCATGATCGCACCGCTCTGCGAATGATCGGTACGGTTGACAAGGTTGCCAATGTCGTGCATATAGCCCGCAATTCTGGTAAGCTCGACCATGTGCGCGTCATACCCCAGCTTTTCCAAAAGATCCCCCGCCGTGGACGCCACTTTGGTCACATGGGCAAAGCTGTGTTCCGTATAGCCGAGCGCACCGAGCGTGCGGTCGGCTTCCTCGATATACACCCGAATCGCGGGATGGTTTTTTATCTGTTCATACGTGATCATAAAATACCGCCTTTCCAATCAACGAAAACGTCAATTCGCAAAATCAAATTTCGCCCCTTTATCCTCCAGCCGCAGTGCCGCGTCAAACGGCTTGCCGTTTTTGGAGATAAAGCCTTTTATTTTGGAAGTTTTCCCGTTCTGCAAAAGCATTAAAACGTTCTGTTTGGAGATCACTCTGCCGCAGATCACACGGCTGACGGTAAATTTACAGCCTTGCTTATATCCGCTGCATCCATAACCGAATGTGGTTCGGCGAATCTTTCCCCCGCAGAACGGGCAATCGCAGATCTCATCGCCGAGAAATCCGTCGTCAAAGTCCTCCTCGGGCGGCAACTGCTTCTTTGCAAACACCTCTCTGATCTCACGCTCGGCAAGCTTTACGCCGCCGTCGATCGTCATATTGCCGCGGTAGATCTGCTTGAGCGCCTTGCCCATTTCGGAGGTTTTGTACTTATCCATAGAAATGCCCATCTGCAACAGCGATTGGATCAAAAATTCGCCGCCGGGCAGGATGTAATAGACGTCCTTTTTCAGCTCGATATATCCGCTCTTGCGCGCATTGTCGATGATACCCGTGCGCGTTGCCTCAGTGCCGAGCTCCAGACCTTCAAAGATCGCTTTGTAATCCTCTTCGTCGTTCTCCTCGGCACCCTCTTTTGCGGCAGCCTTTTCTTCCTTAAACGGATTCTTCAGATAATTATTGAGCGTTTCGATGGTATAGTGCTTCGGCGGTGTGGTCTCCTTTTCAACAGGGGCAAAGCGGATATTGACCGCATCTCCCTTTTCCAGCGGCGGCAACACCTTGTCCTTTTGCGAATAGTCATCGTATTTGGTCCAGCCGGGTTCGAGGATGACCGTGCCTTTCAGCGTGAATTCTTCCAAGTCACCCACCGCAATTTTGATCTCGGTCTTTTCAGCTTTGCACTCTTTGGCGCAGAACACCGCGACAAAACGGCGGAACACCGTGGAATACACCTTGTTTTCCGCCTCGCTGAGCTCCCCTTTCTTCGGGATCTTGTAAGTGGGCGTGAGCGCCGAGTGCGACTCAATTTTGGAATCGTCAAAAATGGTCTTCTTAAACTTAAATTCCACGGGATACCCGAGCGCAGCGACGTTCTCCAGGATCTTTTTCACCTTGCCCTGCTCTGCGGTAGCAAGATACTCGGAGTTGGTACGCGGATAGGTCAGGTATCCGCGCTCGTAAAGGTTCTGCACGATCTCCAGACTCTCGCCCATCGACATTTTATATTTTTTACCGAGCACGTTTTGCAGCTTGGACAGCGAATAGAGCTTGCCCGGCAGGATGGAGTCCTTTTTGCGCTTGACCGCCGTAACAGTCGCGCCGGTCTCATTATATTTTTGGCACAATGCCTCGGCTTTTGCACGTTCCGCCGCAGAAAACTTTGCCTTGCTCGTCAGCTCGACCGCGTATCCCTTGGTCTCCTCGGCGCTTCGCGGCGCAAAATACTTTTCGGGCACGAAATGGCGGATCGACATGTCGCGGTCATAGATCGCCTTGACGATCGGCACGATGACTCTGCCCACGCGGAGCAGCTTACCCGTTTTGAGCGTTGCATAGCGGGTAAGATTTACCCCGTACAGCCAGTCGATATAGGTGCGGGCAAATCCCTCGTTGGCGAGCATCTCATACTCGCTCTCGTCCTTCATCTCCTCCAGTGCCGCACGCACGGTCTCGGCGGTCTGGTCGGGCAGCCACAGACGCAAAAAAGGCTTTTCTCCTTCGAGCGCATGCTGCACGCAAAGGCGCACGATGATCTCACCCTCGCGGTCCGCGTCTCCCGCGTTGACGATCGCGTCCACATCCGCGCGGTTGCAGAGCGCTTTCAGCGTTTCAAACTGGCGTACAACGCCCGCGTCCACCTGCTTGTCCGCGCCGCGCTTCAAGGTAAAGCGGAACTCCTTCGGAAAGCACGGGAGATTCGTGATCGTCCAGCGCCCGTCGGAAGGCGGGTTCTCCAAATAGTCCTCGATATCGCAAAGGGAAAACAAATGTCCGAACGCCCAGCTCACGATATAGCCGCTGCCCTCAAAATAGCCATTGCGCTTTTGCTGGTTGCCGATGGCGGCGGAAATATTGCGTGCCAAACTCGGCTTTTCGGCGATGATCAGCTTCAATCCGTTTTCCCTCCTTTATAAATCGTAGTGAAAAACATTTTACCATAAATCACGCGCTTATGCAAGCAAAGTGTAAAAAAGTATTCTGATTCCCCAAAAAATATTCTAAATTCAAAAATTGCTTGCATTGCATGTAAAAAAATGCTATGTTAAACTGTAGTAAAGGAGTGATGACATGTTCTCTGTACAATATAGAAATGGAAAATTTACGCTCAGCGCTGGTTCTGATACCGTTCTTACGCTCTGTCCCGCAAAGATTGAATTTAACGGCAAAGAAACCTCCGGCGAAGCAACATATGATCTTGCGAAAAGCGAAATCCGCACAAAGATCGCTTCTCTCACCGTCACAGATACATACACCGACGAAGGCGACGGTCTCTACAAAGTCGTGCGCGTGATCGAAAACGGCGGCACCAATACCCTCACTTTCCGTGATATTTTCGAGGTAAAGACCGCGTTTGTCCCCGCGCGTTATATCATTCCCTGCGTCAACTACAACGGCAATGACGGCTGCCGCGAGAATACCCCCATGGGGCTGACACGCGACGGCGAGGCATGGATCTTTGCCTATGACCGCACGGGTATTCCCTCCTGCACACTCTGCGAGAACAAGAACTTCGGCAGTGCGATCTTTGCAAGTGACTGCTGCGATAACTCGCTGCGTTCCGCCTGCTCGCTGCTCAAAAACGAGGACGGAACCTTTACCCAGCGCATCTATCACCCCGTTGTAGAAGCGCCCTACACCTATTCGAGCAAAAACATCCTCACCGAGCGTTACGACGAGTACACCACGCTGCGCCCCGGTGAAACTTTCACCGCAGCAATGTATGTTTTCGCCTGCGTGCCGATGTACGAAAACTACGCGGCGGCAAATCTGCTCGACCGCGCGGCAGACGTGTTTGACCTTGCACTCGATCCCTGTCTCACGCCAAGAGAGGTATGGGATCTCGGCATCGACTATGCCAAGGCGCTGCTCTACGATTACAAAGGGCACAAAATGATCATCACGCACTATGCGCCCCGCCTGTTCCGCTCCCAGCACGGCGCGGCGATCACCCCCGAGGAAATGCAGCGCAGACTGAGCGATCCCTATTACACCGAGATCGGATGCTTTGACGAGCGCTTCGAGATGGGATGGGCAGACCAAGGTCTCCTCAACACACGCATGCTCGCCGCCGACGCGATCGAACGCGGCGATAAAGCAATGCTCGACACCGCGATCGGTATTTTTGAATCGTGGGCGGAAAAGCAGCAGGAAAACGGTCTGATCCGCACCCAGTTCCAGCAGTATTATGAAACCGAGACCTACGACTTTGCAACCCCCGATGTCTGCAACTTCGGCTGGGGCGCGGCAGAAATGTCGAGAATGTACACCCTGCTCCGTGAAAACGACATCGACAAGCCGCAGTTCCGCGACTTTGCCGTAAAGCTCTGCGACTTTTTCTGCGACCGCTATTCCGACGAATACGGCTTCGGCAAGTCCTGGACGCTCGACGGAGAGTGCGTCATGCCGAATGGCTCCATCGGCGGCTTTTTGGTGCTCGGCATGCTGGAGACCTACCGCGTGACGGGGGACAAAAAGTATCTCGATACCGCAGCCAAGGCTTGCGACTTCTACTACAACCGTGACCTTGACAACTTCGTCTGCTCCGCAGGTGCGCTCGACTGCTCCAGCATCGACAAGGAGACGGCATATCCCTTTATCCTCGCATCCTTGATCCTCTTTGAGGAGACAGGTGACGAGAAATATCTTGACCGCGCCAAAAAAGCGGCGTACTACTTCTTCTCCTGGGCGTTCCACTACGATGTACTGTACGGCGCAGACAGTGAGTTCACCGAGTACGGCTACCACACCAAGGGCGGCACCGCCATCTCCACTGAGCATCACGCGATCGACTCGTGGGGCTCGGCGGCGGTCACACCGTTTCTGCTGCTCGCGCACTACACGGGCGATGCCCGCTGGGTAAAACGCGCGCACGCCATGTGGGCAAACGCCATCCAAGGTATCGCTTCGGATGATAACCGCACATTTCACGGGCAGGTACGTCCTCTCGGCTCGCAAAACGAAGGCTTCTTCCAGTGCCGCTGGACCAAGTACCGCCCCACCTGCGAGGAACGCGGTCACTACAACGACTGCCTCTGCGCATGGGCAGGCGCGTATAGAATGATGACCCTGTTCGACCAGAAGAACGAGAAAGTCAAGGATACGTTTTTGGAGAGATAAGTTAGAGATTTAAAAATTTTTGTTAGCCCCTTGACAAGTCACCTCGCCCGCCGTCATCCTGAGCGAAGCCGCAGGCGAAGTCGAAATTTTGCGTAGCAAAATCGCGAAGCGGGATCTCGGGCGATGCACAAAGCTTACTGCTCCCGCGAGATCCCACGAGGCTTTGCCTCGTGGTTTTGGGGCGTTGCCCCAAAACTTCGACTGACGCTCAGGATGACGCGCGGGGATGTCGCTGCGCAGATAAAATAGGCCGTTTTAGCACTCTGCTTAAACCCACCCTTGTCATCCTCGAGCGAAGCCAAGGATCTCGGGCGGAGATGTTTGCAACATAAACATCCTTCCCAACACAGCATAAAACAGCACCGAGCTCAAATGAGCTCGGTGCTGTTGCATATAAGGCTGATCTTCAACACGCAGAACCGTTCACCGTGTCATCTCAACAGCTCTTTTTTTATTTTCTGGTAGGTTTCACATTGACATCGGGATTGATCGTGCCCTGAATAGCTCCGTTTGTATCTTCAAATTTTTTGATATTCTCACGTATCAAAACCAGTATATGACTGTTGACACTTCTGCCCTCATACTCGGCTATATAGCCTATTTTCTCCAACATTTCTTCCTCAATTCGGATAGATACGCTCTTAATCGCCATAATGACCTCTCAATAAATATATTGTATATTTATTTTACGTGATTCATGTGATATAATGTTCCGTATAGATATACGGTATATCTAAAAAATTGTGAGGAATCCAGTATGGCAAATAAAAGATGTTGTTTCGCAGGTCACAGTAGTTTTTACGATGTTACGATTGCCGCAAGACTGAAAGAAACAATTACAAAACTAATCGAAGAAGAACAAGTATACGAATTTTGGGTGGGTAACTATGGAAAATTTGACAGTTATGCCGTTTCAGCCCTTCAAGAATGCAAACAATTATATCCTCAAATCAAACTCGAACTTATAATCCCCTATTTAACAAAAGACATAGAACTATATAAGGAATACTATTATAAAAAGTATGACCATATCCTCATCTCCGAAATCCCGAACAACACGCCTGCAAAATTCAAAATCATCAAAAACAATGAATATATGGTACGCGCTTGTGACTATCTTATATGCTATGTCAAACATACATACGGCGGAGCATACAAAACATTGACATACGCAAAAAGAAAATCCAAAACTGTCATAAACTTAGCGCCATTCGACTAAATAACGCCGAACCGCAGGAGCACATTTGCAGCATACCATTTTTCTGCACCAATAAAATGTTGTTTTTTCTCATAACATATTGACAAACTTCATCAAATATATTACAATCATCTCAAATGGTAGAGGCGCGTTGTGTCGGGAGTAGCCATGATGGTAAAGACCTTGCAAGTCGTTGTCACGGTGAAAGAGGCAGACGCCGAAGTCGGCAAAGCAAATTGCCGTTCTGGTTGCACATAATAAGATGTGTGTGACTGTCGCTTAGGCGGAGAGCTATCGGTCAATAGATTTGGAAAATTTTCAAGCCAAAATATATTTACCAAACAGCCGATCCGCAAGGGATCGGCTGTTTTTTCTACCATAGATAGAAAGGAAAAACTATGAAAAACACTGTATTCAAGGGCGTTGCAACCGCGCTCATTACCCCTCTGACCGAAAACGGCATCGACTATGAAGCATTCGGCAAGCTGATCGACTGGCAGATCGACGAGGGCATCAACGCACTGGTCATCTGCGGTACCACGGGCGAGGCATCCACCCTCACCGATGAGGAGCACCGCGCGGCGATCTCCTTTGCGGTAGAGCGCGCGGCAGGCCGCGTGCCGATCATCGCAGGCACTGGCTCCAACGACACCGCATATGCACTCGAGCTGACGCACCACGCATGCGAGGCGGGCGCTGACGCGATCCTCGTTGCCACCCCCTACTACAACAAGGCAACGCAAAAAGGTCTGATCAAAATGTACACGGCAATTGCTGACGCAAGCACCGTGCCAGTCATCCTCTACAATGTTCCCTCCCGCACGGGCGTGAACATTGAGCCGACCACCTATCAGGCACTCGCCGAGCATCCCAACATTGTTGCGATCAAGGAAGCAAACGGCAACATCTCGAAAATTGTCGAGACCATGGCGCTGGTACATGACAAGCTCGACCTGTATTCGGGCAACGACGACCAGATCGTCCCCCTCATGTCGCTCGGCGGCATCGGCGTGATCTCGGTCATCTCCAACCTGCTCCCCCGCGAGACGGTAGAGCTGTGCAACCGTTATTTTGCAGGCGATATCAAGGGCGCGGCAGAGCTGCAGTACAAGTATCACTATCTGATCGACGCGCTGTTCAGCGAAGTCAACCCCATCCCCGTCAAGGCGGCGATGGCTGCCATGGGCTTCTGCGAAGACTACCTCCGTCTGCCCCTGACGCCGATGGAAGAAAAGACCAAGGCTGTCCTGCTGCAGGCAATGCGCGACGTCGGAATCGAGGTCTAAGCCATGAAGATCATACTGAACGGCGCCTGCGGCAAAATGGGCAAGGTGATCCTTGCCGCCATGGAAAAGGATGCCGACATCACACTTGCCGCCGCGATCGACCCCGGCTTCACCGAAACGGATGCAGCGCATCTGGCAGCATTTCCCAAAGAAAAGATCGACGCAGATGTGATCATTGACTTTTCGCATCATACCGCGATCGGTGCGGTCGCAGACTATGCCGAAGAATTCGGCGTTCCCGTTGTGCTCTGCACCACCGGACAGACCGGGGATGAGCTTGCACGCGTGCGGGCTCTGGCGACGAAAGTGCCCGTATTCTTCTCCGCCAACATGTCGATGGGCATTGCCCTCTTAGTCGAGCTTGCCAAAAAGAGTGCCGCCGTGCTCCCGAATGCAGATATCGAGATCATCGAGAAGCACCATTCGGCAAAACTGGATGCCCCCAGCGGAACGGCGCTGATGATCGCACAGGCGATCAAATCGGTGCGCGAGAATCTCACCATGATGCTCGGCAGAAGCGGCAGACGCGCCCGCGAAAAGAACGAGATCGGCATCCACGCCGTACGCGCGGGCAGCATCGTCGGCGAGCATGAAGTCATCCTCGCGACAGAAAATGAGATCATCACCATCGGTCACGCGGCGCAGAGCCGCAGCGTGTTTGCAGACGGTGCCATCACCGCGGCAAAGTGGCTTTGCGGCAAGGACGCAGGCTGCTACAACATGCAGGATATGATCTCCAAATAAAAAGAACAGGTACAAATAAATGATTTATTCCAATCTTTCGGTCAACGAAGCAGGTCACCTCACCATTGCAGGGCTCGATGCCGTAGAGCTTACCGAAGAATACAGCTCCCCGCTGATGGTGCTCGACGAGGATCGCGTGCGCGAGCACTGCCGCACCTATGTCGAGAGCGTAAAAAAGTATCTCCCCGCGGGCTCGATGCCCCTCTACGCAGGCAAGGCGTTCTGCTTTAAGTCGCTGTACAAGATCATCGAAAGCGAGGGGATGGGCGCGGATGTTGTCTCCCCCGGCGAGCTGTACACCGTCTCGGCTGCAGGCTTCCCCATGGAGCACGTTTATTTCCACGGAAATAATAAGACCGACGAGGACATCGCCCTTGCCATCGAAAAGAAGCTCGGCTGTTTTGTCGCCGACAACCGCGATGAGCTCATCAGCATTGACCGCATCGCACGCGAAAACGGCATCACACAGCGCGTGCTGCTCCGTCTGACCCCCGGTATCGATCCGCACACACATGCCAAGATCAGCACGGGCAAGGTAGACTCCAAGTTCGGCACAGCAATCGAAACGGGACAAGCCATGGAGCTTGTCGAGTTTGCGCTGTCGCTGCAAAATATTGACCTCGAAGGCTTCCACTGCCACATCGGTTCGCAGATCTTCGATTCGTCGCCCTTCTGTGACGCAGCGGACATTATGTTGCAGTTCATCGCCGATGTCAAGGCGAAGTTCGGTTACGAGATCAAGGTGCTCAACCTCGGCGGCGGCTACGGCGTGCGCTATGTTGAGTCGCACCCGCAGATCGACATTGCCGATAACATCCGTAAACTCGGCGAGCACATCGACGCAGACTGCGCAAAGCTCGGCATCACGCCCCCGCAGATCCGCCTCGAGCCCGGTCGCAGTATCGTCGCCGACTGCTGCACTACCCTCTACAAGATCGGCAGCGTCAAGACCATCACAGGCTACAAGAGCTATGTCTCCATCGACGGCGGCATGACCGATAACCCGCGCTACGCGCTCTACGGCTCGGAATACACCGTGCTCAACGCCTCGCGCGCAGGTGAAAAAGCAGACTTCGTCTGCACCGTCGCAGGGCGCTGCTGCGAAAGCGGCGACCTCATCCAAGAGGACGTGGCGATCGCCTCTCCCCAGCGCGGCGATATCCTCGCCGTCCTCTGCACGGGTGCCTACAACTACTCCATGGCATCCAACTACAACCGCATCTGCCGCCCTGCGGTCGTCATTGTCAAAGACGGCAAAACTCGCCTCGGCATCCGCAGAGAGACATTTGAAGATCTGGTTAGAAATGACATGTAAATAAGCATAAAATACCTGCGACAGTAAAGCTATCGCAGGTATTTTT
>JAFTOT010000052.1 GCA_017463665.1 Clostridia bacterium | reverse complement strand
CTCATGTCAGAGGATCGCCCGATTGCCAAAATACAAAACGGAATCATAACAGAGTCGGTGGAAGAACTGCTTCCGCTGTATCTGAAACGGACGAAGAACGTGGAGGGATGGATCGCCTCCCGTGCCATCGACGCGCACAGAACCAATTCAAGGCTTCTGAAAAAGGCACTCCGTCTTCGCACCACCGATGATGTGCAGACCGCCCTTGCCGTCAATGCGGCTACGGTCACCGACCGATACTGGTTTAAGCCGGACGGCTCGTCTGCCGTGTACGAGGACATCCGCTTCAAGGAAAACTGCTTCGATCAGCTTGCTCTGCGGGGTGATCCCGACAGCTTCTCCCGAAAGCCGTCAAGGACACCGGAGCTGACCAACACGGGAAGCTTCGAGAAGTGCTGGAAACTGATCGACGGAAAGTGGTGGATGTACAAAAGCGGCAACGCCGAAGAATGCTTCTCCGAGCTGTTCATCTGCAAACTCGGCGAAAAGCTCGGTCTCGATATGGCGCATTATGAGCCGGACGGACAGTATATCCGTTCCAAGGATTTCACCGATGGAGCTTCGGTCAACTTTGAACCGATCCGCGCCCTTGTGGATGACGATGAAGATTACGAAAACTGCTTCGAGGTGTTAAACTCTCTGTCACCCGATATCGCAAAGCAGTATCTCCTTCTCATATGGATGGACTCGGTCTGCTACAACATGGACAGACACACCGAAAACTTCGGTCTCATGCGTGACGTGCAAACGGGTGCGATCCTGTCTCTCGCCCCCAACTACGATAACAACATCGCGCTCATTGCCAAGGGATATCCCACCGATGTTACCCGAAAGGGCGACGGACTGATCCGCTTCTTCCGTGAGTTCGTTACAAGCTGTGACGTGGCACGGGAGATGTACCGACAGATGGAGCTGCCCGAGATCACCGCAGAGATCATCGATGCATGCCTTGACGAAATTCCGATTGAGGTCGACCGCGCATACATCCGTGACTTCATCCTGAACGGTCAGGCGCAGGTGCGTGAGATCATCCACACAGATGAAGCTCCCGCCGAGGATGAAGATAACTCAATGGGACTCATGCTCTGAACAAAACCAAGATTACAAAGGAGAAAAACTTAGCATGCAAGAGATCATTCAAGCTGCTTGAAAAGCAAATAGTTTCACTATTCACCATACAGAAGCTCCGAGCCATCGGCTCGGAGCTTCTGTTTTACTTTTTTATTTACTTTCGAGGTAGTTTTTGAAGATCTGTGCGGCTTCGGCACGGGTTGCAGTGCCTTTGGGATCCAGCAGGTTATCATCCTTGCCGCCAAGGATACCGTGCATGGTCATGTAGCATACGGGTTCATATGCCCACGAAGATACCTCCGCTCTGTCGGCGTAATTTAGCAGGAACATCCACATGCCGGTGAAACCGCCGCCGTTTTTCTGCTCATAGCGATACAGGATCGCGGCGAGCTGCTCGCGGGTGATGGGATCATTCGGACCGAAGGCTTCAGCGCTGTACCCCTCCGCGATCTTCTCGGATGCCGCCCAGCGGATCGCCTCTGCATAGTATGCCTCGCTGTCTACATCCGCAAAGCGCATAAGATAGTTGACAACGGGCTCGCCCGCAAGACGCCACAGCGCAGTGACGAACATACCGCGGGTGATGCTGCCGTCGGGGGTAAAGGTATCCGCACCTGTGCCCACAAATATACCGCGTGCTGTGGTAAAGTCGATCGCATCCTTTGCCGCATGACCGACCGGGTGCACATCCGCAAAATACTTGCCGCCGTCCTGCGATTGGGTAACGATGGTGATGCGTCCGCTGCCGTTTACGGCGCTGTAATCCAACAGCAGATTTTTATACTTGCGCAGCAGCGGAGAGTTCTTCGCACCGATCGTGTGATCTTCAAATGCCTGCACATACTTTTCCAGTACCATGTAATCTTCCATGACATAGTCCAGCACATTGACCGACCCGTCGAACATGGCAAAGCCGTCGCCGAGATTGCGAAGCGTGTAGTTGTAGCCGGCAAGATTGTATTTGGCATTCAGATCCAATGCGTCCCAGGCATCGGTCTCCTTATTATATACCATGACATCAAAAACACGGTACTCCCCTGTAGGAGCGCCGGTCCACACGCCCTTGTCATCGAACCGAATGGTAGAAGCAACGGTCGCATCGACCTTGTACGTCAGACCGGAGACCTGCAAAAAGCCGCCATTTTCCGCTTCTCCGACTTTTTGGGCGCCCCACTCCAGCGCATCCAGGATCTGCTGACCCGTGACGGTCTGCAGACACGCTACGTTGCCGAAGGAGTGGATCTCCTTGCAGGTATTATACGTGATATCTCCCGTGACAGCACGATTCCGAGTGCCGCCGCCATTCATAATGGCGACATCCACGTCCATATCCATACTGTCAAACAGGTAATACAGAGCATCAGCGACAAAGTCACCGGTATTGGTCTCCTGCTTGCGAACCAAGCGGTTGCCGTCGGCGTCGTAGTTGTCGAGCGTCAGCGCGGTGGAACCGATCTTGGAACCAAGTTTTGCGTCGATCTCCGCGACCCATGCATCCTCAATAGACTTTACATCGGCATCGGGGGTAACATCGGTCAGGGCATCGGCGGTGAGCAGCTCAGTGGTGATATCGCCATCCGCAGAGATCGTCATTTTGCCCACTGCGCTCAGATAAGAGCCTGTCTGTGTCAGCACGACGGACTCGCCGTCCTTATTCACCGGTTCCGTCATAGGAACGGTACTGTGCGAATGACCGTCGATGAAAGCATCGATACCCGTGGTGTTCCCGATCACATCCATAGAGCAGTAAGGCGCACAGGAAAGATCGTCGCCGAGATGTCCCAGAGCGATGATATAGTCAGCGCCTGCATCCGCTGCGGCATCTACAGCGGTCTGCACCGCCGCATACAGCTCCGCTCCGTCCTCACCTGCGGCAATGCCGTAAATATAGTTGCCGTTATCATCCTGAAAATATGCAGGCGTAGAAGAAGTAATGGTCTTGGGGGTGGTAATCCCTACAAAAGCGATCTGCGTGCCGTTCACCTCAAAGATCTTGTAGGCGTCCAGCACATTCTCGCCGACCACGCCGTTCTCCTCACGGTAGAAATTGCAGGAAACGTAAGGAAACTCCGCCCACTCGATCGCCTGCATGCAGCCGTCCATTCCATAGTCAAACTCATGGTTACCCAGTGTAGCAAGGTCGTATCCCGCAGCATTCATCAATTCGAGAATCGTTTCTCCCTTATCCATGGAGCCGTAAGCCGTACCCTGAATATGGTCGCCCGCGTCCACGAGCAGCGCATTTTCATAAGAATCCTTCAAGGCGGCTACCTTGGAGTATGTAATATCCTTCGTGATATAGGTATGTATATCATTCGTGTACAGAATGACAATGTCTTCTGCCGAAGTTCCTTCCGCCGCCACGATCGCAGGCAGCAGACAGAGGCACAGCACCAAAGGCAAAATAAAGCGCAACAGTTTCTTTTTCATGTAAGACTCCTCCTTTAGGGATGCGGACAAAAAGTTCTGTTCGGATCGGTGCCCGAGAGGACATCCGCTTTCCGTCTCTATGTCCGATACTGTATTATACAGCAAAATCAATACCAAAATCTACAGAAAAGTAAAAAAATGCCGCTGTGTTTGCAATTTTTATTCCGAAAATCGCGAAGCGCGCAGGAATTGAAGTGTGAAAAAGTCAAAAAACGCGATTTTTCATGCTTTTTTGTATATTTTGCAGAAAATTTTGCAATTCATTTGACAAACACATGCATCTGTGCTATAATGAATTCCAACGCAAGCCGCTGAAAAATACTACTGCGGTGATGTACAAATTTACGAGGTAGAAATATGACTCCGAGAAAAGGAAACTTAATGGATGTCCGCAGCGACATCAAAGTTCTGGATGCAACGATCCGCGACGGCGGACTCTGCAACAATTTTGAATTTACAGACGAGTTCGTAAAAGAGCTCTATAAGACCAATGTCGCAAGCGGCGTTGACTATATGGAATTCGGTTATAAAGCCAGCAAGGCGATGTTCAACGAAAGTGATTTCGGCAAGTGGAAATTCTGCAACGAAGAGGATCTCCGCGCGATCGTCGGCGACAATCCCACGAGCCTGAAGATTTCCGTTATGGCGGACGTCGGCAGATGCGATTATAAAACCGATTTTCTCCCCAAGAGCGAGAGCGTGATCGATATGGTGCGCGTTGCATGCTACATCCATCAGATCCCTGCCGCCATCGAAATGATCGAATGGTTCCATACCCTCGGCTATGAGACCACCTGTAACATTATGGCGATCTCGCAGGCAAACACCGAGCAGGTAAGTCAGGCGCTGAGCATGCTCGCCGCTACCAATGTAGACGTTATCTATCTGGTAGACAGCTACGGTTCGCTCTACCCCGAAAATGCTTCTGCACTTGCAAAGGTATACCTTGCGGCGGTGGAGAACACCGACAAGAAGATCGGCTTCCACGCGCACAACAACCAGAACCTCGCTTTTGCAAACACCATCGAGACCCTTTCCTACGGTGTATCCTTCCTGGATGCGACCGCACAGGGCATGGGCAGAGGTGCGGGCAACTGCGCAATGGAGCTGCTGCTCGGCTTCCTTAAGAACCCGAAGTACAACCTTTACGAACTGCTCAAATTCATTGAGAAGTACATGATCCCGCTGAAAGCGCAGGGCGTTGTCTGGGGCTACGATCTCCAGTACATGTTCACCGGTCTGCTCAACCGTCACCCCCGCGAAGCCATCGACTTCACGAGCAAAAAGCGCGACGATTATTCTGAATTCTATAAGTCGCTGCTCGAAAATCTGTAAATCGATCCCGTAAGAAAAAGGACCAAACTCTCCGACACAAGGAGTTTGGTCCTTTTTATTCGTCTGTATCCATGCCGATGTCGCTTACGAGCGTGCCCGCGCTTTTGATCGAGCCGTGACCGAACTTTTTGCGGATGTCGTCCATGGCACGTTCGCGCTTTTCCATTTTTTCGTCCGTTGCAATATCATCAAAAAAGCCGATCTGCGCCGCCGTATCCTCGGGGACAAGTCCGATGCCCGTCACCGTAAGTGCGCGAATGCCGAGCCGCGGGTTCCACTGGGTGCGCAGCAGGACTGCCGCCGCTTCGCGCAGCTCGCGTGCAAGCTGCGTCGGCGCGGCAAGCGGCGCCTGCCGCTGCGTGGTGACGAAGTTTGCATCCTTGATCGAGAGCTGCACGGTCGTGCATTTGACGTGCTTCGCCCGCATGCGTGCCGCCGCGAGATCGCAGACCGCATCCAAACCGCAGAGCAGCTCGTCCATGCCGTACAGGTCGCGCGAAAAAGTCATGCCGTTACCGACGCTTTTGACCTGCCGCTTATCATAGATACTGCGCACGGGTTCATCGTCCTCGCCGTTTGCATAGGCATACAGCATTCTGCCGAGCTTGCCGAGCTTATACGCGAGGAAGTCGGGGCTGGCATGCGCGAGATCGCCGATGGTTTTGATGCGCATATCGGCAAGCGTTTTGCCCGCACTGCGCCCGACATACAAAAGGTCGCCGACAGGCAGTTTCCACACGATCTCCTTGAAATGTGCACGGTCGATCACGCTGACCGCGTCCGGCTTTTTGAGGTCACTGCCGAGCTTTGCAAAGGTCTTGTTAAACGAAACGCCGACCGAAACGGTGAGCCCCGTTTCCCGCTTGATGCGCGCACGAAGCGTTTCGGCGATCTGCACACCGCTGCCGAACAGCTTTTCCGAGCCGCTGACATCCAGCCACGACTCGTCGATGCCGAACGGCTCAACAAGGTCGGTATACTCGCGGTAGATAGCGTTGACCTCATGCGAATAACGTTCGTAGAGGTCATGATGCGGCGGCACCAGTACAAGATTCGGGCATTTCTGCTTTGCCGCCCATATGGTTTCGGCGGTAGAAACGCCGAACTTCTTTGCTTTTTCATTTTTGGCAAGGATAATGCCGTGGCGTTTATCGGGATCGCCGCATACCGCCATCGGAAAATCGGCAAGCGCGGGATTTAAAACCGTCTCCACCGACGCAAAAAACGCATTCAGATCCGAATGTAAGATCACTCTGTCCACACGCTCACCTCCTTAGTTTACGCGCTCCGCGCGTAAACAGCGATATAAATCCCTGCGGGATTTTCGATATGTCCTGCGGGGCACGAGGGATTTATATCATATCGCGTTTGCGCAGCAAACATATGAATTTGCGTAGCAAATATATCGCGTCGAGCATAGCGAGACATATCGCTTTAATAAGAAAAAAACGAAACAGCTATAGCCGTTTACTTTTCAAAAAGGATCAACTTCTCGGGAATAGTAGGCAATGTTTGCTCCCAAGCATAAAAAGCATCCTTCTGCACCGCTTCGCCGTTTACAGAATATGTTTCGGTATTATCATCCCACTCCGCAATGCTTTCATGCGTAAATGCTCCGTCTGCAAAGCGCAAAGCGTGATAACTGCCGGCTGCCGCGCCTGCTGAGCCTGCATACAAGCCATAGCATACAGGGCTGAACCAGCGAACCGGATAATCGATTCCGTATATGCGGTCTTGCGTATGATGCAGAAGCAGTTTATGATGCCCTTTATCCTGTACCCACAGGATCAGCTCCAAGCCGTCATCGCCAACGATGTCAAACAGCGTAAAACCGTAGGGCGTCAATTCGGCAGACGGATTCTCGATGCCTTTCCAAAGCCCTGCGTGAAAACCGGCAATATCGACTTCCTGCGCAGCGCGGTCACTCCAACCGCTCTGCCAGGCAAACGTTTTGTCCCCCTGCAAAACCGGCAAATACAACGCAAGTGCCGTATATTCTTCCTCGGTCAGTTGATCGCGATACGCGTCAAAATCCACATCGGACAGATATAACGCATCGTAACCGTCATCATTGCCCGCGGTCACGGCGGTCGTGGTCGGTGCAACGGTCGTCACGCCAACCGCAGTTGTTTCGGGCGCTATCGTCGTTACGGCAGGCACTTGTTTTTCACAAGCACAGAGTATAAGCAATAAACCAAGGACTATACAAATTCTTTTCATTTTTTCTCCTTATGAAGAACACTGCACACAAGCATACAAATACACGCACCGAGAAAAAACGTAAAAAAGAGCCAATACAAAAACAGCGGTATGAGCAGATCCCAACCCGTGATGATCTGCGCCGCAATATCGCAGACCAGCATACCGATCAAGTTGACCGCAGCAAACCACCACTGCCCTGCTCGACTTTTTACTTTTTTATGTAACAAAAACTGAATCCCCACACCGATCGCAAGCCCGATCACATCGAGCGGGATCAGCATGTGCATGCCCACCTCAAAACACTGTAGAATTGCAGGTTGCATAATGATCTCCTTTCATAGTTTGTACGGTAAAGGATAGGTTATGTTTGCAATGGGGGAAGAAATGTTGTAGGGGAGGGGTCTCCCCTACCGCGATTACAGTGTGATCGTGGTGACTACGGGAGGCGAAACGCCTCCCCTACGACGTTTCAATAATCTTGTAAACTTTCATTTACAGCGCTCTATCTTTTCTTCTTAAAAAAACTTTGCAGCAACGCTCTGCATTCTTCTTCCATGATGCCGCCTACGATCTCGGGCTTGTGATTGAGGGGATAGGCATTGAGATCCAGCACGCTGCCAAATGCCCCCGCACGGCGGTCGTATGCACCGAATACCACGCGTTCAATGCGCGAATTCACGATCGCACCCGCGCACATCGGGCAGGGTTCAAGCGTCACATACAGCGTGCACCCCGGCAGCCGCCAGCCGCCGAGCGCGCGGCACGCACGATCCACCGAGAGCGTCTCCGCATGGCAAAGTGCATTCTTTTCAGTCTCCCGCAGATTATGCGCACGCGCAATGATATTGCCGTCCCGCACGATCACCGCCCCCACGGGCACCTCATCTATTTCCGCAGCAAGGCACGCTTCATGCAGCGCCTCGCCCATATAATACAGATCGTCGTTCATAGTGTTCCTTACAGTATAGAAAGTATATTTACCGCAATCACCGCCGCAGCAAACAGCCAAAACAGCGGTGTCAGCAGTTCACGCATTTTTTCGCCATCCACCTTATGCAAGAGCTTCACCGTATCGGCAAAGAGCTTGCCGCGTGCGAGCAGCAGAAAACTCGAAACAAAGACTGACGCGATCGCGATGAGCGCGATCGACTCTGCCGTGCCGCTCGGCAAATACGACAGAAGCAGCGAAGCAAAATTATTGCAAAAATGCAAGATCATACCGAGATAGATGTACTTGGTCAGATACACAAGCGCGGTGATGAGCAGTCCCGCAAAGAGTGCATATACCCACTTCACGGGAGAAATATGCATCAGCGCGAACAAAATCGCGCACATCCACACGCCCGCTGCGCCGTATTTTTCCAGTGCGCCCAGCACGCCGCCGCGCACCAACCATTCTTCAAAAAATGCGGGGATACAGCAGGCAAATACCAGCAGATAAAAGAAATCGCTTCGTGTGGCAGTTTCCGTCACGGTCTGTGCGCCCCCGAGGTCGTTCAGCAGATACGTGATCGCCGACAGAAGTGCACATCCGCTGATGCAGAAAGCAAAAAACGCGGCGTAGTCCTGTTTTGTATAGATAACGGTATTGCAGTCGCGCGTGCCAAACGTCTTTCCGCGCGTCTTTTGCTTAAACGCAAGCATCGGCACGGTACAGCCGAGAATGCCGATAAAGTCCGCCCATTTCGGAATAAACAGCGCAGCAACGTAAAACGCCAGCCAAACAAACATCATCCCCGATGCAATGTCCCCTGCTTTTCTTTTGTTCATGGCAATACCTCGAACTTTTTAATCAATTCCCCGCAAATTGCCTATGGCAATTTGCTACCTTCACATGCCGAAGGCATATTTCACCGATACCGACGGTATCGATTTCATCCGTCCGCAGACGGATTTCACAAATCGCAGAGCGATTTATTTCACCTTTTTTTCTTATGCGTATACGCATAAGAAAAAAATTCAGCCGTCCAAACGGACGGCTGAAAAATGGACTTAGTGAAGGATTGCGCGCTCGGTGTCCTTGTCGAACAGGTGGATTCTGGCAACATCAAGAGCGATCTTGATCTTGTCGCCGGCTCTTGCCTGGCTGCGAGAGGAAACACGTGCGATCATCTTCTGCTCACCAACCGTGATGTACAGATAGATCTCTGCGCCCATAAGCTCGGTAACCTCAACGTCAGTCTCGATTACGCTGTCAGCAAGGCTGGAGAGGTACATGGGCTCGTCATGCAGACACTCGGGACGGAGACCTGCGATAACTTCCTTGCCGATGTACTCGTCGATTGCGGGATTGGTAGACTTCTCTGCGGGCAGCTTGACCTTGTTGCCCTCGAAGCAGAAGAACACATCCGCACCCTTCTTCTCAAGCGTACCGTTGATGAAGTTCATTTGAGGAGTGCCGATGAAGCCTGCAACGAATACATTGCAAGGCGTGTCGTAGAGGTTTTGAGGCGTATCAACCTGCTGGATGATACCGTCCTTCATAACTACGATACGGGTTGCCATGGTCATAGCCTCGACCTGGTCATGCGTAACGTAGATAAACGTGGTGCCGACTCTCTTGTGGATCTTGGTAAGCTCAGTTCTCATCTGTGCACGGAGCTTAGCATCCAAGTTGGAAAGAGGCTCGTCAAGAAGGAATACCTTAGGATAACGAACGATTGCACGACCGAGTGCAACACGCTGCTTCTGACCGCCGGACAGAGCCTTCGGCTTTCTGTCGAGGAGGTGAGCGATATCGAGGATGCGGGCAGCTTCCTCAACTCTGCGCTTGATCTCTTCCTTAGGAGTCTTGCGGAGCTTCAGACCGAATGCCATGTTCTCAAACACGGACATGTGGGGGTACAGAGCATAGTTCTGGAATACCATCGCGATATCTCTGTCTTTAGGCGCGACATCGTTAACGAGTCTGTCGTCGATGAACAGTTCACCCTCGGTGATCTCTTCCAGACCTGCGATCATACGCAGGGTGGTAGACTTACCGCATCCGGAAGGACCTACGAAAATCAAGAATTCCTTGTCCTTGATCTCCAGGTTAAAATCGGATACAGCAGTTACACCGCCGGGATACTTCTTATAAATATGTCTCAGGGACAAGCTTGCCATATTAGCATCCTCCGTTTTGTTTCCCTGCTGGGCAGGGTAGTTATTAGCATAAATAATTATAGCAGAATTGAACCGAAAAATATAGTGGGGAAATCCCCAAACTTTCAGATTTGGCTTTGTGGATCCTGCACAATGAATATCCACTCCGCCGCCCACATATCAATTTTTCATCACACAAAATTCTAATTTATTAGAATTTATTCGGATTTAGTTTTCATGCTCAGACCGATGCGATGCTTGACGGCGTCTATACTTTTGATGCGTACGGTCACCACGTCCCCGACCGTGAGCACATCGCTCGGATGCTTGACAAATTTGTCTGCGATCTCGGAAATATGTAACAGACCGTCCTGATGCACACCGATGTCAATGAACGCGCCGAAGTCCACGACGTTGCGCACCGTGCCGCGCAGCTCCATGCCCTCTTTGAGATCCTCAAAGGACATGACATCGGCACGCAGTACGGGTGCGGGCAGACCGTCACGGATGTCACGACCCGGCTTTTCGAGCTCGGTGCAGATATCGCGGAGCGTCGGCTCACCGATGCCGAGCTTTTCGGCAACCTTCGCCGCGCCCTCGCGGGTAACCTTGCCCGACAGACCGCCGAGGCGCATCGCGCGTACATCCTCCTCGGTATAGTCGAACATGGTCAGCAGCCCGCGCGCCGCGCTGTAGGATTCGGGATGCACGCCCGTGCAATCGAGAATTTCCTCGCCGCCGCTTACGCGCAAAAAGCCTGCGCACTGCTCATAGACCTTGTCGCCGAGGCGGGAGACCTTTTTCAGCTCCTCACGCGTCTTGAAAGCGCCCTTCTCCTCGCGGTACTTGACGATATTCTTTGCGCATGCCGCGCTGATACCCGCCACGTAGGAAAGCAGCGCGTGTGACGCGGTGTTCAGCTCCACGCCGACGCTGTTGACGCAGTCCTCGACCACGCCGCCGAGCGCAAAGTCCAGCTTTTTCGGCGGCATATCATGCTGATACTGCCCTACACCGATCGCCTTCGGCTCGATCTTGACAAGCTCGGCGAGCGGATCAATGAGTCGGCGCGCGATGGAGACCGCGCTGCGCTCGGTCACGTCAAAGTCGGGGAACTCGTCCTGCGCGAGCTTCGACGCGGAGTAAACGGACGCGCCCGCCTCGCTGACGACCACATATTTGACATCCTGCGGGATGGTCTTGATCGTCTCGGCGATGAACTGCTCGCTCTCGCGCGATGCCGTGCCGTTGCCGATGGAGATCACGTCTACATTGTGGCGGCGGATGAGCTCGCAGACCTTCTTGCGGCTTTCCGCGATCTTTTCATACGGTTTTGTGGGATAGATGACTGCTGTTTCGAGCACCTTACCGGTTGCATCCACCACGGCGAGCTTGCAGCCCGTGCGGTAGCCGGGGTCATAGCCCATGACCACCTTGCCGCGTACCGGCGGCTGCATGAGCAGTCCGCGCAGGTTGCTCGCGAACACACCGATCGCGCCGTCCCCTGCGGTTTCGAGCAGATCGGCGCGGATCTCGCGCTCGATCGCGGGCGCGATCAGGCGCTTGTACGCGTCCTTGATCGTCTCGCGCAAATATGGGACGGCTTCGCTCTCCTTATTCGTAATGATCTCGCGCTCAAGGTACGCGTAAACCGTCTCCTCGGGCACTTTCAGCGACACTTTGAGGAATTCCTCGCGCTCGCCGCGCGCGATCGCAAGGTAGCGGTGCGGACGAACCTTGGAAACAGGCTCCGCGTAGCTATAATACATCGCATAGACCGAATCCTCGTCCTTCGCCGCGGTCGCGGTCAGCTCGCCGAGACGCACGCTGCCCTCGCGGATGGTCTTGCGGTAGGTCGCGTTCTGCGCGATCTCCTCGGCGATGATGTCGCACGCGCCCGCAAGCGCACTGTCCGCATCGGGCACTTCCTTTTCCGCATCGACGAATTCCTCTGCCGCCTTTGCGATCGAGGGATCATACTGCTTTTCGCAGGCGAAGATCAGCAGCGCCAGCGGCTCGAGCCCGCGTTCGCGCGCAACCGATGCGCGCGTCTTGCGCTTTTGCTTGTAGGGGAGGTAGATGTCCTCGAGCTCATTCAGCGTCTGCGCCGCGTCGAGCGCTTTGACGATCTCGTCGGTCAGCTTGCCCTGCCCGTCGATCGCCGCGCGGATCTCCTCCTTGCGCTCCTCAAAGCGGCGGAGGTAGTCGAGCCGCTCATAGAGCGTACGCAGCTGCACATCGTCAAGGCTGCCCGTGACCTCCTTGCGGTAGCGGGCGATAAAGGGGATGGTGTTTCCCTCGTCGATCAGGGCGACCGCCTTTTCGGTCTGCCACTCTTTGATGCCGAGTTCCTCGGTCAGTTTTTTGATAATATCCATGTCAGTTTCCGTATTCCTCAAGTTTTTTGATTTCTTCGTCGGTCAGATATCGCCACTCGCCGCGCGCAAGGCCGTCGAGCGTCAAATGCGCAAAGCGGATGCGCTCAAGGTACAAAATGCGGTTATCCACTGCGTCAAACATCAGCTTGATCTGGTGGTACTTCCCCTCGGCAAGCGTGATCTCGCCCGTCGTTTCGCCGAGCATTTTGACCGTGCAGGGCTTGGTTACGTAACCGCCGATATCCACGCCGCTCTGCAGTGCGGCAAGGTCGGCTTCACTCGGCGCATGCGCGCATTCAAAGCGGTAGACCTTTTCGACATGGCGCTTGGGTGCGAGCAGACAATGCGCCAGCGGACCGTTGTCGGTCAGCAGCATGAGTCCGAGCGTGTTTTTATCCAGTCTGCCGCAGGGGAAGATGTCAAACCTGCGCACTTCCTCGGGGAGCAGGTCGAGCACCGTTTTATCCTTTTTGTCCTCGGTCGCGCTCACATAGCCGTCGGGCTTGTTGAGCAGAATATATGTATTGCGGCGGTAGTGCACCACCTCGCCGCAATAGGTCACTACGTTTTTCTCAGGATCCACGGGCGTGTCGGCACGCTTCACAGGCACGCCGTCGAGCAGCACCTGACCGCGCCGCACCGCCTTGCCCGTCTCCGAGCGGGTAGCAACCTTACATTCGGAAAGAAATTTGTCGATTCTCATATAGGTTTCCTTTTATATAAACAAAAACATTTTGCCGATACAAACGGCAAAGATCAATATCAGCGCCACACATACACAAAGCCCCACGGCAAAGCCGGTAAAAAATAATTTTTTCATAGTTGTACACACGGCAAGCAGTGGTAGTATGCGCGGATATCCGTGGATTTAGCCGCAGGATCGTCATAAATGATTTGGCTTCGCCATGATTTGACGGCTGTGCCGTCATGATTTGGAGTGCATTGCACTCCATGATTTGAATTGCAATCCTTATGCGCCGCAGCACAAATCATGGCGAAGCCAAATCATGAGCACGCAGTGCTCAAATCATGCAATCCTATGGATTGCAATTCATTGTTTAGCGGCTCCGCCGCTAAACAATCATTTTCCCTTCACTTTCTCCCAATACGCCTTTGCGGCTTGCTCGGTCTTATTCTCGCCGAACTCGTAGTACTTTTTGCCGACGAGGTCGTTTGGCAGGTACTGCTGTTTTACATAGTGGTCGGGGTAATCGTGCGGGTACTTGTAGCCCTTGAACAGCGGCGATTGCAGGTGCACGGGGATCTCCTGTCCGAGTCCCGCGAGGAAATCCGCTTTCGCGGCGGCGTAGGCATCGTGCGCACTGTTGGACTTCGGTGCGGTGGCAAGCGCGACCGTGAGGTTGGCAAGCGGGAGCGATGCCTCGGGGAGCCCCAGCTCCTTTGCCGCGTCGGTGCATGCTTTTGCCAGGATCGCCGCCTGCGGATAGGCAAGTCCCACATCCTCGGACGCGATCACGAGCAGCCGTCGGCACGCCGAAAGCAGGTCGCCGCCCTCGAGGATGCGCGCAAGGTAAAACACCGCCGCATCGGGGTCGGAGCCGCGAATGGATTTTTGCAGGCAGGAAAGCAGGTCGTAATGCACATCGCCCTGTCGGTCAAAATTGCCGACGAAGGACGGCGTGAACGCGTGTACATCCTCTTTTGTGATGGTCTTTTTCGCGATGGAATAAACATTTTCCAGCACGCCGAGCGAGCTGCGCACATCGCCGCCGCCCACACCCGCGATAAAATCAAGTGCGTCGTCCTCGATGGTGATGCCCTTGCCGCTCTCGGCGTTGAGCGCATCCAGACCGCGCAGCAGCGCCTTTCGGATGTCCTTTGCCGCCACGGGTTTAAACTCAAAGACCGCGCACCGCGAGAGGATCGCGTTGTAGATGCAGAAATAGGGATTGTCGGTGGTGGAGGCGATCAGCGTGACGCGCCCATCCTCGATAAATTCCAGCAGCGATTGCTGCTGCTTGCGGTTGAAATACTGGATCTCATCGAGATAGAGCAGCGTGCCCTTCGCGCCGAACATGTTCTGCGACTGGGCGATCACGTCCTTGACATCCGAGAGCGACGCAGTGGTGGCATTCAGCTTGTAAAGCGCCATGCCCGACTGCTTTGCCACGATGTTTGCCGCCGTGGTCTTGCCCGTGCCGGGTGGGCCGAAAAAGATCATGTTGGTGACTCTGCCGCCCTCGAGCATTTTGCGGACAACGCCGTTTTTGCCGAACAGATGCGCCTGCCCGACCATATCATCGAGCGTCGAGGGGCGGAGCCTGTCCGCAAGCGGTTGATTTTGCATATCCGTGTCCTTTCTATTATCGTTACATCGTCAATTCATCGTTGTTTCACTGGCATCCATCACGCGGGCAAGCCTTGCGCGCAGGGGTGCGAGCATGGGCGCCGACAGCGCGGGGTCGCTTGCCAGCAGCTCTGCCGCCGCCTCGCCCGCCGCCTCGGGCAGCGTGGGATCGCTGCAGAGTGCCGCCATGCGGAAGTTTGCCCCCTCGCCGCTCTGTCTTGCGCCGTCGGTGCCCAGAAAATCTCCCGGTCCGCGCATACGCAGATCTTCTTCGGCGATAACGAAGCCGTCATTGGTCTTGGTCATCAGCTTTAAGCGCTGTTTTGCGGTCTCGCCCTCGGTGTCGGAGACGAGCACGCAGTGGGACTGCCTAGTACCGCGCCCGACGCGTCCGCGCAGCTGATGCAGCTGCGAGAGTCCGAAGCGCTCGGCATTCTCCACGATCATCAGGGACGCGTTCGGCACGTTGATGCCGACCTCGATGACCGTAGTGGATACCAGTATCTTGATCTCGCCCGCCGCAAAGCGGGACATGATATCGTTTTTCTCCGCAGGACGCAGCTTGCCATGGATGTAGGCAACATTCGCATCCGGAAAGCGTATGGTAAGCTCCTCGGCAAAGGCGACCGCACTTTTCAGCGGCGGCTGCGCGCCGGAGCTCTCGCCAAAGGCACTGACCGTGGGTGCTCCCTCGTCGGCATCGTCCTCGGGCGGTTCGACTGCGGGGCAGACCACGTACACCTGCCCGCCCTCGTCCATTTGCTTTTGGATAAAGCCGTTGAGCCGCGCACGGTAGTTTTCATTCACAAAGTAAGTGCCGACCTTCTGTCTGCCGGGCGGCATCTCGTCGATGCGGGAGATCTGCAGGTCTCCGTAAAGCACCAGCGACAGCGTGCGCGGAATCGGCGTCGCGGTCATGACCAGCATGTGCGCACGCGGGCTCTTTTGGAGCAGTGCCGCACGCTGTGCAATACCGAAGCGATGCTGCTCATCGCAGACCGCAAGCCCGAGATCGGCAAAGAGGACATCCCCTTCGATCAGCGCGTGCGTGCCGATGACAAGGTGCAGGCTGCCGTCGGCGAGCCCCGCCTTGATCCGCCGTTTCTCGGCGGCGGTGGTGCTGCCCGTGAGCTTTGCCACATTGTAACCGAGCGACGCAAACTGCGGTGCGAGATCGGCATAGTGCTGGGATGCAAGGATCTCGGTCGGCGCCATGAGCAGCGCCTGCATGCCGTTGTGCAGCGTGAGATAGATCGCCGCAGCAGCGCAGACCGTCTTGCCGCAGCCGACGTCGCCGACCAGAATGCGGGACATACGCGGCGCGTCACTTCCCTCTCCTGCGCTCATATCGCGCACGATGTCGCCGACCGCGCGGCTCTGCGCACCCGTCAAATCAAAAGGAACGGTGGCAAGAAACGCCGACAGATCCGTGTCCCCCATGCGTGCGGCATACGCGCAGGTCTGCTTTTGCCGCATCAGCCGCACAGCAAGCGCGGTCTCAAACAGCTCGTCAAACGCAAGGCGGCGCGCCGCGCGGTCAAGCGCGGTGAGATCTTCGGGGTTGTGAATATTTTCGAGCGCGTAGGGCAATGTGGCAAGGTTGTACTTTTGCCGCGCCCCACCGGGCAGCGCGTCACACAGCTCGCTCTTGCAGAGCGCAAGCGCCTGTCTTGCACACTCGCGCAGGATGGTTTTATTCAAGGGAGACGCAAGGCGGTAGACCGCGTAAAGCTCGGGCAGCGGCACGCCTTCGTCGTACTTCTCGGCGATCGGACTTGCGAGCATGTATCTGCCGAGTTTTTCGGTGAGCTTACCGTAGAAGCGGTAGACTTCGCCGACATGGAATTTTTCGCGCATGTACGGCTGATTGAAGTAGGTGATCTCCACGCTGCCGCTGTCGTCGAACGCGCGGAATTTCACCACGTTCAGACTGCCGCGCAGACGCGCGAGCTTCGGCTCGGTGGCAACCGTCAAAATATAGGACTGCGGCATGCCGACCTTGCCGTCGGCCAGTGCGGTTACAACGCCGCGATTTTCGTATCGGGTGGGAAAATGGTAAAGCAGATCGCCGAGCGTGCGGATCCCCAACTTTTCAAACGCCGCCTCTTTCACCTTGCCGATGCCGCGCAGCTTCGCAACGGGCAGATCTAAATTTGCCATTTTGTCACCTTCTTTTTCTTTCAAAACCTTATCTTGTATAATACTTCTCTGCCCGCCACGGTATCCATGCCGAAATAGACGAGCACGGCTGCATAGCTATTCTCCTTTACGAGTGTCTGCACCGATCCGCCGAAGTAGCGCGGATCGACGATATCAAGGTCATAGTGCCGCGCCAAAAACGGTGCCAGCGCATCGCCGTAGCTGTCGCAAAGGAGCAGCAGCTTTTGCCGCTCTGCCCCCGGCAGCGTGATGCGCGCGTGACCGCAATCGGCGATCGGGAACACACCGTACGGATCGGCGGAGTGCAATTTTTCTTCGTCGTACAGCCCGTGCATGCACGCTCCGCTGTCAAGGTTTTCCACGAGGTACTCTCCGTCGCCCGCGTAGCAAAACAGCGCGATCCTGTCCTGCGTCTCGCGCAGCATTTTTCGCGCTTCACTGCCCGAAAAATCCGCTTTGACCACGCCGACCGAAAAATCCTTCGCTACGTACGGCGCAGCGCCGAGCACCTCGACGATCTCGCGGTAAACATAGTAGCTGCCGAGCGAAGTCAGATGATGGTCGCCGCGATAGTAGATGTATTTCCCCTCCCCGCCGCGGCGGCGCAGAGTTGGCAGAAGATCGACCGTTTGCAGCTCACTTTTCTCTAAAACTTGCCACAGGCTTTCGCGGTCGTCCGCATACAGCTGCGGCAGGCAGGTAAACAGCACATCGGTCTTCGCCCCGACGATCGCGGTGTACACGGGAGTATCCACCGCATCGGCGAAAGCCGAAACCGCATCCAAATTCTTCGTAAGTATCTCGGCGCTTGTTTCTTCCGCAGAGAATATGTAGCCCTTTTTGCCCAAAAACGCGCCCGCAAACTCGTTTTTGCCAAGCGCAAGCGCAATGTTGCGGTAAAACCGCAGCAAATGCTCCCGCATCGGCAGTCGATCGGTGAAATATCCATCGGGCGAAGCGAGCGAAAACGCCGTGTAAGCACGGTTCTCACTCTCGAGCCGTGCACCGCGCGGTGCGCGAACTATGAAAAACAACAGAAGCAATAAAATCGCCAAACACAGGCGGCAAAATATCTTTTCTCGCATGCCGTCACCTCAAAAGGAAGCATACAGAAAGGGCTGATGCGCACCGACGGCAAGGCAGGACAGCACAAGCGCAAACGCCGCTGCCGCAAGCGGGTAAATCAGCACTTTTTTGCGCCGATAGAGCGCGCAGAGCGCATTGTGCAAGATCGGCGTGGCGCAAAATGCCGCGAGCAGCACAAAGGGGAACTGCCGCATGCCGTTGTAGAGATCGGCACGACAGTACAGCAGCGTGCCGCCAAGGCAGAACAGCCGCTCGAAAAATGCAAACGCCGCCGCAGGCGTCTTTGAAAAGAAGAACACCCATCCAATGAGAACGAGCGCAAGCGTGGACACATGCCCAAGATGTACGCCCCTTGGCAAAAGCAGCTTTTCCGCAGCGATCAGGCAGAAGAACCACCCGCCCCACAAAAGATAGGAAAGCGTACTGCCGTGCCAAAGTGCCGAGGTCAGCCACACAGAGCCGAGAGAGAGCAGCATGCGCCCTTTTCCCCGCCGACTGCCGCCGAGCGGGATATAAACATAGTCGCGCAGCCATGTGCCAAGCGAGATGTGCCAGCGGCGGAAGAACTCACCGACCGAGCGCGACAGATAGGGATGATCAAAATTTTTCGGCAAATCAAAGCCGAACACCGCCGCGATGCCGATCGCAATATCGCTGTATCCGGAAAAATCAAAGTAGATATACAGCGCGTAGCAAAGCAGTGCCGCCACCGCCGACAGCGCAGTGCCGCCCGCGTGGAACTGCGCAAATGCGGCATAGAGCGCATCGGCGAAGAATAACTTCTTTACAAGCCCCGCAAGCGCAAGCAAAATGCCGCGCTCGATCAGCGGATAGTTTGCAGGCTTGTCAAAACCATCTCGGAGCGCATCATAGCGCGTGAGCGGTCCCGCCGTGACGGTCGGAAACAGACAAAGGAACGCGCACAGGCGAACAAAATTTTTCTCGCGATGCCCGTCATAGAGATACGCGGCGGCGCGCAGAACAAAGAAGGACACGCCTACCGCCGAAATGCCGCACAGCCGCGTGAGCGGCAGAATCGCCAGCATGCCGAAAAAGCCGACACGCCCTTTTACGAACGAAAGTCCGTACGTGACAAGCGTAAACAGCGGCAAGATCCAAAAAAATTTCCCCGCGGCAAGCGCGTAAAACACAAGATCGATCGCGCACAGCGCGGCATACCGCGCCCGTCGCGGCACGGCGTAATATACGATAACCGAGATCGGCAAAAAGCCGAGCAGAAAAAAGGCGGTGTACAGCGTCACTTTTCGTATTTCCTCCAAGCAAGAACTGTACAATGTATATTATTTTTATTATACATGAATGCCGAAAAAAAGAAAAGACCTTTTTGTCTTTTTCACAAAGGCGGTTGCAAAATTCAAAAGAATGGGGTATACTATAGATACTGAAGTTAGGAGGCGAAAACATGAACGAAAAGATCACCGTTTGGAAAGTCAAGGCAAAGCGGTTTTGCAAAAAGGCAAAAAATGCGCTCCATCGTCATTTTGATGTTACGTTTTCGCTGAAACGCAAAAAGGATCCCGAAAATCCCCTGCTCTCCGTCAATGTCAAAGGCGAGATCCCCCGCGAACTCATAGCCTTCCTCGCCGTCCTCGGCGGTATTACCCTGGTGTGGGGACTCTGGAAGATCATCAGAAAAATTATATGAGAAACCCCGACCGCACGGTAATATGCACCTCCAAAAGTGTCTAACTTTGGCGTGCATATCATAAAACCGGGGTTATTTGTACTACCAAACGAAAAAGGAGAGGGACAAAATCCCTCTCCGATTTTTGCTTATAAAGACCAAATTTGCGGCAACAAAGACCAAATAAAGACCAAAACGCGAAAATGTGCTCTTATGCGCAAAAACAAAAAAGTGCCGCGAAGCCTTATACCATAAGCATTTGCGGCACTTTACATAAAACAAAAATCCCACCGAGCCGTGTACACCCTAGTAGAAACCCTGCTCAAGCAAGGCGGTATCCGCATCCCAGCTTTGCGCTTCCAACGTCCGCGAGCGGTCAAAGCCGCCGCGGGAGGCCTGCATCCCGACAAGGATATAAGGATTCCTTTAATTCATTGTAGGTTCCAATAGAAGGTGTATCACGAACTAAGCAGGAAAATTTAAATGCTTGTATCTGCGGTTGTGTATTTAGTGTATGCCGCAGCTCTGCAAATATGTGTGGGTATTTTTTACTGAACGGGATCTTCGCCGTTTTCGTCGTAGTCCACGGTGTCAAACAGCTCATCCTCGAAGTAATCGGCAACGCGGTCGAACTCGTCATCGTCATCGATGGTCACGAGCATTTCCTCGCCCTTTTCGTCTGCTTCAAGGCGCAGGATCACATACTCCTCCGAGCCCTCTTCCACGGGGATCAGTGCAAGATAGGTCTTGCCCTCAAACTCGCAGGAGCCGATCAGCTCAAACTCGCTCTCCTTGCCGGTTTCATCGGTCAAGGTGTAAATATCGCCGTCAAAAATTTCTTCCATTATCTAAATCCGTCCTTTCGGTGATTGTCTGTTACTATTGTATCAATCCTGAGGGTGTTTTGTCAAGCATATCTGCAAAAATCGTACCCTAAAAGTCGAGAATATCCGACAAAATATAATTACTGACATACATTCCCTTCACAGTGAAGGCGCAACGCACGCCGTCAAGCTTGACAAAACCGCCATCCACATAGCGGCGGAGCTTTTCGCCGTACTTTTTGGCAAAATCCTTGCCGAACGTATTTCTGTATTCGTGCAGGAGCACGCCGTCAAACAGGCGCATGCGTAGCATGACATACTCGGTCTCCTTGGTGAACACGTCGATATCACTGCATTCGGAGAGGATCGCGGACATATTCTGCGGATGTTCCATCTCCAACATGTATGCTTCCATATCGCTCACATAGGCATACCGCTGGTTCTTGAAATAAGAATGTGCCGCCACGCCGAAGCCGAGGTACTTTTCGTCCAGCCAATAGCGCAGATTGTGCCGCGAGGCAAAGCCGGGGCGCGCAAAATTGCTGATCTCATAGTGCTTGTACCCCGCCGCTTCGAGAAACGAATGTGCCTTACGGTACATCTTATACTCGGTCTCCTCATCGGGCAGGGGAAGCGACTCACGCTCGCGGTAAAACCGCGTGCCCTCCTCGATTTTGAGCCCGTAGACCGAGACATGCTCGGGATCGAGCGCCTTGACAAACGCGAGCGTCTCGGCAAAGCTCTCGGCACTCTGGTACGGGATGCCGTACATCAGATCCACATTGATGTTGCAAAAGCCCGCGGCGCGTGCCGCCTTGAAACTCTCGGCAAATTCGTCGCGCGTGTGGATGCGTCCGAGTGCACGCAGCTCCCTGTCGGACGCACTCTGCAATCCGAAGGAAATACGGTTGATCCCCATGCCAAGCAGCGCACGCAGATAGCCTTTATCCACGGTGCCGGGGTTCGCCTCGACGGTAAACTCGGCGTCCTTTTCAAGCTTAAACGAGGTGCGGATGCACTCGGTCAATAGTTTCATCTGCTTTTTATCCAGCAGTGTCGGCGTACCGCCGCCGATATAGACGGTATCCACGATGTAATTTGCCGCCGCGCCCGAAAAGTCCTGGATATGCAGCATCAAGGCGTTGAGATACCGATCGATCTCCCCTTTTGCCGGCACATGCGAACAGAAATCGCAGTACCCGCACTTGCTCTTGCAAAACGGGATATGCACATAAATTCCGAGTTTTTCTTTTTCCATACTACAAGTTTTACAAAGAGAAAGTGAGAGTACGCACGCGAAATGCTATGAACAAAGATCCGCTGTAGGGGCGGCTATCAGCCGCCCGCCTGCACAACATCGCCGTGGAGCTAACGGGCGGATACTATCCGCCCCTACATTGTTCATGCGTCGCCGCAACTTACACATTTCTCTCAGTTATCGTCATCTAAGCGGAGCACCGCCATGAACGCCTCGGGCGAGACCTCGACCGAGCCGAGACGGCGCATCTTCTTCTTACCTTCCTTCTGCTTTTCCAGCAGCTTCTTCTTACGCGTGATATCACCGCCGTAGCACTTGGCAAGGACGTCCTTGCGCATTGCCTTGACCGTTTCGCGGGCGATGATGCGGTTGCCGATCGCCGCCTGGATCGGTACCTCAAAGAGCTGGCGCGGGATGTTTTCCTTCAGCTTTTCGGCGATGCGGCGCGCACGCGGGTATGCCTTCTCCTCGTGCACGATAAACGAGAGCGCGTCCACCTGCTCGCCGTTGAGCATGAAGTCCAGGCGAACGAGCTTAGATGCCACGTACTCGGAAAATTCATAGTCGAGCGACGCGTAACCGCGGCTGCGGCTCTTGAGCGCGTCGAAAAAGTCGTAAATGATCTCGTTGAGCGGCAGAATGTAGTGCAGCTCGGCGCGCGTGGTGTCGATGTACTTCATATCGATAAAGGTGCCGCGCTTGTCCTGGCAGAGCTCCATGATGCCGCCGACGTAATCGGTCGGGGTGATGATGCTTGCGCGTACAACAGGCTCCGCAGCCTCCTCGATCTCGTCGGGCGAGGGATAGCTTGCGGGATTTTCGATCATGCGAACCTCGCCGCCGCGCATGGTGATCTTGTAGATAACACCGGGGGCGGTCGTGATCAGATCGAGATTGAACTCGCGCTCGAGACGCTCCTCGATGATCTCCATGTGCAGAAGTCCGAGGAATCCGCAACGGAAACCGAAGCCGAGCGCGACCGAAGTCTCGGGCTCAAATACAAGCGCCGCGTCGTTGAGCTGCAGTTTTTCCAACGCGTCGCGCAGGTCGCCGTAGCGTGCGCCGTCGGCGGGGTAAATGCCCGCATATACCATCGGCTGCACCGCCTTAAAGCCGGGCAGCGGCTCTGCCGCGCCGTTTTCGGCATGGGTAACGGTATCGCCAACACGCGTATCGCCGACATACTTGATGCTGGCGGTGATGTATCCAACTTCACCTGCGGAAAGGCTGTCGCGCTTTTGCAGGCCGAACGGCTCCATCGAGCCGACCTCGACCACGTCAAATTCCGCGCCGTTGCTCATCAGCCGGATGCGCTCGCCTGCGCGCAGCGTGCCGTCCATCACGCGGACGTATACGACGACGCCGAGGTAGCTGTCGTAGTAGGAGTCAAAGATCAGACATTTCAGCGGGGCTGTGGGATCGCCCGTGGGCGCGGGGATGTCGCTGATGATCTTGTCGAGCACGTCCCCGATGTTGAGTCCCGTTTTCGCCGATACGGCGGGACATCCTTCCGCTACGATGCCGATGACGTCCTCGATCTCGTTGCGGACGCGGTCTACATCGGCGCTCGGCAGGTCGATCTTGTTGATGACGGGCACGATCTCGAGGTTTGCATCCACAGCGAGGTAGGCGTTCGCCAGTGTCTGCGCCTCGATGCCCTGCGTGGCATCGACCACGAGCAGTGCGCCGTCACAGGCGTTCAGACTGCGGGAGACCTCGTAGTTAAAGTCCACATGGCCGGGGGTGTCAATGAGGTTGAGCACGTATTCCTCGCCGTCGGGCGCGGTATAATCAAGTCGAACGGCGCGCGCCTTGATGGTGATGCCGCGCTCGCGCTCAAGATCCATGTTGTCGAGCAGTTGTTCCTCCATCTCGCGCGTGGAGACGGTGCGGGTGTATTCCAGAATGCGGTCGGCAAGCGTGGACTTGCCGTGGTCAATATGTGCGATGATCGAAAAATTTCGAATATGCTTTTGCTTGTCGCTCACGGTCGTAAAACCTTTCGTTACAGTTTTGAATATATTGATTATACCAGTTTTCAAGCATAAAATCAATAGTGCACGATAGATTATTGATCGGTCGCCGTTGCATTATAATAGAAAAGATGTTCGATAAAAAGAGTTGCATTAAAACTGTCATACATCGAATAATCCCTGTCGTACATATACGAAACGATCTGTACGGCGTAATGTGCATCGATCTTCACCCAGTGTACATATGAAATAGATGGGTCTTTATCTTGAAGTTCATGTTCAAACCAAGACCATACATCGTAGCCGCTTACATTATCGTTGCTAAAGAAGTCCTCTCCCTCCGAAACAGGCACACCATCTTCAAAATAATACAAGGCGGCAAAACCGGTCAAGCGGGGGCGGGGTTCACTGTAATCCCTCCATTCACCGTCTATATAGCCTATGTCCTCATAAAATGCATCACCGTCTTTCAGATACCAAGATGCCCCTGCAATAGAATACAAATGCGTATACGGACTATTGTTCTCAATCCGTTCACCTGTCTCTGCTACGATCACCTCTTTCACAGGGATGCAGTGGTTTTGATAGATTCCGGAACCGTTATTCGGGCCAGTCAACTCATATGTGATTTCTGGCGCAACGCTTTCCGCATGGAAAGTAACCGTTACGCGACCGTTTTCTGCCATAAAGGAATGCTGCTCACGATTGATCCTGTTCAAATAATACGTATCCTTGTAAAGATACTCGTCGAAAACAAACGCATACCCGGAGGCATCGGTTTGGCGGTACAAGAGTTTCCGATCGACCAGATCCAGCCAGTCAAATCGCCATTCGCCGTCCCCCGCATAGTATTCAATCACAGCTGCTTCGCGGTCGTGCTTTTTTGTGCTTGTCCGTACAAACAGCGGCAGCGGGGACTCGATTGGGCAATCCCATTGATAGGTACTGCCGTCGGGATACGTAAACAGAACGCCTGTCTCTTCCCCGTCCGCATTACGTAGAACGGCATATTCCAAGCCGGGTTCTTCCGCCACGGGCACAGCAGTAGTTACCGCCACAGTGGTTTCGATAGGCGCGGTTGCAGGCACCGTAGCAGTTGTCTGTATCGGTGCCGCCGCAGTTGTTACCTCGGCAATGGTCGTTTCCATCGGCGCATCGTCCGCACAAGCACACAGCAGTATACAGAGGATCAACACAACACATAGCAAGCTCCGTTTTTTCATACGGCACCTCCGCAACAAAAAATCTACATTTCTATGGTATCATATTTACATCCACTTGTCAACATATGTAGATAAAAAACGCGGCAAAAAAACGGCGCGGCGCGCCGTTTTTGCATATCACATTTTTTGGATCTCTGCGATCAAGCGGGGGATGATCTCGCCCTCGGGGATCTTTTCGACGATCTCGCCCTTTTTGATGAGGACGGCTTCGCCCTTGCCGCCCGCAATGCCGATGTCCGCCTCGCGTGCTTCACCGGGGCCGTTGACCACGCAGCCCATCAGTGCGACCTTGATATCCTTTTGCAGGATGTCCGCCTTGGCAGCCGCGTCCTCAAATTCGTGCACCAGCGCGATCAGGTCGATCTTGGTGCGTCCGCAGGTGGGGCAGGAAACGATGTTCATGCGCTTGCGCGTGTCGATATCCAGCGCAAAGAGGATATCATGCGCCGCAGCGACTTCATCCATGGGGTTCTCGGTGAGCGAAACGCGCACGGTATCGCCGATGCCGCGCAGCAGCGTGCCGCCGATGCCGATGGCGCCCTTGATGAGTCCCATTTTGCCGCCGCCAGCCTCGGTCACGCCGATGTGGAGCGGATAATTGCATTTTGCCGCGAGCAGTTCATTTGCCGCCGCCATTGCCGACACATCCGAGGATTTGACCGACAGCACAATGTTGTCAAAATCGAACTGTTCGAGCAGCGACGCATGGTAGAGCGCGCTTTCGGCAAGTGCCTCGGCGGTGGGAGCGCCGTATTTTTCGAGAATGGATTTTTCCAGCGAGCCGCCGTTGACACCGATGCGGATCGGAATGCCTTTCATGCGGCAGGTATCGGCAACCATCTTGACGCGGTTTTCGTCGCCGATGTTGCCGGGGTTGATGCGGATCTTGTCCACGCCGCAGGCAGCACATTCGAGCGCGATGCGGTAGTCAAAGTGGATATCCGCGACGAGCGGTATTTTCACGCCGTTTTCCTTGAGAAAGGCAAAAGTTTTGGCACTTTCGACCGTGGGCGCGGTGATGCGGACGATATCACAGCCCGCCGCTTCGAGTGCCTTGACCTGTGCGAGCGTTGCCGCGCGGTCGAGCGTATCGGTATTGGTCATAGACTGCACCGCGATCGGATTTTTGCCGCCGATGGCGATGCTGCCGATCCGCACCTCTTTCGAGGCACGGCGCGTAGCATTATATGTAGTAAGCATAGTGAAATTCCTTTATATAATTGCGGGGCGCTTTTGAAAAAGCGTCCCCGCACCCCGTAAAACTTTTGAAAAAGTATATGGCTTCACCAATCTGCTTTTCAAAAGTTTTTGAAGGGGTACGGGGGAACTTTTTACAAAAAGTTCCCCTGTATTTTCTTACCCAAACAACTTTATAATATCTTTGAAAACGACAAAGATCATCAGCGCGAACAGCAGCAGCATGCCGGCGGTGTGGATCGCGCCCTCCACCTTGGCGGGTACCTTGCGGCGGAAGATCATTTCATAGAGAATGAACACAAGCCGCCCACCGTCCAGCGCGGGAAACGGGAGCAAATTGAACACGCCGAGGTTCATGGCGAGCACGGCAAGCAGATTGAAGAAATTGGACGCGCCGCTCTTTGCCGCGGTGACCATCGCATCGGTCACGCCGACGGGACCGCTCACCGCCTCGACTCCCACTCTGCCGATGAGCAGATCGATCAGCGACTCCCAGATCATCTTGACCGTGGAGATACTGCGGTACCAAGTGTGTTTCAAAAGATTGCCCACGGTCAGCTCCGCGCGGTACATGACAAAATCGCGGTAGCCGTACAGTACGCCCGACTCGGTCACCGTGCCAAAGGTCACATCCTCGAGCGTGATGCGCTCGCCGTCGCGAACAACGACAATATCGATCGGTTCATAGCCATCGTGCATGATCTCATAGGCAACCTCGGTCGCAATGTGCGTCTTTGTACCGCCCACCTCTACGATGCGATCACCGACCTCGAGCCATTCGTTGCTGAGCGCACCGTCATAGAAGCTGTGCACCACCGTGGAGCCGATGCCGTCGGAAATGCTCAGCGCAAAGCAAAGGATCATCGCCACGAGAATGTTCATCAGCGCACCTGCGGCGACGATGATAAACTTCTGCCACGCCTTTTTCTGCGAGAAGGAGTCGGCACCGTCTGCGTCCTCGTCCTCGCCCTTCATGCTGACGTATCCGCCGATGGGAAACAGGCGCAGATTGTATGCAGTCCCGCTTTTGCCGTGCCAACCGCAAAGGCGCGGTCCCATGCCAAGCGAAAACTCATGGATCGCAACGCCGCACGCGCGCGCAGCAGCAAAATGCCCAAGCTCATGAATGGCGATCATAAAGCCGAATGCCAGGATCGCCAGAACAATATAGAATACCGTCGTCAACGTAAATTCCTTTCTGAAACTAACTGTGCGCAGCGGCGATCTTTTCGCGGACTTCCCTGTCCGCGGCGAAAACATCCTCCGCTGTAAAGGTCTGCTGATTTGTAAAGCCGTTCATCGCTTCCTCAACCACTTCGGCGATCTGCCAGAAGGCGATATTGTCGCCGAGAAACAGTGCAACTGCCGCCTCGTTCGCCGAACTCATCACAGCGGGCAAGAGTCCCCCCGTCTCGACTGCGTGATAGGCAAGATCCAGCAAACGGAAGGTCTTTCTGTCGGGCTCGCGGAAGGTGAGCGTGCCGACCTTAAAGAGGTCGAGCGGCTCTATGACCGCCGCCGTGCGGTGCGGATAGGTGATGGCGAACTGCACGCACTCGCGCATATCGGGGTGGCTCAGCTCGGCAATGACAGCATTATCAATATATTCCACCGCGCTGTGAATTATACTCTCGCGGTGCACGACCACTTGAATTTGCGAGGGTTTGACATCGAAAAGGCGCACCGCCTCGATGACTTCAAGCCCCTTGTTCATCAGTGTCGCGCTGTCAATGGTGATCTTGGCACCCATCGACCATGTGGGGTGCTTCAGCGCATCGGCGCGCGTGACCTTTTTCAGTTGCTCTGCCGTGTAGCCGTAGAACGGACCGCCCGATGCGGTGAGCAACAGCCGTTTGACCTCTTCCTTTTTGCCCGCATGCAGGCACTGGAAGATCGCGCTGTGCTCGCTGTCCACAGGGATCAGCTCCGCACCGTTTGCGCGCACCTCAGCTTTCACCAGTTCCCCCGCCGCCACCAGCGACTCCTTATTGGCAATGGCAATGCGCATGCCGCGCTTTGCCGCCGCCAGCGTGGGCGCAAGACCCGCAAGACCGAGAATGGAGTTGACTGCGGTTTTGGACTTGGCTTCGGCAATCACTTCGAGAATGCCGGCCGCACCCGAAAGTACCTTTGTTTCGGTATCGGCAACGCGCGCACGCAAGTCATGCGCCGCGTTCTCGTCTGCCATGGCGCAAAGCCGCGGCCCAAACTCGCGGATCTGCTCCTCGAGCAGCGCGGTATTTTTGCCGCCGGTCAGCGCTTCTACCGGAATATTGTGTGCTCTCGCAACATCGAGCGCCTGTGTTCCCACAGAGCCGCTCGAACCGAGCACGATCATCGAATCATTCATGTTCATATTTTTACCCAAATATGGTTAAAACCATCGGATTTGCCAACAGTAGATACAAAATCGGCGCGACGGCGATCACACTGTCAAAGCGGTCAAGCACGCCGCCGTGCCCGGGAAACAGCTTGCCGTAATCCTTGATGCCGCTTTCTCGCTTGATAAACGAGGCGATCAGGTCACCGATCTGCGAAACGACAGAAAGCGCCGCGCCGCAAATAAAGAGCGAAAAGACATTCGGCTGCACGCCGTCATAGATGTGCGAATACAGGAATCCGCAGCCGACAAAAGCCGCCGCCGCAATGAGTGTGCCGCCGATAGCACCCTCGACCGTCTTTTTGGGGCTGACCGCGGGGATGAGCTTGTGCCTGCCGAACAGCATACCCGAAAAATACGCGAAAATATCGGTGGCAAACGCCACAACGACCGCCATGATCAGCAGGAACATACCGTGCTTGAGATCGCGCGTGGCGACAAGGCAAGAAAAGCCGCAGACGATATACGCAGTGGAAACGATGACCTTTGCCGCATCTTTGAACAGGATCTTGCCCCCCGAGAACATCGCGCACGCAAGCACATAGAGCGCGTAAACATAAAAGAAAGCAAACGGCACAAGTCCGTTCCCCGAAAAGCCGTCCGAAAAGCGCGTGATCGTAGGAATGACCAGTGCGACGGCATACGAGGGCAGCGCAAGCCAATAGTTTTTATGTACGCCAAGGCAGCGCAGCATCTCAAACACGCCGATGGCGCTGAGCAGACCGACCACGATCACAAATAAGACCGTGTCGGAAAGCCATAGGATCGGGATCGCGACCAGCACAAGACATATGCCCGTTAGAATTCTTGTCAGCATGATTAAAGTCCTCCGTAGCGGCGTTTTCTGCGGTAGAAATCTGCAACGATCTTGTCGATCTCACGCTCACCGAGATCGGGCCAAAGCGTTTCGGTAAAATAAAATTCTGCATATGCCGCCTGCCAGAGCAAGAAGTTGGAAAGGCGAATGTCGCCGCCCGTGCGCACGATGAGATCGGGATCGGGGCAGTGCGCCGTATAGAGTGCAGAAGCAACATCCTCCTCGCTGACCGTAGTCTTGCCCGAGGCAATCAGCGTTTCGCAAGCGTGTGCAAGCTCTGCGCGAGCACCGTAATTGAGCGCGATATTCAGGACCAGATCCTTGTCCTTGGAGATTTCCTCGGCATTTTTGATCTTTGCCTGCATCTCGGGCGGGAAAATGCTCATATCTCCAAGAAAATGCAGTTGCGTGTTATTCTCATCCACCGTGGCAACCGCGTCTGCAATATAATCGGAGAGCAACACCATGATGGCATCGACCTCGTGTTTCGGACGCTTCCAGTTCTCGGTGGAGAATGCATAAACGGTGATCATTTTGACGCCGAGATCGCCACAGTAGCGAATAACTTTTTTGAAGTTTTTCGCACCGCTGACATGCCCTGCCTCACGCGGCAGTGAGCGTCTCTTTGCCCATCGACCGTTGCCGTCCATGATAAAGGCAATATGCTGCAGCCGCTCATCCACCGTCGGCTTTACCGTATGTTTCTTAAAAAGCATAAATTGAACCTTTCAAACTACAAAGTTCGAGCCGGGTTTTGCCCCGGCTCAAAGAATTATATTGCCATGATTTCCTTGTTTTTCTCTGCGCCGATCACGTCTACCTCTTTGGTATATTTATCGGTAAGATCCTGAACCTTCTTGTCGTTGATCTTGACATCGTCCTCGGTCAGCTCGCCGTTCTTCTTCATGTCCTTGACCTTATCGTTGGCTTCGCGGCGAAGATTGCGGATCGCTACCTTTGCCTCCTCGCACATCTTTGCGACCTGCTTGGTCAGCTCCTTGCGGCGCTCCTCGGTCGGCTGCGGGAAGGACAGACGGATCACTTTTCCGTCGCTTTGCGGCGTAATGCCGACATCGGATGCAAGAATTGCCTTTTCAATGCTCTTGACCGTGGTGGCATCCCAGGGAGAGATCACCAGCGTGCGAGGATCGGGCACCTGAATCGCTGCCATCTGCGCGATGGGCGTGGGAGTGCCCCAGTAATCCACCATCACACGGGAAAGCACGTCGGGGTTTGCCTTGCCTGCGCGAACGGTGTTCAGATTCATTCTGAGAGAGTCCAGGGTCTTTTTCATCTTGTTTTCAAAATCTTTGGTATCGAAGCTCATGTCTATACGTTCCTTTCAAATTATTTTACGATCGTGCCGATCTCCTCACCCATGACAGCGCGGTAAATGTTGTCGGGGTTATCGAGGCCGAACACCAAGATCGGAATGTGGTTATCCATGCAGAAGGAGGTCGCCGTGGAATCCATCGCCGCAAGACCGCGGGAGAGAATTTCCTGATACGTGATCTCGTCGATCTTGGTAGCGCTTGCATCCTTGCGGGGATCGGCGGTATATACGCCGTCGATATTCTTTGCAAGGAGCACTACGTCCGCGCCGATCTCGGCGGCACGAAGCACTGCCGCGGTATCGGTAGAGAAATAGGGCGAGCCGAGTCCGCATCCGAAAATGGTCACTCTGCCCTTTTCGAGGTGGCGAACCGCGCGATTGCGTATGTAGGGCTCCGCCATCGACTTCATCTCCACAGCGGTCATGACTCTGGTGGTAACGCCCGCACGCTCAAATGCGTCCTGCAGGGCAAGCGAGTTGATGACCGTTGCGAGCATACCCATGTGGTCAGCACGCACGCGATCCATGTTCACGCCCTGTCTGCCGCGCCAGATATTGCCCGCGCCGACAACAACGCCGATCTCAACGCCGCTGTCCACGCACTTTTTCACGACCTGCGCGATCTCGTCAATAAAACCATGATTATAAATGCCGTCAACATCCTTCGCCAGTGCCTCGCCCGAAAGCTTCAGAAGCACGCGCTTGTATTTCGGCTGTGTATTGTCTACCATAAAATAACCTTTCCGATCATCCTGTATTTTCTTCTATTTTATACGATATTTGCGTGTTTGTAAACTGTTTTTTGAAAAAATCTGCAAGTGGGAAGAAAAATGAGTGTTCAAGTACAAAGTAAGGGATGGCATCCCGCCAAATGTAGGGGCGGATAGCATCCGCCCGTTTTGCTTGACAGCGATGTACAGCAGCGGGCGGATGCTATCCGCCCCTACAGGTTTAGTGCGCATCAATAACTCACAAATTTTTAAAAAAACGTATACTGGTTCGTCTCGCTCATGTCTTTGAGGACGCCGTTGCGCTGCAGAATATCCATGACGCTCTTGTTGAGCTTGGCACGCTCGCGGAGCTCCTCGATGGAGAAGAACTCGCCGTCGGCGCGCGACTCCACGATCTTGAGCGCCGCGCCCTCTCCGAGTCCGCCGAGCGCCGCAAAGGGCAGACGGATCTTGCCGTTTTCGGGCAGGAACGCCGTGGCATCCGACTTGTAAAGGTCAACGGGCAAAAACTGCACGCCGCGTGCGAGCGCTTCACGCGCCAGAGACATGGCGGCGATCGTTTCAGCGTCCTTCTGCGTTGCATCATCCTTCTTGCTCAGCTCGTTGATGGTCGCCGTGACCGCCCCGCGTCCGCGCATAACAAGCTCACCGTCAAAGCCGCCGGGCGCGACCGTGAAGAACGCGGCATAAAACTCCATCGGATAATAGATCTTATACCACGCAAGACGGATCGCACTCATAACGTATGCCGCGGCATGCGCTTTCGGGAACATGTATTTGATCTTTTTACAGGAATCGATGTACCACTCGGGCACATTGTGCGCGCGCATCTCGGTCTCCCACTCGGGTTTGAGTCCTCTGCCCTTTCGCACCGACTCCATGATCGTAAACGAAAGACCGTTGTCAAGCCCGTAGCGGATGAGGTCGAGCATGATACCGTCACGCGTACCCACGACCTGCGAAATCGTACAAATGCCATCGCGGATCAGATCCTGCGCGTTGCCGAGCCAAACGTCGGTGCCGTGCGTCAGTCCCGACACCTGCAAAAGGTCGGCGAAGTTGCGCGGCTTTGCCTCGACAAGCACCTGCTGTACAAATCGGGTGCCGAGCTCGGGCAGTCCCAGCGTGCCGATCGGGCAGTCGATATCCTCGGACGTAACGCCGAGCGGCTCGGTCGATTCGAGCAGTTCGTACACCGAACGGTCGTTCATCTTCACGTCCATAACGCTGGTGTTTGTGTACTTTTCGAGCATCTTATACTTGGTCGGCATATCGTGTCCGAGCTCATCCAGTTTCAGAATCGTATCGTGCAGATACGAGAACTGGAAGTGCGTGGTGACGATATTGGAATTCGGGTCGTCGGCGGGGTGCTGCACGGGGGTAAAGTCGTAGACGCTGTACTCCTTCGGCACAACGATGATGCCGCCGGGGTGCTGACCCGTGGTACGCTTGACGCCGACACATCCCTCGACAAGGCGGTCCATATCCGCGCGGCAGAGCGAAATGCCCTTGCCGTCGAGGTACTTTGCGACAAAGCCGAACGCCGTTTTGGATGCCATCGTACCGATGGTGCCCGCGCGGAACACGTTTTCACTGCCGAACAGTTCCTCGGTGTATTTATGTACCTTACCCTGCACATCGCCCGAGAAGTTCAGGTCGATATCGGGGGATTTGTCGCCGTAGAATCCGAGGAAGGTCTCAAACGGGATGTCGTGACCGTCGCCCGTCATCGGCTCACCGCAGACGGGGCAGATCTTGTCGGGCAGGTCAAAGCCCGAACCGACCGAGCCATCGGTGAAGAACTCGCTGTGCTTACACTTTGCACAGCGGTAATGCGGCGGCAGCGGATTTACCTCGGAGATGCCCGCCATCGAGGCAACGAAAGACGAGCCGACAGAACCGCGCGAGCCGACAAGATACCCCTGGCTCTCGCTGTACGCAACCAACTTTTGCGCGATCATGTAGAGCACGGCGAAACCGTGCTTGATGATGGACTCCAGCTCTTTGGCAAGGCGTTTTTCCACGATCTCGGGCAGGTCGTCGCCGTAGAGGGAGCGGGCGCGCTCCCAGCACATGCGCTGCAAGTCTTCCTCCGCACCGTCCATGTTCGGCGTGTAGGTGCCCTTGGGGATCGGGCGGATCTCCTCGACCATGTCGCTGATGAGGTTCGTATTTTCCACGACCACCTCATAGGCGGTCTCCTCGCCGAGGTAGGAGAATTCCTCCAGCATTTCCTCGGTGGTGCGGTAGTAGATGCCGACATCCTTGTCCGCATCGGCAAATTTCATACCCGCAAGCAGGATCTTGCGGTAGATCTCATCTTCTTTATTCAAAAAGTGCGCGTCGCAGGTCGCAACGACCGGCTTGCCGAGCTTTTTGCCGAGCTCGACCACCTTGCGGTTGAGCTCGCGCAGTCCCTCGTCATCGCGCACCTTGCCCTCGGCAATGAGGAAGCGGTTGTTGCAGATCGGCTGGATCTCGAGATAGTCGTAAAAGTGTGCAATATCCTCAATATCCTGCTGTGAGCGTCCGTCGAGGATCGCACGGAAAAGCTCGCCCGCCTCGCAGGCAGAACCGACGATCAGTCCCTCGCGGTACTGCTGCAAAAGTGTCTTGGGGATACGCGGATTGCGCTTGTAATATTTCAGATAGCTGTCCGAGATCAGGCGGTACAGGTTTTTCAGTCCCGTCTGGTTCTTGACAAGCAGGATCTGGTGATAGGTGCGGAGTTTCAGCGGGTCGGCTCGCTCGCTCATGACCTCGTTGATGCGTCCGAGGTCGCCGATACCCTCACCCATCAGCTTTTCGGACATCTTAAAGTAGATGTACGCCAGCATCTCCGCGTCGTCACAGGCGCGGTGATGGTTGAAGTCGCCGAGGTGGTAGTACTCGGCGAGGATATCCAATTTATGCTTTTTCAGCTCGGGGTTGGCATAGCGCGACAGCGCGACCGTGTCGAGATAGACGTTTTTAAACGGCAGTTTCAGCTTTTCCGCAGCCGCGCGGATAAAGCCGGTATCAAAGTTTGCATTGTGCGCGATCAGCGGCAGATCGCCGATGAATTCGAGAAACTGCGGCAGCGCTTTGTCGATCGTGGGCGCGTCCGCCACCATTTCGTCGGTGATACCCGTCAGCTCCACGATGTTCTGCGGAATCGGCATCTCGGGGTTGACAAGAATATTGAAGCGGTCGATGACCTCGCCGCCGCGGATCTTCACCGCGCCGATCTCGGTGATGGCGCAGCTCGTAACCGAAAGTCCCGTGGTCTCGATATCGAAAACGACAAATTCGCCGTTCAGCGGCTCCTTGCTCTCGCCGTATACGGCGCGCGCCGTGTCATCGACAAAATACGCCTCCATGCCGTAGATGACCTTGATGCCGCCCTGCTTCTCGGCGGCAAGCATCATTTCGGGGAAGGACTGCACATTGCCGTGGTCGGTGATGGCGACCGCCGTATGTCCCCAGCGTTTCGCCGTGGCGATCAGCTCGGCGGGGTTGATGATGGCATCCATCTGCGACATGACGCTGTGCAGATGCAGCTCCACGCGCTTTTTCTCGGCGTTGTCCTGCCGCTGGATCTCTTTGATCTCTATGATATGCAGCGGGCGCATAACATGCTCGTTGAAGAAGGTGTCCATGCGCACCTTGCCGTACACGGCATAGCACTTACCGGTCTTCATCTCGCCGACAAAGGCAGTTTCCTCTTTCGGGAAAACGCCGCGCAGGGAGATCGAAGAATCCTTGTCGGTGATGCCGATGGTGATGGTGGTCTTGTCACCCTTGCGCGTGTCCTTGGTCTCGATGGAAAAGACCTTGCCCATGATGAGCTGCGTGCCCGAAACCTTCTGCAGCGTGCGCATCGGCGTAGGCGTTGCAAACGCAAATTCCTCACCGAGGATCTGTTTTCCCTCGCTGACGTCAAAGGTCATGTAGCCGCTTTTAAACACCGTCTCCGACACCTGCTCACTGCCCATTTCTTCGTTGGTCAGCGTATCTGCCATGGGCAGACGCTCGGGCGCGGGTGCGGCGGGTGCCGCCGCGTTTGCCGAGCGATGGTTTGCCTCGCTCGCAAGCGCCGTAGCAATATTGGCATCCATGCGGCGAAGATCTTCTTCAAACACCGAGCGATGGATGTTCTCGACGTACTCTGCGTTCTGACTCGCGCGGATATCCACGTGCATATCGAGCCCGAATTCGCTCTTGATGACGCCCGAGATGACCGCAGCGGTCTGCGCCGTTTCGAGGAGTCCGATACCGCCCATGCCGAACGGGATCTCGATCGTGATCCGGCTGTCGTTTATCTGTATGTCCGCGTAGTTGAAAAAGCCCTTCGACACCGTGCCGACGCGCTCGGTCTCAAGCAGCACGGAGGGCATATAGCTTTTTGCAAACTGCTCGGCGGGATAGCTCGGCAGAATGCGTATCGAGTTCAGCGCATATGCCGCCTTGATCTCGTCCTCCAGCGCGTACAGCTCCCTTTTTTCCACGATGGTCGGGAAAGATGCCTTGATCTCCAGCATGCGGTTTTCCTTATCCGCGCGCGGAGCCACGATCACGCCCGATGCGAGGATATCGGCATAGCGCTGCGCCGAGGGGGTATATTTATACAGATATTCCGCTAACGTTTTTGCCATGGGTATCCGAATACTCCTTATTTAATAAAGTTGATCACACCGTGCAGATTGGTCATGGCGACCTCGCCCTCGGTGCGCATATATTCGCCGTCCAGCGACCAGGCGATCGGCTCGTCGGAGGTGATCGTCACACCCGACGTCTTAAAAAATTCAAAGCACTTGTTCTCAAAGTTGCTGGTAGTCAGTGCGTTGATGATCACGTTCAGATCGACAAGCGTTTTCGGCATCTTAATGAGCAGCACCTCAAAAAAGCCGTCATTGAGCGAGACCAATTCGCTCTTCAGCTTGACGATACCGCCGAACGAGGTCGAGTTTGCGATCGCACCGAAAACATAATCGCCCTCGTAAACCGTATTGCCCGAAACAAACTTCAGATGATACGGCTTGATGCTCTGCAAGTCTTTGATGCCCTCGAACACATAGGCAGTATGACCGAGGATGTTTTTGACATCCTGTGCCGTCGTATACGAGGTTGCGGTGAATGCACCGAACGAGGATACATAGGTGAAATGGCGGTCGCCGAACTTGCCCACATCGAGCGGTCGCGGCAAGCCGTTTGCGATGGATTCCGCCGCTTTTTTGATATCCGAGGAAATGCCCATGCTGGCGGCAAAATCATTGGTGCTGCCGCAGGGGATGTACCCGAGGGGGATGGTCACACCGTGATCGAGCATGCCGCTGATGACCTCGTTGAGCGTGCCGTCGCCGCCGCAGCAAACGATCAGGTCGTATTCACCGCCGTACGCCGCGAATTCGGACGCTTCGCCGCGCCGCCCCGTCACCATCACCGTGGTCGAAAAACCGCCGCGGGCAAAGATCTGCGCCACGTCGAGCAGCATGTTTTTGAGACGCTTTTTCCCCGCCACAGGGTTCACGATCAAGAGCAGCTTTTTCAGCATCGCAGGCACCTCACTGTTTGTAGGATTTGAATATTCTAATGATACCATAAAATCATCCTTTCGACAAGTAGAATTTCGCAAACCGCGAAAAGAGAGACGGAGCGGCCGAGTGGACCGCTCCGTTAGGGAGGAAAAACACGCATCAAGACGATGCAAGATGAAAACATTATAAAAAAGTTGTCTGCGCCGATGGGTAACCGGCTTTTGCCGGTTACCCATCCCGTACCGTTTCAGCGCAAACGGCACGGTATACTTGTGCAAGCACTATGCAGAAGCCTTGCTTTGCCTCTGTATCTATAGTATACCGCCCCATTGTGAAGATTATATGATTGAAAGTAAAAGTTTTGCAGGAAGTTTGGAAAGGGGAATGGATGGTTACGCGATAATTGAAACATGGTAGAGGCGGATATCAGCCGCCCGCTTCCATACATCGCTGCCCGGCAAAACGGGCGGATGATATCCGCCCCTACATTTGGTGGGATGCCATCACTACTGCGCTAAACATTCAATTTCTTTCATACCGTTCCTACTCCCCGCATATATTGTACAAAAAAGGAGGCGTATTATGCCAAAGAATGCCTTGGAAAAACTGACTCTGACCGCGCGGACGGCGCTGGTCGTGGGCGTGACACTGCTGTTTGCCCTGCTCTGCTGTATGCTGCTCGCCTTCGTCGCCGGACGCAGCGAGGATCCCACCGCAAATCTCAACTTGTACGGCGAGATCGCCTTTGCCCTCTCCATGCTGCTCTGCGGCTTTCTCGGCGCAAAGCTCGCCGCCGACCGCCGCTTTGCCTCGGGACTGCTCGCCGGCGGCATCGTACTTGTGCTTGTAATTGCCGCATCCATCGCCTTCGGCGGCACAAGCTTTGTCAAAGAAGCGATCCTCGCCGCCCTCGGCGCATTTATCGCCGCCACAGGTGCACTGCTCGGCGCCAAAGAGCAAAAACGCCGCCGCAAGCATTGAAAAAAGGCGTCTCACACAAGGTTGAGACGCCTTTTGCATTATCTTCTGCGAATTCTGCGGGTATGCATATGTCCGCGGCGGCGGCGCGATGTACGCACGATAGCACCGATGACAAAATACAGGATCGTCAATACGACAGCCGCCAGAACCGTCACGATGAAAAACGTGCTTGTGGTAAACTGCTCGATCCGATCCAGCACGACCAGAAACTCGCTGCGCGAAAGCGAATTCTTGGCTACCAGCTCCACACTGCCGAGAATTTCGCCGTCACGCGACACGGTGTAGGTGCCGACGACCTGCCCCTCGGTCACGGGAGCGTCCAGCGTCTCTTTTTCAAGACGGTAGTTATAGGTCAGATCGTTCTTGAGATCGAGGGCGGCGGGCAGATACAGCGTGAGTGACGCGGCGGGAACCAGCGTGACGTAATCCGCATCGGTCGAAAGGCGGACGGGCACCTCACAGACGATACCCGTGGTCTTGATGACTTCGGTATAGCCGTACTGCGTCAGCGCATAGGTGGCAAGCTCGCTTGTGAGCTGATACGCCGTGTTCTTGCCGTCCACTTCCTTGCCGCCGAGCACAACGATGATATACCGCAGTTCCTCACTTGCAACGGCGCTTGCCGCATAATACCCCGCCGTGGATGTGGAACCCGCGTTGATGCCGAGGACGCGGCTGTCAAAATATCCCGTCTCGCTGACTCTGGAGACCAGCGCGTTTCGATTATAGATGATGCGCACGCCCGAACGCTCGGTCGCAGGCATCGAATACTGCACCGCGCCCGAAAGCGAGGTCAAAAACTCGATCGAATAAAACTCCCTTGCGATCGTGACGGAGTCGGCAGCGCTGGTGGCCATACCCTCGGCGTCCATACCCGTGGGGTTCTTGTAGACGGTCGAAGTCATGCCGAGCGTCTGCGCCTTTTCGTTCATATAGGCGACAAAATCGCTCACACTGCCCTTCGCCGCGTAGCACAAGAGATAGGCGCTGTCGTTCGCCCCGCGCAGCAGCAGTCCGCCGAACATATCGCGCACGCTGACCGACTCACCGACATAGTAGCCGACCTGATTGCCCGTCGCATCCTTGATCATGCTGTACTCCACCGTGAGCTTCTCGTCCAGTCTCTCGGAAAGCAGCTCATACGCGCAGACCGCCGTCATCATCTTTGTAAATGACGCCGTCGGCAGCACCGCATCAATGTTGTGGCTGTAGATCAGCATGTCATTTTCGAGATTGTACACCGCAGCGGCGGCAACATTTTCGCTGTGCGGCACGCTGCTCTCGGTAAGCCCCTGCATGGTCTCATCCGCCAACACGGGCAGCGTAAAAACAGGCAGCAGCAAAAGCGCCAGCAGCACGGTTATGCATGTATGAGCAGTATGCGGTTTGTGCACCTCTGCCACTCCTTTCACTTTAAAAAATATGCTCGCGCACGCTCGCAATCGCGTGCAATTTCTTCTCGCAGCGCGGCAACATCGGCAAACTGTATCTCGCCGCGTCCCTTGCCGTAGAATTCGACCGTCACGGTCTTGCCGTACAGGTCGCCGTCAAAATCCAGAATATGGGTTTCTACATTAACGCATTCGGTCTGCTCGACCGTCGGACGCACGCCAAGGTTGGAGACCGAGAGATATGCGCAGCCGTCCACGATGGTCTTGGTATAGTAGATGCCGTGCGCCATGGGGGCGTGCGCATCGCCGAGCACCTGATTGATCGTAGGCAGACCAAGGCGACGACCGAGCGCCTTTCCGTGCAGCACGGGGGCGCGCAGATAATAGGGATAGGTGAGCAGCGCATTCGCGGTTTCGATGTCGCCCGCCCTCAGCAGTGCGCGAATGCGGCTGGAGCTGACCGCGTCGCCGAGAGCCTCTACCCGCTCGGTGATGCCGCATTCGATGCCGTTTTCTGCACACAACCGCATAAGTGCAGCGGGATCCCCCGCGGCGGCTCTGCCGAAGTGGTAGTTATACCCTGCAAAAACGGCGCGAGCATGCAGCGTGTCCCGAAGTGCGTCGCAGACAAACGCCTCGGGCGTTTTATCCCGCAGCTCTTCAAAATCATATACATAGGCGAAGTGCACGCCCAATTTTTCCATTTCATGCAGACGGTCACACAGCGGCAGCAGTTCGCAAGCCCCGTGCGGCGAGGACGAAAAAAGAAGCACCGAAGTCGAAATTCCAAGCTCGGTGCTTTTATTTTTTGCCGCAGTGATAATACGGCGGTGCCCCATATGTACACCGTCGAACATTCCAAGCGCAACGCCGGTGCCCGCATTCGGGCAGTCGTCTGCGCGTGCCAACGAGATGATCTTCACGGCTTATTCGACTCCGAGATAATTCTTCACAAGCGTGTTGAGCAGCTTATCTCTGTCGATCTTGCGGATGAGACCGCGCGCGCCGTTGTAGTTGGTGATATAGGTCGGATCCTCGGAGAGAATATAGCCGACGATCTGATTGATGGGATCGTATCCCTTCTCGATCAGTGCTCTGTACACCTCGAGCAGGATCGCTCTGGTGCCGTCGTCGTTCATATCGACTTTGCTGAATACCTGCGTGGTCTGTCCTTTGCCCTTGTCCATAATCATATCGGATCCCTGCCTTTCGGAAAAGCTATACTCTTATTATAGCCGAAAAGACAAGCGCATGCAAGTGGTTTTGCGGAATTTAAAAGATTAAAAAAGTATTACTAACGAGGCTATGCAAGAATTATATATCCTCTTCTTCAATCAAACCCATAGCCACCTGTTCTTTTAACATTTGACGCAAATACTTTCTATCCGTGGTTTTATATTCCCACACTTTTTCTTTACAAACATAATGCTTATTGGGCTTGTCATCGTCAATGATTTTGCCGTCGCCAAGTCTTACGCTATAACCGTCAAAAAGCTTGCCCGGTCTTATGTATTTTTGAAGCGTGTACGGAAAATCCTCCTCAGTAGATAATATTTGGATTCGCACTTCCCAAGTGCTCTCCATTTTATCTCCGGTGGGACGACCGGTTTTTACAAGTTTACATTCCTTGACAGTTCCGTGATCCAAAATAGCTTTGTCTACATCATCAAGAGATAAGCCGAAGTGATATTGATTGACGATTTTTAACGGCTTGTATTCAAGTGTATATCCAAAAAGTTCGTCTATAGTGATATGAAAGAGTTGCGCGATCTGCGGCAGCATGGTCACATCCGGATAGCTTTCCGCATTTTCCCACTTGCTGACTGCGGCTTTGGTTACACTTAACATATTTGCAAGTTCTTCTTGCGTAAGGTCGCGCTCTCTTCTCTTTGCTTTTATTTTCTCTCCTATTTTCAGATTTGACATATAAACAGGTCCTCCTAAATTCTACTTGTTCCGGAACCGATTATATTGTACCATATATTAAGTGAAATGTAAAGCGATAGTTGATATACTTTGTCAACCAATGGTTATCAAAAGTAAGCATACTCTGTTTCAAATCCTAATCCGAAAATGGTAAAATATTCGGCTTGCGCCGAATGTGAAATAATTTCCTTCGGAAGTTGTGAAATATTGCTCCTTCGTCGCAATGTGAAATGAAATTCGCCATAACATTTGCGAAGCAAATATTTCACAGCCGAGCTATTTCGCATGGCGAAGCCATATTTCACTCGCCGCAGG
>JAFTOT010000081.1 GCA_017463665.1 Clostridia bacterium | reverse complement strand
CGGTGGTAGGATACGTTCCGTGGCAAACTAACATTAGAGATAGAGCAAAATTAAGAAGTTAGTTTATCTCGGAACGTATCCCCCAGTCGCCGTTCGGCGACAGCCCCCTTTAGGCAAGGGGGCCTTTCTAACTCCTAAACAATCATTTCCGCCCAAACCTCTGGAAACCGTGGGGAAAATATGCTATGATAGTAGCAACAAGCTGCGGGGAGGATGCATGTATGAAAAGCTTAAAGGTTGCGCTGTTGCAGATTATGCCGGGGGCGACGATGGAGGAGAACCTTGCCAAGGGGCAGGCGTATTGCCGCCGCGCAAAGGAAATGGGCGCGGATATCGCGCTGTTTCCCGAAATGTGGAGCAACGGGTATGCGATCCCCGAGGATATGGACGCACTGCGGGCGAGTGCCACACCTGCCGACGGCGCATTTGTCCATGCGTTCGGCGCTCTGGCAAAGGAACTTGACATGGCGATCGCCATTACATTTTTGGAGCGCTTCGAGCCGCTGCCGCGCAACACGGTATGCGTCTTTGACCGCTTCGGCAGCAAGGCGCTGACCTATGCCAAGGTGCACACCTGCGACTTCGGCGAAGAATGCAGGCTCTCGGCGGGTGAGGACTTCTATGTTGCCGATCTCGACACGGCAGAGGGCAGCGTGAAGATCGGCGCGATGATCTGCTACGACCGCGAATTTCCCGAAAGCGCACGCATCCTGATGCTCAAAGGCGCGGAACTGATCTTGGTGCCGAACGCCTGCCCGATGGAGATCAACCGCATCTCCCAGCTTCGCGGACGCGCCTACGAAAACATGGTCGGCATCGCCACCTGCAACTATCCCGCAGAGCAGCCCGACTGCAACGGGCATTCCACCGCGTTTGATTGTATCGCCTACCGCCCGACCGAGTCGGGCTCGCGCGATACGCTGATCGTAGAAGCGGGCGAGCGGGAGGGCATTTATCTTGCTGATTTCCCGATGGATGAGATCCGCGAGTACCGCTCGCGCGAAATACACGGCAACGCCTACCGCCATCCCGAAAAGTACCGCCTGCTGATCGCCGAGCAGATCGAGGAGCCGTTCGTAAGGGCGGATTACAGAAAGTGAAAGAAATGCAAATGACAACAAACAGATTGACCATCAGACAAATCACTCCCGAGGACTGGCAAGGGCTGCAACGGATCGCAATGGACTTTTGCCGATCGAAGTATGTGCTGTATGATTTCCCGCTGCCAACGGGCGAGGAAGAGATCAAGGCATTGACAAAAAAATTCGCCGAGTCGCAGTTGTTTTTCGCTGTGTTTTGCAAGGATTCCGATGAGATGATCGGCTATGTCTGCTTCCATAACGAGGACGGCAATTACGATCTCGGATACTGCTTCCATTCGGCTCATCACGGCAAAGGCTATGCTTTCGAGAGCTGCGAGGCAGTGATGCGGTATGCGGCGCAGAATCATAGCGTAAAGCATTTTACGGCGGGTACGGCACTGCAAAATCTCCCGTCTGTGAAACTGCTTGAAAAACTCGGATTTGTTTTGCAGAAAACCGAGTTTTTGTCCTTCCGCAAGGATGCGCACGGAGACGATATCGTGTTCGAGGGCGGCAACTTTGTGAAACTGTTTTAATATAAATACAAAAGAGGGAAAATACCATGACATTTGAAATGATTCAAAAAAATTTGGAGGAACGCGGCTTTACGGTCTCCTGCTTTGATACGGCAGCGGAAGCTGCGGCGTATTTGGATGCGCAGATCGACGGAAAAACGGTTGGCTTCGGCGGCTCCGTAACGCTGGAGGAAATGGGACTGTACGAAAAGCTCACGCCCCACAACAAGGTAAGCTGGCATCAAAAAATGCCGCAGGGCAAGACGGGGCAGGAGGTTCGCGCCGAGGCAAACGCGGCACAGATCTACATTTCCTCGGTCAACGGTCTTGCCGAAACGGGCGAGATCATCAACATCGACGGTAACTGCAACCGTGTCGCTTCCGTTTTTTACGGACACGAAAAGGTATATCTTGTCGCGGGAGAAAACAAGATCGAAAAGGACTATGAGGGCGCGCTGTACCGTGCGAGAAACATTGCCGCGCCGCTGAACGCAAAGCGGCTCGGCAGAAAGACACCGTGCGCGGTCAAGGCGGATCGCTGCTACGACTGCAAAAGTCCCGATCGCATTTGCCGCGGCTTGTCCGTGCTGTGGGGAAAACCCATGACGGGCGAGTTTGAGGTCGTGCTGATCCATGAAAAGCTGGGATATTAAGGCGCAAATAAGAAATGCAGCGGCTGTAAAAAAACGGTATGCGTAAAACGCTTATCGTATGAGGATACCATGCAAAAAACCTTGCAAAACCGATTTTTTCGGAATTTGCAAGGTTTTCTGTATTTTGCGAGAAATGGTGGTTTGCCGAGGTAACGGCGACAAACCAACCTTGTAGGGCGCGGATGCGACCGCAGGTCTCTATGTCCTCTGACGCGCCGTTTTGCTACGGTTCATGCGGCGCGTCGGGGACGTCGCGCCCTACATTGTTTCTGCGTAATCTTCACATTCCTAAACGATCCTTGCGGGATCGACTTTTTATTCAAAATCGGACATTGGTGAGGTCGGTCTGCTCTGCTATTGCAGCTTTCTCGAATTTTTTCGATAGGTTTTCGGCGTTTGTCCTGTTACTGTTTTGAACTGCTGGATAAATCGGATGTCGCTTGAGTAGTCGAGCTCGTCGGCGATCATTTTTATGGTGTAGTCGGTAGAGGACAGCAGGTCTTTGGCATATTCGATGCGGCTGCCGATCATATCGGCGATGGGAGAAACGCCAAACTGCTGCTTGTATAAATGCTGAAAGTAGGACACGCTCAAATTCAGCCTTTCGGCAAGCTCCGTGGCGGTTCGCTTTTCCCTCGGATTTGCGTAGATCTCGGTGCGGAGCTGCCCGAGCTCGGCATGATAATTGTTTTGCGCGTCACCGCTGCCGCCGACCTGCTCCGCGAGCTTTAAAAGCAGAATTTGCAGGTACAGATTTGCAGTTTGCGCCGAAGTCGCGCCACCCGAATACTTTTCGTGCTGAATGGTTTTTATAAGGTCGGAAAGCACAAAAACATCCCGCAGCTTGCACACTGTGTCGAGACGCACGCCGAGGGACAGCAAATGCCCCCGCTCACTTTCGGTCAGGTCAAAGGTGATCCAATCATGCAAAAACGGCTCCCCGTCGGCACCGAAGTGGTGCGGCGTTGTTTTATCGTAGATGAAAACAGAGCCGGGTGCGGCATGCTCTGTTCTTTCCCCAAAGCTGAAAAACGTATGCGATCGCAAGACCAGCATAACATATTCGATCTTTCTCGGCGGTCGTTTTAATACGAAATGATCATTATGACCGCGATTATATCCAATGCACTTCAGCTGCATAGCGCATCCTCCGAAAGCAGAATCTATTAGTTTTTTAACAGTATATCATATTGTGGAAAAAAAGTAAATATGCTACAATGCAAGCAGAAAGAAGGTGTGGTATGGCAAACGTAAATATCAACACAGATCGTGTGATCGGGAACATCAAACCCTTGCACTGCACGGTAAACGGTCCCGTGGCAAATCACGACGGCAGCGGCGGTACCATGGAGGGCTTTAGGGAGATCGGCGTGCCGCATGTCCGCGTGCACGATTCGTCCTTTTTCGATAATTACGGCGGCGAGCACTCGGTGGATATCAGCGGCATTTTTCCGAATTTCGACAAAGATCCGTATGACGAGGCATCCTATGACTTTTTCTACACGGATATGTATTTGAAACGCATTCGGGATGCGGGCAGCGACATATTCTACCGTCTGGGGCAGAGAATAGAGGTTCGTCCCAAAAAATACAATGTGCACCCACCGAAAGATTTCAAAAAATGGGCGGTGATCTGCGAGCACATTATCCGCCACTATAATGAGGGCTGGAACGAGGGCTTTCACTTTTGTATCGAGTACTGGGAGATCTGGAATGAGCCGGACAATCCTCCCGCCTGCTGGACGGGTACTATGGAGCAGTTCTACGATTTCTTTGAGGTCGCGGCAAAGCATCTGAAAGGCTGCTTCCCGAATCTCAAGATCGGCGGCCCCGCGCTTGCCGAATGGTCGGTAGACAACGGCAATCTGCGGAGATTTGTCACGGAAATGCACAAGCGGAATGTGCCGCTGGACTTCCTCTCCTGGCACACCTATTCCCGCAAGATCGAGGACTATACAAGACGGGCAAAGATCGTGCGCGAAGCGCTTGACGAATGCGGGTATCCGCATGCCGAGAGTGTCCTTGACGAGTGGAACTACCTCATCAACTGGAAAGACGGCATGCCCGAAACGAAGAGAAAGATCGTCAGCATGGAGGGCGCGGCGATGGTTGCTGCCAACCAGGCAACCGTGCAGAACACCTCGGTCGATATGCTGATGTATTACGATGCACGCCCCTGTGGATTTAACGGTCTGTTTCGTGCCTTCACGTATGAGAAGTACAAGGCATTTTATTCTATGCTGTTTTTCTCCAAGGTGTACAAGCTCAGGGGGCAGGTCGAGAGCCATTCGGACGACGGCGATGTGTACACGATCGCAGCGGCGGACGGCGAAAACTGCGCGGCGGTCGTGACCTATTATACCTATGACGCGGCGGCGACCGAGAAAACGGTTTCGATCACCGTGACTGCGCCCGCGGCGAAGGCATTTGACATTCTTTTGCTGGATGAAGACCATGACGCCGAGGTAATCGGCAGGGCAAAGGCGAATACGCCGATCACACTTACGCTCCGACCGAATTCGGTCGTGCTGCTTGCAAGCAATGTTTAAAAAGGAAAACGAATATGAAAAAAATCTTTTCGCTTGTTCTCTTGACGATATTGATTTCTGTATGTTCAATAGGAGTATTTGCAATGGAAATGACATTTACAAATCCGGTGGCACCGGGTGCCGACCCGTTTGTACTCAAGGACGATGACGGTACCTATTATCTCTATGCGACGAGCGGAGAAGAATACGGCTACCGCGTGTATTCTTCCAAAAACCTTGTGGAATGGACGGCGCATGGCTACTGCCTTGTCCGTGACGATGTGTATACCGATCCGAAGTCGAGTTTCACGACATATTCATTCTGGGCACCCGAGGTCATCAAGTATGACGGGCTCTACTACATGGTCTACACCGCGCAGCACCGTATCGGTATCGCCGTTTCGGAAAGCCCTACGGGTCCCTTCAAAAATGACGCGGACGGCTATTTGCTGGACTCTGTGAATGCAAGCTATTGGGGCATCATCGACGGCAACTTTTTCCTCGATGATGACGGCAAGATGTACCTCTATTTTGTCACCCAGCGCGCCGCGCGCTTCGGCAAATATGCGGTTAAGCAGGGCAACAATATTTGGGGTTGTGAATTCGATATGGAGACCCTCTCCGTAAAGGCGGACACGATCAAGCTGCTTGTGCAGTGGAGTGCTACGTTTGATCAGACTTCCACCGGCGGCGACTGCGTAGAGGGGTCGTTTATGATCAAAGACGGCGACACCTATTACATAACTTTCTCCGCGAACCGCTATTATTCCACCAAGTATTCGGTGCAGTATGCGACAAGCGATGCGCCTCTCGGAAACTTTGACCGTAAATATAACAACATCACGCTGATGTGCGATGATCTGAATCGCAAGGACACGCAGAATCCGCACCTGTACGGTACGGGACATCATTCTTTTGTAGAAGCGCCGAACGGCAAGGATCTTCTGATCATTTACCATGCGCACCGCGCTGCTTCGAGCTATGTCTATACGGAGTCTGCGGATCTGGTTTCGCCCAGAAGCGTTTGTGTGGATCTCGCGTGGTTCACGGAGGATGGCAAGCTCGTTGCGGGATCCAAGGAAAACCCCACCGTACCGACGGCTACGGCGCAGTCGGTGCTCGAGGGCACCTCGCTTGCAAGAGAGACGCACTTTGACGGTGCGTTTGAAGCGATCCCCACGCTGCCTACGGTCTATGTTGCGCAGAAAGACGGACTGGATACCAACGCGGGCACAAAAACTGCTCCTTTCAAGACGCTTGAAAAGGCGCTCCTCACGCTGAAAAACGGCGGCACGGTCGTGCTCACGCAGGGTTACAGCGCCGGCGCATTGCTGAATGTGCCGAAATGCAGCGGGCCGATTCGGATCACTGCAGAGCACAACAATGTCATTCTCACGTACAAGTTTATCAAGCTCAATACCGATGTGTATTTTGATACGATCATTTTCGCTCCCGAAACGGTGAATGAGATCTCGGTTATTGAAGGCAATTTTCACAATGTGGTCATGGGAGAGGGCGTGAGCTGCCTGAATCGCCCGCTCACGCGCGACTATCCGTATCTTGTCGGCGGAAAGTGGCAGTACACAGGTTCGGATAAAAGCGCTGTGTATAACAGTTTCATGCCCTCGGACTCGAAGCTGAGCAGCGCGGAGAGCTATAATCTTACCGTGCTCGGCGGCACTTGGGAAGCTGTTTTTGCAGGCAGTGTCAAGCAGTACGCACCGGTGGACGGCTCGGCACCGAACGGGGTTCTCACCGTAGGGGAAAACGTCCGCGTGCTCCGAGGAGCATCCGCTGCGGTCGAGGTCAAGATGACCGTCGGCAGCACGACCGCCTATGTCAACGGCATCGCAAAGACCTTGGATGCCGCACCCGTGATCCAAAACAGCAGAACCATGCTTCCTGTGCGCTTCGTGGCAGAAAGCTTTGATGCGAAAGTGGAGTGGGACGGCAAAACGAGCACCGCAATTATTACGAATGCGGATACCACGATTGAGATCACGGTCGGCGCGTCTGTGGCCAAGATCAACGGCGCAGACACCAAGCTGGACGCCCCCGCATACATCGATCCCGCAAGCAACCGCACCTATCTCCCCGTTCGTTTTGTAGCCGAGGCACTCGGCGCAAAGGTTTCCTGGGATGGCGAAACCTCTACGGCAACCCTTGCAAAGTAAGAAAAAAAGTGCTATACTTTCGCATAGAAACTTGACCTTGGAAAGAGGGATAGAACTATGTTATTTACGCGTAAGGATCTGACGCGGATCCTTTTGCCGTTGCTTGCGGAGCAGATCCTCGCTGTAACGGTGGGTATGTTCGACTCGATGATGGTATCGAGCGCGGGAGAAGCTGCGGTCTCGGGCGTTTCGCTGGTCGATTCGATCAATCTGCTGCTCAGCAACATCTTTGCCGCGCTTGCGACGGGCGGCGCGGTCGTCTGCTCGCAGTTTTTGGGGCGAAAGGACTACAGCGCCGCGCGCACCTCGGCAAAGCAGCTCTACTATGTGGTGTTCTTTGTGTCCGCCGCCATCATGGCGATCGCACTGCTGTTTCGCACATCACTCCTTTCGCTGATCTTCGGTAAGATCGACGCGGATGTTATGGGGCATGCGAAGATATACTTTTTGTTCACCGCGCTGTCCTATCCGTTTTTGGCGCTGTACAACGGCGGTGCGGCGGTGTTCCGTGCGATGGGCAATTCCAAGATCTCGCTGTATGTTTCGCTGGGCATGAACGCGGTCAACATCGTGGGCAACGCGATCCTCATCTACGGTTTTCAGCTCGGCGCGGCGGGTGCCGCGATCGCGACTCTGTTTTCGCGAATCTTGGGCGCGTGGGTGATGCTGGCGCTTTCGCACAACAAGAAAAACCCCATTTATGTGGAAAATCTCTTCCGTTATCGTCCGGATTTTCCGCTCATCAAAAATATTTTGCATATCGGCGTACCGAGCGGCATGGAAAACGGTATGTTCCAGTTCGGCAAGCTGCTCACGCAGAGCCTCGTTTCCACCTTCGGTACGGCGGCGATCGCCGCAAACGCGGTCGCAAACACGCTCGCATCGTTTGAATATGCGGCAGGGGGTGCTGTGGGACTGACCATGATCACCGTGATCGGCAGATGCGTCGGCGCGGGCGAAAAAGAGCAGGCAAAGCAGTATGTCAAGAAGCTGCTTGGCGTGGGATATGCGGTGATGCTCGCGGTGGCACTTTTGCTTACGCTGTCTGCAAAGCCGATCATCGGCGTGTATAAGCTCTCTGCCGAGTCGAGCACACTTGCCCTGACGCTGATCCTTGTGCATAACATTTTTGCCGTGACCATCTGGCCGCTGGCGTTTACCTTACCGAACAGCTTCCGCGCGGCGAGCGATGTGCGCTATCCGATGCTCGTATCCGTGTTTTCCATGTGGGTATTCCGCGTGGCGTGCAGCTATATCCTCGCCCTCGGGTTCGATCTCGGCGTACTCGGCGTGTGGATCGCCATGCTGATCGACTGGGGATTCCGAACCATCCTTTTCGTCATTCGCTTTGTAAGCGGACGTTGGCTGACGAAATATAAAGCGGCGTAACAAGAGGCTTGGATGATTTCTTGTAGGGCAGGGGCTTGCTCCTGCCGCGTATATGGCTGCACGAAACGGCGGGAGTAAACCCCCGCCCTACGAGCACGCTGATAAGGCTTTACTGTCCGCGTCTCTTCATTCTATACAGGAGGAAATCAACATGAAAATTTTGTTTTTCGGCGACAGCATCACCGATGCGGGCAGGAACCGAAACCCCGAGGATCGCGCTAAACAGTCTGCACTCGGCTACGGCTATGTCCGTGCGATCGGTGACAGACTGATCGGTTCGGCACCCGATCGGTATACCATTCTCAACATGGGCATCGGCGGCAACCGCATTGTCGATCTCTATGCCCGCATCAAGTGCCATCTTTGGAATCAAGAGCCCGATCTTGTCAGCATTCTGATCGGCATCAACGATATCTGGCACGAGATCACGGCGCGAAACGGTGTGGATCTCGAGCGGTACGAAAAGGTGTACCGCATGATCATTGAGGACACGAAAAAACGACTGCCGAACACAAAGTTTGTGCTTTGCGAGCCGTTTGTGGTCGAGGGAAGCTGCACCTGCCCGACCGAGGAGATGCCCGATCGCTATGTACGTTTTCAAGAGATCTATGGGTACGCCGCAGTGGTCAAAAAGCTTGCCGAGGAGTACGGTCTGTACTTCCTGCCGCTGCAGAAATGCTTTGATAGCGCGGTGGAAAAGCTCGGCGCATCGTATTATGCGCCCGACGGCGTGCATCCGAATGTCGGCGGCTCGGCGCTGATTGCAACCGAGTGGGTAAAGCTCTTCCGTGAGCAGATCGAGAAATAAAAAAGAGGAAGTGCCGCACGGAGGATGGCTCTGTGCGGCACTTGTGTGTTTTGAAAAGGAGTAAAACCTATGGCACGCTATATTCCCGTTCGTTTCTATCCCGACCGTATGCCTGTGGATATTTCCTATGTTTTCGAGAACGAAAAGCCTGCGGGTAAGCACGGCTTTTGTCAGGTAGACGGCGATACATTCAAGTTTGAGGACGGTACCCCCGTACGCTTCTGGGGTGTCATTTTCAACGGCGCATGCTGCTTTCCCGATCATGCCTATGCCGAGGGGGTAGCCGCAAGACTCGCACAGGCGGGCTGCAATATCGTCCGTTTTCATCAGATGGACGCGGAGTGGGCAACGCCCAACATTTTTCGCCTGACAGCGGGCAGACGCCTGCAGGATACCCGCCATTTTGATCCCGTTTGCATGGAGCGGCATGATTATCTGATCAAGTGCCTAAAGGAGCAGGGGATCTATATCGCAACCGATGTAACCACCTACCGTAAGTTCAAGTCGGGGGACGGCGTCGTGGATGCGGATCTGCTCTCCGACAACATGAAGGGCGTTGCGCTGTATGATCCCACGATGATCGAGTTGCAGAAAGAGTATGCGGCAAGCTACTGGAACCATGTGAATCAATATACCGGCATCGCCTACAAGGATGATCCGACGTTTGTGCTGCTCGATATCACCAACGAGAACGACCTGTTCAGCGAGTATAAGACGCACGCCTTGTATCGGCAGACCAGCAAGTACTACGACGATATGTTCCGCGACATGTTTGCCGCATGGCTGAAAGAGAACGGCATCGAGTACGATGCCTACGGCTGCGAGATCTTCAATTTGGACAAGCCGATGATCGATTTTCGTATCCATCTGTGCAAAGCATATTTTGAGGGGATGTACGATTACCTGCGCAATGCGGTCGGCATAAAGATCCCGATCTGCGGTACCAACTGGTCGCGGCGCGGCGGGCTTGTCAAGAGCCAGGAGAACATGGATTTTCAGGATGGGCATCATTATTACTATGACTGGAAGTGGGGCGAGTACGAAAAGTGCACCTTCCATCGCTCTCTTACGGAGCTGGAAAACAGCCGTCTTGCGGCATGCAGTGCATCGCGTATCCATGGGCAACCCTTTATCATGACCGAGTGGGATATGCCTTGGCCCAATGCCTACCGCGCTGAGGCTCCGATCTGGTTCCCCGCAAGCGCTTTGTTGCAGGGATGGAGCGGCATGATGATCCATACATATGCCTACGGCACAAACCTCAGCCCCCTGGATGTGCTCGGCAAGGAGGCGACCTCCTCCACCATCGGCTCCGTGCCTTACCGCGAGGGCATTTTCACTTGCTGGAATGACCCCTCCAAGTTCGGTTTGTTCTACCATGGCGCGCTGATGATGCGCCGCGGCGATGTCCGGCAGGCGAAGAAGACGATCGGTGCGCGCGTGACCGATTACAGCCGCAATCCGTGCGCACTGCCGGCAACCGCCATGGAGATCCATCGTGTGGACGCAGTGCTGGACACGACAGATACTTCCGATCTTGCGGATATTCGTCCCATTGAGGAGCCGTTTGTCCGCGCGGATCCAAGGAAGATCGTTTCGGATACCGGTGAGCTGTGGCGGGATGTCGCAAAGCGCATCGGCGCGGTCGATACGCCGAATACCAAAGCGGTTTACGGCTTTCTCGGCAATGCGGTGGCAAACAGGACAGGCGGTGCTTCGATCGCACTGCATGGCATGAAGGTCGCTTGCAACACCGACTTTGCGACGATCGCTGTTTCTACCCTGACCGATGATCCCATCGAAAAGTCGGACTCTCTGCTTCTGTCCACGATCGGTCGCTCCCGCAGCCGCGGGGCGCAGTTCGACGGGGAAAAGCTGATCGACTTCGGCACAGGTCCCATCGAGGTGGAAGTCATTGATGCCGAGATCTCCATCAAGACCGAGCGCGAGGGGATGCGCATCTGGTCGGTCAATTCCGACGGATATTATATCGGACAGCTTGAAAAGCGGTACGAGGACGGCTGGCTTACATTCCACGTCGGCCCCCATTTCCCCGGCATGTACTACCTGATCATGCAGGAGTGATCTTGCGTGGCATCACACTTGGTTTTTTCGGGAGGCGAAACGCCTGCCTACGAAAGGTGAAAATCAAAAACGGGGCTGTAAAAAGTCGATTCCGTAAGGGAATGTTTGGGGATATGAAGGTTACGCAGAAACATTGTAGGGCGCGTCGAGGACGTCGCGCCCTACAAGTGTAGTTTATCGTCGTTACTTTCCCAAACTTTCATTTATCCCGGAAAAGCATTATAAAAACGCAGGCGCCGTCCGGTGCCTGCGTTTTTATGTCAGTCAATGCTCTTATCGATCTTGAATCTTGTGATCTTTTTGGAGGTGTTCTTGGGGAATTCTTCGTTACGGATCTTGACTTTGCCGACGGATTTGTAGGAGACGTTCTTTTTGTTGATCTCTTTGATCGCGTCCTTGAAGTAGGTCTCGACATCCTCGATGCCGCGCAGTTTGAGCGAGTCGAAGTCGGGGAAGATCTCGGCGACGATGACTTCCTTTGCGGAATCGCTCTTGCTCTCGCCCGCGTAGACAACGACCTCGTTTACGCCGTAGACGCCCTGAATGTCGGTCTCGATCTCCTCGGGGTAGACGTTCTTACCGTTGGAGAAGATGATGAGATTCTTGAGTCTGCCGGTGATGTAGATCCACTGGTCTTCGCCTTCCATTTCTACCCTGCCGTAGTCGCCGGTGCGGAAGTAGCCTTCCTCGTCGAAGACTTCTTTGGTGGCTTCTTCGTTCTTGTAGTAGCCGAGCATGACGTTCGGGCCCTTGTATGCGATCTCGCCCTCGCCGTTCTCGTCGGGATCGAGGATCTTCACATGACCGCCGATGATGGGCATGCCGACCGAGCCCTGCTTGCGGTACTCGTTGCGGTTGCAGGAGATGAGCGGTGCGCACTCGGTGATGCCGTAGCCGTTGAGAATGGTGACGCCGATGCTCTCAAAGAAGTCGATGATATCCTGATGGAGCGCCGCGCCGCCGCAGATGATCATTTCGAGTTCGCCGCCGAAGTTGGAGAGCACGCTCTTGCCGAAGAACTCACGGCGGCGGTCGATGCCGACCTTGCGCAGTGCGTTGGAGGTTTTAATGAGGAATTTGAGTCCGCCGAGCTTGCCCTGCTTTTCGGCGGTGGAAAGGATGCGCTTGTAGAAGGTCTCCACAAAGAGGGGAACGAGGACAAGGTGGGTGGGCTTGAACTCTTTGAGCTCGTTCATAATGTAGCGAAGTCCCGAGGATATGTAGATCTCGCAGCCCTGCGCATAGTGACCGACGAGATTGACGGTCGAACCGAAGGTATGGTGCGGGGGCAGGGCACACATCGTCTTGTAGGTGATCCGGAAGTTGTACATGCCCTGTTCCATGTCCGAACAGATGTTGCGCGAGGAGAGCATAACGCCCTTGCCCTTGCCGGTCGTGCCCGAGGTGAACACGATGGACGCGAGCTTGTCGGGGTCGATCTCGTAGTCATAGTAGCTGTTGTCGCCGCGGGCGTAGCGCGTGGAGCCGTTTTCGCGCACGACCTCGAGGGAGATCGAGCCGTCAGCGGTCGTGTCGCCGAACTCGACCATGGTGGTCAGCGTAGGCACTTTCGCCTGTACCGCCGCCATCTTTGCTTCGATTACGGAGGAGTAGACCGCAAAGGGGCATTCTGCCGTGTTCAGGATGGAGACGATGTCTTCCTCGGGCAGCTCCTTGTCCACGGGAACGGTGACAGCGCCCATCGCCATCAGTGCAAAGTACGCGAAGGTCCACTCGGGGGACGCCTCGCCGATCAGTGCAACATTCTTGTCGCGCATGCCCATCGCGATAAACTCGGTCGCGAGCGCGCGGACATACCGTCTGCCTTCCTCAAAGGTGTAGTGCAGCACTTCGGGCTCGGTCGGCTTTTTCTTATAGGAGATCGCATTGCGGTCGGGGTACTTGTCCGCGACGTTTTCGACCATTTCGCGGAAGTTGGAAAAATGCGTGGTTTCATACAGCGGGTAATTTGCTTTTCTGTTTTTGAATGCCATAATACACTCCTTGCTCTATTATAAAATTTCTTTTATCTGCTTGGGTAGGGCGTCAAAGCGGCTGACGGCGGGCGTGGGAGCATGGGGCTTTCCGTAGCCGTAGGCGGCGTGGAGAAAGGGAAGACCTGCTGCTGAGGTCGCGTTGTAGTCGCCGTCGGTGTCGCCGACGTAGACAGCTTTGTCAAGGTGGTTGCGCGCACAGACAAGGCGGATGTTGTCGGCTTTGCCAAGACCTGTTCTGCCGGGGCACTCGTAGTCCTCGAACATATCCCACAGTTTGAAATAGTCGAGGAAGACCTCGATATATCCCGCCTGGCAATTGCTGACGATATAGAGGGAATAGTCTTTTTTCAGCTCGCCGAGCGTCTGTATGAGGTTTTCGTACAGCGGCGCGCCGTGCTCGCGCAGGTAGGCATGCTCATATTCGATACAGAGGTCAACGATCTGTTGTACGCGCTCGTCCGTAAGGTGTTTCGGCAGCATCATGCGCCCGATGTCAAAGAGCAGATTGCCCATAAAGCGCATCATGTCTGCGCGCACGATCCGCACTTGAAACTCGCTAAGGGTGCCCAGCGCCACGTTCCAGGAGCGCGTTACCGCATCCGCGCTGTCCCACAGCGTGCCGTCTAAGTCAAAAATAATACCTTTTTTCATTTTTCGACCTCCGCGTCGTACTTTCTAATCTATTTTATCACAGCAAAAAAGACTTGACAAGCCAAATTTTGTATGATACCATAAGAAAAGCAATGATGGGAATAGTATGTGCATAGTTTGCCTAAGAGAGAAGTCGGTCGGTGCAAGACTTCGCAAGGTTTGCGCAGAACCCGCCCCGGAGCTTTGGCGGCGACGAGCCGCACGGGTATGCCCGTTACAGCATCAATGAGTGCAGCACGATGTGCTGAATTCGGGTGGTAACACGGAAATTTTTTCGTCCCGAGCCGTAAAGGCTTCGGGATTTTTTGTTTGGAGGACATGTATGAAACTTGTAAACCTTGTTGGCGACCGCTTTAAGGAAAGACCGGCGGGTGCCGTTGTAGACAGCCACGCGCTGATGCTGCGCGGCGGCTACATGAAGTTTGTGGCAAGCGGTATTTTCTCGCAGTTCCCGCCGCTGCTGCGCACCTCGAAGAAGATCGAGGCGATCATCCGCGAGGAGATGAACAAGATCGACGGTCAGGAGGTTCTGTTCCCCGTGACCATGCCTGCATCGCTCTGGGAAGAGTCGGGCAGATATTCCTCGATCGCGTCCGAGCTGCTCCGCTTTAAGGATCGCAACGACGTACCCATGGTACTCGGCATGACGCATGAGGAAGCCGCTGTACAGCTCGTTCGTGAGTACGGCACCAGCTACTCCAAGTACCCCTTTATGATCTATCAGATCCAGACCAAGTTCCGCGACGAGGCAAGACCGCGCGCAGGTATGATCCGTGTGCGCGAGTTCACCATGAAGGATGCGTACTCCTTCCACACTTCTATGGAAGATCTTGAGGAGTACTACGCACGCTGCCACAAAGCATATGAGCGCATTTTTGCACGCGCAGGCGTGCCCGAGGTCGTTTCGGTCAAGTCCGACTCGGGCATGATGGGCGGCAGCGTATCGCATGAGTTCATGCTGCTCACCCCCATCGGCGAGGACACGCTGGTGATCTGCCCCGAGTGCGGCTACAGCGCAAATATGGAGGCGGCAGACTGCATTATTCCCGCATACGCGGACGAGGCGCTGCAGGAATTGACGCTCACCCATACCCCGGGTGCGCACACCATCGAGGAAGTCGTTGACTTCCTGAAGACCGACATCCAAAAGACGGCAAAGGCGGTCGTATATCAGGAGAATCTCACCGATGACTATGTCATCGTATTCACCCGCGGCGATCTCGATATCAACGAGACCAAGCTGCGCAACTTCCTCGGCAAGGAGATCCATCCCGCAGTGATCACCGCCGAGAGCGGCATCGTCGCAGGCTTCATTGGTGCAGTCAACTTTACCGGCAAGGCAACGCTGCTCTTTGACCGCTCGCTGAAAGGCGCAAAGAACCTCGTTTGCGGTGCAAACAGGGAGGACTACCACTACACCGGCTTTAACATCGAGCGCGACTACGGCGAGGTCGAGTACCACGACTTTTCCAAGGCGTTTGCAGGCGGCATTTGCCCCGCGTGCGGCAAGCCCGTGCTCACGATCAGCAACGGTATCGAGGTGGGCAACATCTTCCAGCTCGGCACCAAGTACACAAAGACGATGGGCATGACCTATCTGGACGAAAACGGCGAGACCAAGAACCCGATCATGGGCTGCTACGGCATCGGCGTAGGTCGTCTTGCAGCATCCGTCTGCGAGGCAAGTCACGACGATTACGGCCCGATCTGGCCCATCTCAATCGCACCCTGGCAGGTGCACCTCTGCTGCGTCCGCTCGGACGACGCAGAGTGCAAGGCGTTTGCAGACAAGCTGTATGACGATCTGCAAAGAGACGGCGTGGAGGTCATTTACGACGACCGCGACGTGCGTGCAGGCGTTATGTTCTCGGATGCAGACCTGCTCGGCACGCCTCTGCGCGTTGTCGTCAGCCCCCGCAACCTCGGAGAGGGCGTTGTGGAGATCACCTCGCGCGATAAGTCCATCAACTTGAAAGTTCCCACCGCCGAAGCGTTCGACACGGTGAAAAAGACCGTTGCCGATATGTTTGAAGCCATTAACGCGAAGGTTCCCGCGCTGTTCTGAGCGCGTATGGAAAACGGCAACCGCCGATGAAACGATAAAAAGCTTGCAAAGGTTAGCGTGATGTCCTTAACGGACAATCACGCATCGAGATAAATCCCTGACGGGATTTTCGATATACGCCTTCGGCGTTCGATATGTGCTGACGCACTCGATATGTTTGCTTGGCAAACGAGGGATCTATCTCATATCGAATTGTCGCAAAGCGACAATATATCGAGTTCGAGCAAAGCGAGAACATATCGAGTCAACGGAGTTGACATATCGACAGAAGAAAAAGTAAGAGCAAGAATAGAAGGTGTTTCTCCTTTTACTCTTGCTCTTTCTGCCTGTGTAGGGGTTCCCCGAAGAGAAGTATGAGCTTTTGGGGTTCACGTATATGGGGTGAGGCTTAGTTTGACCGGTCAAATGCGATGCTTGAACTTTATTCAAAGTATGAATTCTCCGCTAAGAATATCGCCCTTTGTTTTCAGCGCCTTTGCAAGCTTTTTGGTTTTCATATAATTTCATAGTTTCGGATGTTTCTATGGAAATTTTCTTTCGGTTGTGTTATAATGGTAATATCATACTCAGAAAAGGGACACAAAAATGATCGATTTACTGGAGATGCACAAAATGTTTATCCGCGCACACCTCGGGGAGGGCGATGTCGCGGTAGATTTTACGATGGGCAACGGCAACGACACCGAGTTTCTCTGCCGTACGGTCGGCGAGAGCGGCAAGGTGTATGCCTTTGATATTCAGGAGGATGCCGTGGAGTCCACGCGCACGCGCCTCGAGAACTGCGGCTTTCATAACTATACGCTGATCCACGACAGCCACGCGAATGTCGCCGAACATATCAAGGAGCCGATCAAGGCGGGCATGTTTAACCTCGGTTACCTGCCGGGGCATGGGCACCATGAGGTCACGACCAAGCGCGAAAGCACGCTTGCTGCGGTCAAGGGCGCGATCGCGCTGCTGGACAAGGATGCGATCTTGCTTGTGGCGGTCTATCCCGGCCATGAAGAGGGAAAGCTGGAAGGGGAAATGCTCGAGGAGTATTTTGCCTCGATCAGCCGTTATCAGCTCTGCGTCACCAAGGTCAAGATCGTCAACTCACCGACTTCGCCGTTCTTCTTCGTGGTAGAAACCAAATAAAGAGAGGGCAAAATGGGAAATACGAGAAAATCGCAAAAGCGCGTTTCAAAAACCAATGCTGTTTCCACCTTTTTTATTGTATTTTTCGTACTGGCGGCAGTGATCATCGGCTGGCTTGCGCTGGATTTTTTCAGCGGTACGAAGCGCAGCGGCGTTCTGTATACGATCGGCAAGAACGAATATACGCTTTCCGCAAAAGAGGCGTACAACGGCGATACGCTTATGGTCTGCTTTGACGATATTGCCGTGCTCTGCGAGATGACGGAGACCGGTTCGGCACAGAGCCGCACCTTCTTCGCGGCAAATTCGGAGCAGAGCATCGCCATCGAGGCGGACAGCCAGATCGCGCTGCTCAACGGCACGAAGGTCGACATGCTCGCGACAGCCAAGCTGCGGGATGGCAAGCTGTATGTGCCGCTTTTGTTTGTGGAACAATATATGAGCGGTATCGAGGTCACGCATGACAGCGGGGATGTGGAGATCCGCCGCGGCGAATACAACGCCAGCACCAAGAACAATCCGCTCTATCAGGATACCGTCTTTACCGGTACGGCAGAGGTTCCCCTGGACGCACCCGATGCGTCGCTTGACAAAACCGCGCCGACATATTCCTTTGTGACCGACCTGTCGGCATACGAGCCGTATATGTGTCCCGAGGATCCCGATGCGTATCTGATCCTTGTCAACCGCGAGACCACCATCAGTGCGGAATACGTTCCGGGCAATCTCGTGGAGATCACCAACGTGCGCAAAGACGGTCGCACGGAGCGCATGGTGGAGACCGCCGAGAAGGCATTGCAGGCACTCTTTATCGAGATGCGTGCCGCGGGATACACCGACGTTTCGGTCACCAGCGGCTACCGCTCCTATGAAAAGCAGGCGTATCTCTACAACCTGTATACCGAAAATGAGATGAAAGCCGGCATCTCCCGCACAGAAGCGCAAAAAATTGTCGATACCTATTCGGCACAGGCGGGCACCAGCGAGCACCAGACGGGGCTTTGCTGTGATATGCATAACCTCGGCAGCGCGTCACAGAAGTTTGCCAAGCAGGAGGCATACACCTGGCTGATCGAAAACTGCTATAAATTCGGTTTCGTCCTCCGTTTCCCGGAGGGGAAAGAGGACATCACGGGCTACAGCTTTGAGCCGTGGCATTACCGCTTCGTGGGCAGATACCATGCAAGCGAGATGCATCGTCTCGATATGTGTCTGGAAGAGTATATCGAGTATCTCGCAGAAAACCAATAAGATCATATTCGGAAAGAGAGGAACAGCGTCACGGTGCAAGATCCCAAGCGTTCGCCGGTCGGAAAAGAAGACGATCGGGATAAGCTCGAATATATTTATAATGAATACTATGATCTGATGTTTCGCACGGTTTTCAGCATCGTGCATGAGGAAGAGACCTCGGCGGATATTGTGCACGAGGTGATCCTCAAACTCATCAACAACATTGATACCATCCGTCTGGACGGTACGTTCCCCGTGCGGAATTATGTTTTCCTGACAGCAAAGCATACGGCGATGGACTATCAGCGAAAGAAAGAACAAAGCGGCGTGCTGGATCTGGACGATCCCGTGATGCAGACAGAGGCGGACAGCGAAAAGGCGATCCCTGCAAATGTACTGACCAGCCGCGAAAAATATGACCATCTTGTGCGCTGCATACGGTCGCTGCCCGAGCTGTATCGGGATGTGTGCTATATGAAATATGTCGGCGAGCTGAAGGAACGCGAGATCGCCAAGGTCTTGAACATCCCCGAGCAGACGGTGGGGGTGCGCGTATTTCGCGGCAAACAGATTTTACGCAAAAAGATCACGGAGGAATCGGAAGATGAACAGTGAGTGTTGTGAACTGCTCGAAGAAGCAGTGCTGAAAAGTGCTTTTCACACAGCGATAGAGGAAGAAATAGCGGCGGTGGAGCAGATCGCGGTCAAGGTTCGGTATCCCTCGGCAGCACAGCGGCGTGCAGAGGAGCGTGCCCTGCGCCGCGCGCTCGGCAAAAATCAAAAATCGAATCGCTTGACACGTGTCGCTGCGATGATCGTCGCGGTCCTTTGCGTGTCGATCGGCATGCTGATGCTGCAGCCGACCGTTCGCGCGTCGGTGACGAACGCGGTCATGTGTTTTTTCGAGGATCATATGTCTATTTCGTTTGACGGACGGGAAGAGGATGCGCAGTATGTGATCGGAGACCGTACGATCACATACATCCCGCGGGGGTATGTGCTGACAGATACACAGAACAGAGTGGGAACCTATATACATATCTATACCAATAGAGATACCAGCCTGCAGATCATCTACTACTCCGACGGTGTGAAATTTGCGATGGACACGGAACATTCCACCGCAAAGCTTGTGCAGATCGGTGACATGCAGGGATATTTGGTGCACTATACGAATGATGATTCCTACAGCCTGTACTGGGGCAATGAAGATTTTACATTCACCGTCAAAGGCATACTCACAGAGAAAGAGATCCTGAAAATCGCAAACGGTATTCAGAAAAAGTAAAGCTGATTCGTCTCGCAGGCATCCGAAGGGATGCCTGCTTTGCGGTGTCAGAAGCACTTGCCCGCGCCCTTCAAGTCCTTTAAATAACAAATACCAAAAGCAAAAAGCACTCCGATTGGAGTGCTTTTTGCTTTTGGTGCGGATAAAAGGACTTGAACCTTCACCGAGTTGCCCCGACTAGAACCTGAATCTAGCGCGTCTGCCAATTCCGCCATATCCGCAA
>JAFTOT010000031.1 GCA_017463665.1 Clostridia bacterium | reverse complement strand
GTCCTCGACGCGCCGTTTTACGATGGCTCATGCGGCGCGTCGAGGACGTCGCGCCCTACGAGGTTGGTTTCGTCGCCGTTTCCCTAAACTTTCATATATCCCCGAACACCAACATCGGAAAGGAATCGTAATGCTTACATATACCTACATCAAAAAAGGTAAATTTGCACTTCTCGACAAGCCGAAGCCGACTTTGCTGGATGCGCGGGATGCGATCGTGCGGGTGACGCTGGCGAGCATTTGTTCGAGCGACCTGCATATCAAGCACGGCTCAGTGCCGCGCGCCGTGCCGGGGATCACGGTCGGACATGAGATGGTCGGCGTGGTGGAAGAGGTCGGCGCGGCGGTTACCAACGTGCGCCCTGGCGACCGCGTGACCGTCAATGTCGAGACCTTCTGCGGCGAGTGCTTTTTCTGCAAGCACGGCTATGTCAACAACTGCACGGATAAAAACGGCGGCTGGGCGCTCGGCTGCCGCATCGACGGCGGGCAGGCGGAGTATGTCCGCGTGCCGTTTGCCGATCAGGGACTCTGCAAGATCCCCGACGGCGTCAGCGATGCGCAGTCGCTGTTTGTCGGCGATGTTCTTGCCACGGGGTATTGGGCGGCACGCATCTCCGAGATCACACCCGAGGACACCGTTTTGATCCTCGGGGCGGGACCGACAGGCATCTGCACGCTGCTGTGCGTATTGCTGAAACAGCCGAAGCGAGTCATTGTGTGCGAAACGGATGCAGACCGCATTCGCTTTGTGCGCGAGCATTACCCCGAGGTGCTGACCGTTACGCCGGAGAGGGTGCGCGAGTTCGTTGCAGAAAACAGCGATCACGGCGGCGCGGATGTGGTGCTGGAAGTCGCGGGAGGGGACACCACCTTTGAAACCGCATGGCAGTGTGCACGTCCCAACGCGACCGTCACGGTGGTGGCGCTGTACGACAAGGCGCAGACTCTGCCTCTGCCCGATATGTACGGCAAGAACCTCACATTTAAAACGGGCGGCGTGGATGGCTGCGATTGTGCAGAGACGCTCTCGCTGATCGAGCAGGGAAAGATTGACACCACTCCGCTGATCACGCACACTTATCCGCTGTGCGACATCGCCGCGGCGTACGATCTGTTTGAAAATAAACGCGACGGCGTGATCAAGGTTGCGATCAAGCCGTAAAGGAGATTATGATGAAAAAAGTACTGGTTATTGTAGATATGCAAAAGGATTTTGTAGACGGTTCGCTCGGCACGCCCGAGGCTGTGGAGATCGTCGATCGCGTAGTGAAAAAGATCGCCGGCTTTTCGGGTTCGATCTTTGTGACCTACGACACGCATTTTGCGGATTATTCCCAAACAGCAGAGGGAAAAAAGCTCCCCGTGCCGCACTGCATCCGCGGCACAGATGGCTGGCAGCTCGACAGTAAGATCGCCGCGGCGCTCGACGGCAGAGCATATACTACGCTGGAAAAGATCACGTTCGGTTCCGTGGAGCTGCCGAACCGTATCCTGGAGGCGGTCGGCGACGAGCCGTTCTCGGTGGAGCTGGTGGGACTTTGCACCGATATCTGCGTTGTTTCAAACGCGCTGCTGCTCAAAGCGCACTTTCCGCAGATCGAGATCTCGGTGGATTCCGCGTGCTGCGCAGGCGTAACGCCCGAAACGCACAAAGCAGCCCTCGACGTAATGAAAATGTGCCAGATACGCATAGAGTAAAAAGGCTTGCAAAGGTTATTTTTTGATGGTGTACCCGACCGTCCGCGCGTCCGTATCTGAAAAAATTTAAAAATCACAGAAAATACCCCATAATTTGCTAAAATTCGCGCCTCACTTTCGTCTATACTTATCATATAGAACGAAAGTGAGGTTTTGTTTATGCAGAAAATCAAAAACTGTTTGCTTGCTTGTCTGGTGCTGGTTTCGTTGCTTACCTGTTCTGTTTCGGCTGCACTGCCCGAGGTGGTGGAACCGCTGTGGAACAATACCAATGATGTAGCTTTAGTGCATAATGCGGTCGGAACGACCGCGCATTGCTCTGTGGATATCAGCATTGCTTCCGGGGCGATCATGCGAAATGTATCCATCCGCCTGATTGAAAGCGGAACTGCCGACGTTGTGAAAGAATGGGTAGACCCTGAGATGACAGTGTTGGCGTTTAACACATATTCTTTCTATGGAACGGCAGAGAATATAGTTGTTGGAAATACATACAGGCTTACTTTCCAATGCGAAGTTTGGAAAAACGGTGTGTGTGACTACATTAGCTTAAGCAGCACAGAAACCTATAGCGCGACCGAATAAGACAAAACAAAATTCAAGACAGCAAGCAAACCAAATAAGGCGTGGGAGACCACGCCTTATTTGTGTTAAAAGCAGGCACTGCGGTAAAGGAATGATTCGCGAAGCTTTTTTGTCGGTATCAAACCGCCACGATCTCATTTTTACGCTTTCCGTTTGATCCGTATCCGCTTGATCTCACCGGTAGGATCTTGCAGATACTTTTCTTTCCAAGCCGCCCAATATTCCTCTGTCAGAATCAGCTCGGCAGATATTTGTTTATCTCAAATACCTCCTCGATGGATGCATAATAGCGGCTGTATATGCGTTCAAATTCGAGATCCAGATCGTATTTGTCCCCGATGGTATAATATTCTTCTGCATCTCCCAATACCGGCTTGCCGCCTTCAACGGATGCGGAACCGATACAGTATAGAAAATTATCATACCCGGTCGCAACGCACAGACCTCCGCTCTGGGCGATATCAGCCATGTGATTGTTGGTGCGTTTGTATTTCAGCGCACCGTTTTCGTCCAGATACAGCATCACCGAAGCGGTATCGTCCGGCTCGATGATCTCGGTAAATCCGTCACCGAGAATATACACATAGCCGATGCCGTAATAACTCCAGGTGAAGATAATTGCGCCGTCGTATTCAAAAAGACCCACTCTGCAGTTACCGTAGAAGTAGACGCGCTCGTTGATCTCCACCGTCTGCCCGTAGGCTGTAAGCGTCTTTGGATGGTCATATTTTCGCATCTCAAAATACACGGGTACGGACATTCCCGTGATCTCAAAGGGGTAGGAATGCGGCGGGAAGGTATCGTTTTCACCCATGGATTGAATCGTATTCTGAAACTGCGAATACTCCACGCCTATGGATGCCGGTGTCGGCTCGATCACAACGCTGTCCAGAATCGGCTGGATGACCGTCTCCAAATAGTTGTCCATGTCGTCCTTGTACACAGTCACCGCCAGACTGAAGACAAGCTGTGTTTCGTATTGAAAAAGGAAGTAGTACTTGCCCTCGATATTGGTCGCGCCTAATGTTTCATCGCGCACGGTGTAATACGAAAACCCATTCGCGTTGGTCTGCGGTTCGTCATCCGCGATCTCCTCGATGATTCGCACAGGAACACTGCCATAGACCTTGGTGACCAGGGCGCGGTAATCATTCAGTCCATTCCCGCGGCGCACCAGGTCGTAGTACGCAGTCTGATCGCGCCATCCCACGGGCACCTCCATACGGACGGTATAATAGTCCAGCGAATGTTCCACCGTCTTCACCGCGTTGTTGCTCGGGTCGTACAGGCCGGGATCGTGATCCAGCTGTGTGACCTCAAACTCGTAGATATTGAAGCGGAATCTGCCGAATTCGTTTACGCCCTCAATGTTGTCCTCGTCGATCCATTGGAGCGAACCTGCTTCGTATTGACCGTAGTATTTATTCAGGTACTCGTTGTAGTCGTAATTCGGCTCCATGAGATGATCGCCGTTCAGCGCCTGAATGTAAAAATATGCTGTCCCCTGATAGGTGTATTCCACCGCTGCTCGGGTACCTTCGGGAGAGAAGGTCAGCACATAGGGCGTGTAGCTCTCAGCGCGCGGAAAGCTGCGGATGAGCGTTCCGTCCTCATGGGTGTAGGTGATACCGCTGTACAGGTCTCCCTCGTGCCCGAACACCGCCGTCCAGCCGAACGCGGTCACGGTATCGTCGGGATCTGCATCGTCGGGACTTTGCAGATAGTACAGCTTGGAAATGCGGAACCGCACATCCTCCCAGTACAGCGCCTCGTAGGTTTCATACCCATACGCCTCCATGACGATGGTGTAATCTCCTGCGGGCAAATGAATCTGTACATCGTAAATTCCCGTATTGCTCCAGCCGTTGTCCGTGAAGGTCAGATCTTCCATGGAAAACGATTTCGGCACCGTCATACCCTCGGGAACCTCCGGATGATCGTGTACCGCGCCGTAGGCAAACATTGCCGCATCGCTTGCTTCGTAATCCTCACCGCGCAAGGTAGCAAGAACGTATTCGAGCTGCACGGTCAGCGAATCCAGATTACTCTGCAGAATCGCCTCAGAGGGCGTGATCCGTCCGCGCTTGACCTCCTCCAGCGGGGACATCCGGCCGGCTTTCAGCGAGAGATAAAACGGCACGCGGTTAAATGCTTCACCGCCGAACTGCACACCCTCGGGAATATATCCGTCCACAGCGGAAGAACAGCCGGAGAATGCACCCTCGCTGATGTACTTCACCGAATCGGGCAGATAGATCGCTTTCAGGGCATAATTGCCGGCAAAAGCATTGTAGCCGATATATTCCAGATTATCACCAAAATCGATCTCCTCAAGCTCCGTCCCCTGTACCGCGTGCGCCGCCACGAACCGAACCGATTCGGGAATGGTAAAGGAAGTCTCTCCCTCGCGCTCATAGCGCAGAAGGATCGAGCCGTCCGAGGTCATGATCAGACCGTCCTCATACACAAAGGACAGATTGTTTTCCGCAATAATGAGATCCACAAGATTGTCAAGCCCCGCAAAGGCATTGACTTCCACCTTCTGTACGCCCGTTCCGAGGCGAACGACCTCGATCTTATTTGCGTTCTGATTACCGAGGAAAGTGAAGTCCGCAATGGTTTCCACCGTATCGGGAATGGTGATATCCGTTTCGCTGCCCGAGTAGCTGAGGAGCACGCCGTCCTCGATATGGAAGCCGTTTTCGTCGATGATCACCGACTGACTTTGATGATTTACCGCCAGTACCGCGGCGATCACCAGCACAAGGCAGGCGGCGATCGCGCTCATGCTTTTGATCCAAATGTTCATTTTCTTCGGCGGCTTGTATGTAATGCATTCCTCGATATACCGTTTATCGACTCTGCCGACCGCATCCAAAAAATCGATCTCTTTCATACGGTAATCCCCTCCTCCCTCAGTTTCTTTTTCAGTTTGGCACGCATGCGGGAAAGCTTGACCCCCGCGTGATTTTCGGTTATCCCCACCGCCTTTGCCGCATCCGCAACGCTGTCACCCATGTAATATCGGTGCATAAAAAGCACGCGCGAGGGTTTGTCCAGGGCGGAAAGAAAATCGGAAATGACCTTGGCGGCGAGATCGATCTCTTCTTCGGGAGAGGGTGCCGAAGTGATCAGGTCTGTCAGTTCTTCCATGATCGCGCTTCGCTTGGATGCGGAGCGGTATCTGTACCGCTTCAGCGCGATGTTCCGCGTGACTGCCGTGAAGAATGCGGGCAGGACCTGCGGCTTCTCCGGCGGCAGACTGTTCCACATACCGAGATAGCTGTCGTTCATGCACTCCTCGGTGTCAAGCCGATCGTGCAGAATGTTCATGGCTACGGAACGGGCAAGCGGGTCATATTTGTTTCCGAGCTCCGTGATCGCCGTTTCCGCACGCGCCCAAAACAGATCGATGATATCAGCATCGTTCACTGTAAATACCTCCTTTTTGTGGTTTCAATAGGTATGTACCGATTTCGAAGAAAAATCTTACAGAGGCGAGGAAATTTTATTTAAAATCTATTATAGCACACAAATATAAAGAAACATAGAGGGCAGGCGGCAGTTTCCGATAGCCAAGGATGACAAAAGTCATCCCATTTTGCCGGTCTGATGTGACAAAGGTCTCGCGGCGTGCATGCGCGGCCCTGTCGAAAACATAGTAACAGCGGGCGTGCGCAGTTGCGCCCACCCGCTGCTCGTTGTTTTCTCCCTTGTCGCGCTCGCTGTATCCGCCACCGGCGGCGCTCGCGCTCCAAGCCCTACCACCCAAGCAGCCGCTTCGCGGCGCATGGCGCGTTCGGTGACCGCAAGTTCAAGTATCTTCACCGAAAGCAGCAAAAAAGGGATGACTAAGTCATCCCTTTTTGCTGGTCTGAGTGACAAGACTTGAACTTGCGGCCTCTACCACCCCAAGGTAGCGCGCTACCAACTGCGCCACACCCAGATTTCAGCACTTGATAAGTATAGCACAGTTTTTTCGGTTCGTCAAGGGGCTTTTGCAAAATTTTTGAATTTTTTTGCAGATTGCTGCGATCAAAGATGCATGGCGGTGTTGCCTTTTTCGGAAAACTATGCTATACTGTAATGTAATCTTTAGGGCAGGGGGGACGAAAATTGCAAAAAGCAGGGAAGCGGATCGCGGGAACGGCGATCCTGATGGTTTTTGTCACGCTGCTTTCCAAAGTGTTGGGACTGCTGCGCGACACGCTCTTGGCATCCAACTTCGGAACGTCGATGGACGCGGTCGCATACGAGGCGGCGAGCCGCCTGCCGATCACGCTGTTTGATTTTGCGCTCGGCGGCGTTGTGACGGCGGCATTTATTCCGATCTTCAACGAACTGATGGTGAAAGAGGGCAAGGAGAGCGCGTTTACGTTTGCGAACCGCTACTTCAATCTGATCCTTTGCATCACGCTCGGAATCTCGGTCTGCGGCATTGTGTTTTCCTCGCCGCTGATCTCCTTCCTCGCGCCCGAGATCGACGGCGAGGTCAAAGCGCTTGCCGCGTCGCTCAGCCGCGTGATGTTTCCCATGATCATTTTCACGGGCATCGCCTATTGCTTTGTCGGCATTTTGCAATCCTTTGAGAAATACACGCTCCCCGCGATCATGAGCCTTGTCTCCAACCTTGTGATGGTGGTGTACTTCTACTCGCTCAGCGACCGATACGGCGTATGGGGACTGTCGATCGCGCTGGTGATCGGCTGGTTCTTGCAGGCGGCGATCCAAGCGCCCGCGGCGCATCGTCTGGGCTTTCGCTTTAAGCCTACGCTGTGCTTCGGTGACACGCATATCCGCCGTGCGCTCAAAATGGCGATCCCGATCCTGGTGTGCTCCTGGCTGCAGCCGGTCTGCAACGTGATCAACACGCGCTACGCCTCGGGCTTTGAGGGGGGAAGCGCGATCACGATGGTGAGCTATGCCAACCGCCTGTACATTATCATTGTCGGTGTCTTCTCCTTTGTGGCGACCAACCTTTTGTTCCCGCGGCTCTCGCGCGCGGAGGCGGGCGGCGACCGCGACGGCGCGAAAAAGTTCGCGGGCTCGTCGATCAAAATTCTCCTTTATATTATGATTCCGCTGTCGGTCGGCATATTCTTGTTGGCAGAGCCGATCACGCGCGCCATCTATATGCGCGGCGAGTTTACGGCGCAGGATGCGGCGATGACCGCGTCCGTGCTGCGCTTGTTTGCCATCGGTATACCGTTTATGTCGGCAAACGAGGTGCTGACCAAGCTCTATTTTGCCATGCAGCGCGTGAAGGCGCCGATGATCGCATCGCTGGTTGCGATCGTCTGCAACATTGCGCTGGTGACTGTGCTGGTGGGTACGATCGGCTTTGACGGCATCGGCATTGCCTCGTCGCTGACCATCGCGATCTGCGCGGTGCTCAACTATATCTTTTTGTCAAAGGACGGCGCACTGCTCGGTCGCCGCGACCTTGCCGATCTTGCAAGATCCCTGATCGCCGCCGCAGTGATGGGCGTATGCGTTTACCCGCTGTATACACATTTTTTCATCGGCTCGGACATCCTGCGCGTGCTGCTGCTCGGCGGTGTCGGCGTGATCGTCTACGGCATCGTTCTTTTGCTCCTTTCCCCTACCGAAATTCGTAGTTTTATGAAAAGAGAAAACCATGATTAAAGTCATTCATGTTATCAGTGACACTAATATCGGCGGTGCCGGCACGGTGCTGCTCACCACGTTGTACAATATCGACCGCAGTAAGTTTGAAGTCAAGGTTGTACTGCCTGCGGGCAGTAAGCTGATTCCGCGCATCGACGCGCTCGGCTTTGAGCACATCTGCACCAAGGGCGGCTCGGACAAATCGCTGGATCTCGGCGCGGTGAGCGAGTACTGCCGCATTTTCAAGGCAGAGAAGCCCGACATCGTGCATACGCACGCGGCAATGGCGGCGCGGATCGCGGCATTCCTGTGCGGTGTGCGTGTCCGCATCCACACGCGGCACTCCACCTTTGCGCCCCGTCCGATCCTGACGCGGTTCCCGATGCGGAATATCTGCGGCTTCATCAACAACACGCTTTCCACGGCGATGATCGCTGTGTCCGAATCCACCAAAGAGAATCTGACCGACATGGGAGCCAATCCCAAGAAGATCGAGGTCATCATCAACGGCGCCGAGCCGCTGCGGCAGGTCTCGGCAGAGGAGGCGGCAGATCTGCGTGCCTCGCTCGGCATCGCGCCCGACGATTTTGTCGTCGGCATGTCGGCGCGTCTGGAAGAGGTCAAAGGGCACATTTACCTCATCGAGGCGGCGCGCATTCTGCGTGAGCGCGGTGTGAAGAATCTGCGCGTGCTGATCATCGGCACGGGTACGACCGAGCAGATGCTGCGCGAAAAGGTGCAGGAGTATCACCTCGAGGACTGCGTGCTGTTCCCGGGCTTTGTTTCGGATGTTGCGCCCTATATTCAGATCATGGATGTGATCGCCAACTGCTCGTTCGGCACCGAGGCGACCAGTATGGCGCTGATCGAGGCGATGAGCCTTGCCAAACCCGCGATCGCGACCGACTACGGCGGAAACGCATATATTATCGAGAACGGTAAAAACGGCTATATCATCCCGCAAAAGAGCGCGTCCAATCTTGCGGAAGCCATCCAGAAGCTGCTGGGCGATCCCGCAAAGTGCCGTGAAATGTCTAAGGTTGCGTACTCCAAGTACATTTGCCGCCTGACCGGTAAAATTATGACCGGTAAGGTGGAGAAGATGTACGAGGACGAATACACGCTGCGATGCAAAAAGTAAGCTTGTACCGTTCGCCGCGGCTGCGTGCGGTGACGATCGGTTTGTGTATCTTGCTTGCGGCATTTATCTTTTCTATGTCCGCCGAGCCTGCTGCGGTGTCAGGGGATCGAAGCACAGAGATCGCCGAGCAGCTTCTGTCGGCGGTCGTATCCGATTGGGACCGGATCGAATCGCATGAACAGAGCCATATGCTTTCGACTATGGATCATGTTTTGCGCAAGACTGCACATTTTTGCGTCTATACGGCGCTCGGTGCGTTGCTTTGTCTGGCTTCGCTCGGCTTTGCCGCATCGCGGCGCTTGCATGTTCTGCGTTCGTTTTGGATCGGTGTACTTTATGCGGCGAGTGACGAGCTGCACCAAGCGTTTGTCCCCGGTCGCGGTCCTGCCGTGACCGATGTACTGCTCGACAGCAGCGGCGTTCTGTGCGGTATTGCTGTGATGATGCTGGTTGCGTGGAGTATATGGAAGAAGTGTAAATGATTGTTTAGGCGATGCAATAGCTTGTAGGGCGCGACGTCCTCGACGCGCCGTTTTACTATGGTTCATGCGGACAGTCGAGGACGCCTGTCCCTACAATGCTTTACACTTACATCTCCCCGCAAGATCCTTCGCTTCGCTCAAGGATGACAAGCGGGGGCTGTTGCAAAGTAGATAATTAGGCTGATTAAGCACATTGCTTAACCCCGCCCCTAGTCATCAAGGCGACTCTGACCAACGCGAATAATGGCTGTTGGTTCTGTCGCCTTCCCACCCTGCCTGCGGCAGGTCGTTGTACAACATTGCGCGAAGGATCTTGAGCGGAGATGTTTGCAACATAACCATGCATTTGATTTTCTACTATTCTTCGTACAAACTGCGGATGGTTTGGGCGCAGTGGGCGGTCTCTTCAGCGTACTTGGTGTGCAGAGTGCTTTCGCCGCGCAGGAGTGCGATATATGTGAGGCAATCCTCAAATAGCGTGCAGATCGTTTCGATCTGTTGCTGTATGCCGCTGTAGCTTGCGGCGAACACGGAGCGCGCGGCACCGTTCATTTGCATATATTCGGCACTGCGGTGAAAATAGGTGCTTTGCAGTACTTCCAGCGCATGATCCACCAGTTCCATTTGAAACTGAAGATCGCGCGTTTGCTCCTGCAGTTTGAAGGCTTCGTCTTTATTTTGGGGCAGTCGTTTTCATTCATAAAGATCATAGTTTCCCTTTCTCCCCGTACAGCCGATAGGACAGCGTGAAATAGGTGTGTGAGATGGTCGGCATCTTTTAGCAATCTAAGTATAGCACTATTTGCGCAAATAGTCAATTGCAAATACTGCATAATATTTACGCAAATATTATATGCAAAATGGCTATTTACGCAAATAAATGCAGTATGATAAAATCAATTTGAGGTGGTTGGCATATGAGCGAAAGCAAGGTTAGTAAGAAACAGCAGGCTTGTGTAAATCGTTATATAGAAAAGGCATATGATCGCATCAATCTGACTGTCAAAAAAGGCAAAAAAGACATCATCAAAGCATATGCCACCGAACACGGTATGAGCGTCAACGATTTCATCAACCGTGCGATCGACGAAAAAATGGAGCGCGATGGTGGGGATTAAACAAAATGCTTTTGTAGGGGAGGCGTTTCGCCTCCCGAAAAGCATCGGTGCGATGTTGTAACGGCGGGAGGGGAAACCCCTCCCCTACGATGGTTATTTGACATCCTTGGAAAAACAAACTTTCATTTTCATACCCACACATAACAAAAAAACCGTTGCTTTTTCGGCAACGGTTTTTTCATCAACTTATTTCTTTTTTACGATGGGCATTTCGGTCATGCGGAGTTTGGCACAGCCGTAGGGGATCAGCTCGATCGTTTCGGCATCGCCGATGGCGTTGCGGGAACGGGGGGTCTTTTCTGCGACGGTGTTATAGCCGTCGGCATAGTCCCAGTTGACGCGGGCGAGATTTGCCTTGACGGTAACGCGCGGCGCGGACATGGAGAAGGGAACATCGTTGCCCTCTTTTTCCTCGACAGTGAACGTGTCATCGGTAAAGCCGTATCTCCACTCGGACTTCGGGTAGAGCTCATAGTCGCAGTAGGGGAACTTGCGCTCAACGCCTTTTCTCTCATACTCATACATCTTCTGCTCGACTTCGATCGGGAGCGAGAAGACCAGCGGACCGTATTCAACGACATGCAGGTTATGCGGACGCTCGACAAAGTGCGGGGTATCGGTGAGCGTGAGGGTGAAGCTCTGCTTGCCGTTCCACTCTTTCTCGATCACGCAGTCGCCCTCGACAGCCTTGCCGTCGATGCAGGCGGATTTTGCCCATGCGGGGATGCGGATCTTGAGCGCAAAGGTCACGGGAGCATCGGTCTCAACCGTGTAGGTGCATCCCATGCGGAAGGGGTATTCGGTATCCATACGGACGACGACCTTGACGCCGTTTACTTCGGTGGTAGCCTCGGCGGGCAGCATCGAGGTCAGACGGATGCCGTCCTCATCCTGTATAAACAGGCTGCTGACAAGCTTGGGCCAGCCTTGGCCGAAGTTTGCGGTGCAGCAGCCGAAGTGGGGCTCCAGACCGAACATGTGCGACTCAGCACCGTTGGTGCGGAAGAAGGAACGGCCGGGGAAGCGCACGCAGGCGATCTGGTTGACCATTTGCAGGTACTGGTGCGTCCACATGTCCTCGCTGATGGTCGCGGGCAGGGCGTTGAACGCGAGCTTTTCGAGGCGGTCTGCCCAGATCTTATCGCCCGTGATGGCATAGAGCAGCTCGCAGGAGTACATCAGCTCGGCAATGCTGCACAGCTCGGTGCCGCGGTTGTTGCCGATGCCCGACAGACATTCGTCACCCGTGAAGGAGCCGACCGCCGTGCCGTTGTACTTTTCGAGGATCTTCCAGAGTTTGTCCGCGTCGTTCTTGTACTTGCCGCCGAGCAGCTTGCAGGTGACGGCTTCGTACTTCAGCATCATTACGAGGTTGACGATGTGGGTATACAGCGTCCACTTGTTGAGCGGCGTCTTCCAGGTTTCGATATAGTCGTGGTAGTCGATACCCTCTTTTTTGAGCTTGCGTGCCAGGGACAGGATCCAGTCCTCGTGGTAGCGCTCCCACAAGAACTGCAACGGGATCAGGCACTCAAACCAGCGGTACTGTCCCCAGTTAAAGAGCTTGACCTCGCCCTTTTTCAGCAGGCGGTAGAGACAACGCATCGATTTGTACAGACCTTCCTCTGCCTCGGCGCTGCCGGTAAACTCGCAGTACTGCGCGATGACCTTGCCGATCAGAAAATGGCTCCATACGTCGTATTCTGCGCGTTCTTCCTTTTTGCAGGGGCAGATCCAGCCGTCCTTCTGCTGACGTGCCAGGATTGCCTGCATGTAGCGCTCTGCACGCGCGATGGCGTCCTTGTCGTCGAGCATGTAGGCGAGCGGAATGAAACCATCCAGCCAGTAGGGTACACGCTCCCAGCCCTCGCGGTCGCCGCCGATCCACGCACTGTCGCGTACATCGGGCCAAACACGGTCGAGCTGACCGTTCAGACCGGCGAGCTGAATTTCCAGCTGACGGCGCAGCCAGCCTTGCGGTTTTATTTTCGTAGGATTAAAAATGTTGTACATGATTGTCTCCTCTCGTAGTTGTTATATTGATTTTATCACAGAGCCGTGGAAAAATCCATAGAATATATCATCGGGATTTTGCAAAAAATATTGCAAATATCACGAATTTGTGCTATGCTGAAACTATCAGAAGGGGAGGTGCGAGTCTATGTCTGTCGGACTTTCGTTTGGTATGCTGCCGATATACAGCTATTCCTCTTTTCGTTTCTTTGAGGCGCATGAAAAGCACATGAAGCGTATTTGCTCACAGGATGTGCTGGTCATGGTGTTCGGCGGTGTGCTCCGCTTTCGGGAAAACGGTGTGCCGGTCGAGGTCGGCGAGGGAGAGTATTACATCCAGCGGCGCGGGATCCTGCACGAGGGCGTGGAGGAGAGCGACATGCCGAAATATTACTTCATCCACTTCCGCGGTGAGTTTAATTCGGATGCAAACACCTTGCCCTTGCGCGGTAAGGCGGATTTTTCCGTGTTGATGCCGCTGTTTCGGCAGTTGGATCTTTGTTGGCACGCGGGTGCGCCCGCAGTGGAAAAAGCGGCGGTGTTTTTCCAAATCCTCTCGATCCTTCGAAAAAATAACGACCGCACCGAGAAAAGTGCAGTCGTTTTGAAGGTAATTTCTATGGTTTCGCGCGATTTGCAGAAGCCGTTTTCGCTGGATGCGGTGGCAAAGGCGTGCGGCTACAGCAAGAACCACGTGATCAATGTGTTCAAGCGTGATACGGGCAAAACGCCGTATGCGTATGTCACCGATATGAAGATCGATATGGCAAAGCAGCTCTTGCTCAACTCCGAAAGCTCGCTTGCGCAGATCGCGATCGAGAGCGGGTTCGGCGATTATATCAATTTTTACAAAGCGTTCGTCAAGGCGCAGGGCGAACCTCCGCTCGCTTGGAAAAAGCGAACAATCACAGAAAAATAAAGTAGGAAGCCGCGCCGAGCACCACGAGGAACAAAAGGTTCAGAAGTGTGAACAGCACGAAGTAGCGCTTGCCGTCACCGGGATGCAGGAGTCTGTATTCGCTGAAGGTGATCAGGCTCGCCAGCGAGGCGATCAGCGTGCCTGTGCCGCCGATGTTTACGCCGAGCAGTAGTTCGCGATAGTTTTCGGTGAACTGCGAGAGTAGAATAGCCGAGGGCACGTTGCTGATGATCTGACAGGAGAGGATCGAGATCAGCAGCGTGCTTTTTTCGAGCAGCGCGGAAAGAATGTCACGTACAAGGTCGATCCGCGCCATGTTGCCCGAGAAGATGAAAAACATCACAAAGGTGAGCAGCAGGGGATAGTCCACCGCTTTCAGCGCGTCGCGATCCACGAAAAAGAGGATCACGGGGATCGCGATCAGTCCGATCCAGTACGGGAAGATGCGAAAGACGAGCAGGATCGACAGTGCAAACAGCACAAGGTAGAGGACGGTGCGCGGCTTGTTCAGCTTTTCGGGGAATTCCTCTGCGATGGCGAGCGGCTCGGGCTTTAGCACAAGGCAGCAGACAGTCAGCATGGCGACTGCCAGCAGAAAGGGCGGCAGCATGATGCCCATGAATTCGCCCGTGGGGATCTCATAGGCGGTGTAGAGATAGAGATTCTGCGGATTGCCGAACGGCGTCAGCATGCCGCCGAGATTTGCCGAGATGTTTTGCAGAATGAAGATGTACGCCATGTGCTTTTCCTTTTTGGTGACCGACAGGGCAAAGTACCCCAGCGGCAAAAAGGTGATCAGCGCCATGTCGTTGGCGATCAGCATCGAGCCGATAAAGGTGATGTAGATCAGCGCCAGCGCCAGCATGCGCAAATTGCCCGTCAGCATGACGATACGGCGCGCAAGGATGGTGAAAAACTTGATGTTGCGCAGTGCGCAGACAACAGCCAGCGTCAAAAACAGGCAGGTCAGCGTTTTGAAATCGAAGTATCCGAGATATTCTGCCGACGGCGGCACAATAAAACAGGTTGCGAGCGCGGCGAGCGTCGCAATGCAAAGAACAGTGTGTTTTTTTAAGAATCGTATAGCCTGCATAGCAAAGCCTCTCTATATAAATAATACCAAATTACTATAGCACGCTTTTCGACAAAATGCAAGCAAAAATATCGGGGCACACACGCAATGTATTTAGATAAGGCGGTATAAGTTTAGATAAGGGCGAATCTTCGGATTTGCTCTTATGTTATTTCTGACGTTGTTCAGATATATATAAACGAAACAATACATCATGCCTGTCCGCTTTGCATAAAGTGATGAGAGGACGATTCAACCGAAATTATCCAACAGATTTTTGCATAGAGTAGGACATAATATTTCTTCAAAAGCGCGCTTTTTCGGGCTGTTTTCGGTAAAAACAAGTGCCTATATCCGAAATGCTTTATAGAAATATAAAAATTTTTATATGCTATGTGGGATTGATCATATAAAAGTTTCAAGAAAATCTTAACCAAACCATTTTTCTTTCACTATTATGGCAGAAGCTTCTAAAAACCACAAGGAGGTGAGCAGATGAACGAAATTGAACTTCACGAAAAGATAACGGAGGTATCCAAAACAATTTTCTCATACTGTATGGCAAAAACGCCTACGCGAGAAGAAGCTGAAGATCTTTCACAAGACATTTTGTATGAGCTGATAAAGTCGGCTGGAAATATTCGAGACGACAATGCCTTTTACGCTTTTATGTGGGGCGTTGCAGGAAATGTTTATAAGCAGTGGTACAGAAAAAAGTTGAGAAATAACACATGTGAATTAACGGAAGATATCGCATCGGAAGATGATTCCTCGGAAGATAACTTCGGTGATATATATCTTCTTCGCCGTGAACTTGCTTTGCTGTCCGAGAAATATCGAAAAGCGACGATAATGTACTACATCGATCGCTGTTCTTGCTCTGAAATTGCATCTGCTCTTGCCATTTCCGAAAGCATGGTGAAGTACCTGTTATTCAAATCGAGAAAAATACTGAAAGAAGGAATGAATATGGAACGAAATCTTGGAGAACTCAGTTATAATCCGAAAACATTAATCCCGATGTATAGCGGTCATGGTCCCAACCAATTTTGGGAGTTTATGCAGAGTAAGATCAGGCAGAATGTTGTTAGCGCTTGCTATAATGATGCACTTACCGTTCAGCAGATCAGTCTCGAAACCGGTATCCCGCTTCCGTATCTTGACGATGAAATTAAAGAACTTGAAGACAAACAAATCATACTTAGAGAAGGAAAGCACTACAAAGCAAATGTGATTATTATTACGTCCGAGTGTGCCGACGAAATTGAACGTGCTGTTACAAAGTATCACGAGAAAATTGCTGATAAGATCGAAGCTTTTATCAAGAAAATGGCCTCGGAATATAAAAACCTTGGGTTTATCGGCAGCAATTTCTCCGAAAACACTTTGCGTTGGCAATTTGCTGCAATTCTCTTTATGGCAATCTGTGAAGTTGATTATAACGAATTCAAAGTACCTAAAACGGGTTGGGGAGAACCTGCTTACCTTTGGTGTGTGGAGAAATTAAACGAAAAATTCATATTCAATTATAGCCGCGTTGATGGCAAACACGGAGATAGTCTATACTTTTTTGACTATTGGAAATGCGGAAACGGTAAGGGCGACCATCACGATTTTTATGGAAATGAACGTTATATCAATATTTTCTGTGATATCTGCCGTGGAGACTATACTCCTCTCAGTGAATATGATCTTGAAGCCATTGCGGAAATGATAAAAAAGGGATATGTTATCAAGGAGAACGAAACATACAGAGCAACCGTTCCGATATACACCTTTGATCAATATAAAGCTGTTGTGAATATGGTGCAGGCGTTTATATCCAATGAACTTATATCCATTATTCAAGAGCTTGATCATAGTGCCGCAAAAATTTTAAGTTCACATACCCCAAAACATTTGCAAGCCCAGGTTGCAGGAATTGCTGCTATGGATAGGTTTGTTTATGCAGTATGTATTCCTGCGACGATTCTCATTGAAAGACAATTTTTGAGTATCGCATGGCATCCTCTTGAAATGCCCACTACATATGTTGTTTTGAAGTAAAAAATGGACCGCCGAGAGTAACCATCACGATTGTTCTCGGCGGTATTGCTATATTTTGCGGGAATATTACATTTTCTTATCTAAACTTGTACCGTCTTATCTTAATGACATTGGGCACACACGTTCATTTTTTGTAAAATCTATTATATTTCCTGTATTGCCAACTTCCTTTATATAGTGGTACAATGAAAAAAACGGAATGTGAGGTGCATAGAATGAAAAAATACTTATTGCCGCCGGGCGGACAGTTTTACAAGGCGAATCTGCATTGCCACACGACCTGCTCGGATGGAAAACTCTCACCCGAGTCGGTGAAAGAAGCGTACAAGGCAAAGGGATATTCGATCGTTGCCTACACCGACCATTTTTTGCTGGTGCCGCACAATGAACTCACGGACGATGATTTTCTGGCGCTGAACGCCGTGGAGCTCGACAACGGG
>JAFTOT010000036.1 GCA_017463665.1 Clostridia bacterium | reverse complement strand
GAGGAGTAGTCGAGCACGACCGTCTTTCCCTTGCCCACGTCGGACGAGCCGTACGGCTTGTCTGCGAAAACTGCCTTGCCGATGACGTATTCGGCGAGATATGCTTTATTTAAAAACAGATTGAGATAGCCGCCCGCGACTTCAACGCGTTCGACCGCGGGGCAACTGAATGCCGCCGAAAGCTCTGCCGCAATGGCGGGGGGAGCCTTGCGCATTACCTTGCTCAAACGGAAACAGGGGAACGCAAGGTCGCCCATGTCCGGGTTCGGAGGATATTCCAGCGCATCCTGCACAGCAGCAGCCTCGATCGCGCCGCCTGCAGCCGCCGAGAGCGCCTCGGCGATCTGTTTTTTGATCTCGATCATAAAATAATCTCCATTCCGCCGCCAAGCGGCGGCACAAATACGTAAAAGGAAATCCTCGGTACCGCACTTTGTGCGGCAAAATGGGTTGGGTCCCATTTTGCGAGGAGTTCGGGCGTGAAACACTCTATGCAAAACGTATTGCTAATTAAATTTTCACGCTTTCCTCTCAAAGTGTACTTAACTGATTTATTATACACCTATCTGTGTATTTTTGCAAGTACCAATTTATAAGGAAGAGAATGAGATTATTTAGGTGTGTAAGCAACACGCAGATGCCGTACACCAAAAATAGGCTGTAAAAAGTCGAAGCGGTAAAATGCTTATCGCACAAGAAACAGAAAAATAAAAGATCCTTGCAAAAACCGGTTTTTCAGTTATGCAAGGATCTTTTATAAGAAGTTGTTGTTATAATGATTGTTTAAGTGTGTAAAGGTTACGCAGAAACATTGTAGGGCGCGACGTCCCCGACGCGCCGCATGAACCGTAGTAAAACGGCGCGTCGAGGACGTCGCGCCCTACAAGAGTTGTTCGTCGCCGTTACATCGCTAAACTTTCATTTATATTCTCAGCATATCGACTTTTTTACAGTCACTGTTGGCTATGATTATCTCTGCGGTTTGCGTCCGCAGCTTTTTTTCTCGGTGCAAAAGCCGGAGACTTCGCACTTTGCCACAAAATACGTATCCACAAGATACTTCCACTCGTCGGAATAGTCGCCGAGCGCCTGCATGAGATCCTGCATCAGGCGGCGGTACTCCCAATATGCTCGGGTGCAAAGGCGCTGGTGCGCCATGTCGATGAGGTTGCGCAGGTTGGTGCGCAGCACGACCTTGCTCTCCATGCCGAGGGGCAGCAGCATTGCGCAGTCCTCGCGCGGGATGTTCAGCGCTTCCAGCTTCTGCATGGCAACCTTGATCTCGTCCATCGCATCCGCATAGATCGCGCTCGCGGCGGCGTCCTTTTCGATCGCGGGCGGAACCACGTAAGCAAAGCCTTTCTGATAGTCGATATAGCGGGTGGACGCCTGCAGGCGCGTCGGTGCGCCGCCGATATGCGTATACAGCTCGCGGATCACGCGTGCCGAATAGCCGTCCAAAACCACATATACCTGCGGGTACTCCCATGTTCTTCCATGCCCCGAGACGAGGCAATCCATGCCGCGCTTGTAATTCTTCGCCGCGTCGGCGATATCGGCGCCCCAGCATACACCTGCTTCTCTGCCGATCAGGCTGATCGGATCGATCGTGGTTTCCTTTTGTATCGTGATGTTTGCCATAGTTCCCTCTCCTTTTACAGCGTATGATAATACGGACAGATGTCCTCGTAGTGCCCGTCCTGCATGCGGAAGCCCTTCGGAATCGTGCCGAGCTGCACAAATCCGAGGCGTTCATACAAGTGCCGCGCATGGATATTGGTTGCCACTACAGCGTTGAACTGCAGCACGCCGAAGCCGTGTTTGCGTCCCGCAGCCATGCAGTCGAGCACCAGTTTTTCGCCGATGTGCAATCCACGGCTGTCGCCGCGCACGGCGTAGCTCGCGTTGCAGATATGCCCGCAGCGTCCCACATTGTTGGGATGCAGGATATACAGCCCGTAAACGCGGTCGGTTTCTGCGTCCACCGCAACCGCGCTGTAGGTCTGCGCGGCGAAGAATTGCTTGCCCGTTTCCGCAGTCAGCAGCTCCTCCTGCGGAAAGGCAATGCCCTCCGCCACGACCTCGTTCCATATTTCGATCATTTCGGGCAGATCCCGCTCGGTATATGCCCGCACCGCGATATTCATCCATTCTCCTCCGCTTTGAACCTTGCCTATTATGCCTATTATAGCACATTCATCTGCAAAAGCATATAATTTTGCAAAAAATTCTCCGTGCGCAGAAAGGAAAATGAATGGTTAGGTTTATTCACGCATCGTAGTCCTGCCAGAACTGCCGCACGGCGGCTTCGTAGCCCACTTTATCCACGAGATAGCTCATGCCGTGGACAGCACCCGGCACGACAAACAGGCGCTTCGGCGATGCGCACGCCTTGTAGTTTTCGTAGGTCATCTCGATCGGCACAAAGCGGTCGTCCGTGCCGTGCACAAACAATACGGGCACGCGGCACTGCCGCAGCGCATCCGTGCAGGAATAGTCCTTGGCGCCGATCTGAATCTTCTTGCGGCACATATCGTTTGCGATCGCGCCGTTGATACCGCGATAGGGGATGTGCAGATTCCGCTCCAGGACATGCTGCCAGATCGCATGCGGCGAGGTGTAGCCGCAATCCGCCATCACGCCGTGCACATTTGCGGGCAGCTCCTGCCCCGCCGCCATCAGCACGGTAGATGCGCCCATCGAAATACCCGCAAGGTAGATCGGCAGATCCGCACCGCCGTTTTCCTGCACCCATTCGATCCAGTCGAGAACGTCGTATCGCTCGATCAGTCCGAAGCCCATATAAGCGCCGTCGCTCTCGCCCTGCCCTCTCTGCTCGGCATACAGAACATTGCATCCGCTGCCCTGCCAAAAATCGGAAATGGAGCCGAAGTCCTTGCTCCAGGAGGAACGCCAGCCGTGCATCGCGATGATCACGCGCTGCGGATGGGCGCACGCATACCAGTGTCCCGTCAGTCGGATGCCGTCGCGGCTTGCGATCTCCACCGGAATGTGCTCGCCGCTTTTGAGAACTTCCGCCGCCTGTGCGCGCTGCTCATGGTACACGTCCGGCTTTTTTGCCGCGCCACACAGCTTCTTTTTCGATTTGGCAGTAGTTTTCGGCGCTTCGCGATCGAGCGCGACATTGACGAGACTCCGCGTGAGCATATAGGATGCCGCCGTGGCTGCCGCGACCGATGCGACCGCAATACCTGCGCCGACGGCGATTTTCTTACCTGTACTTTTGTGCTTACTCTTATTTTGCATACGATCTTCCTTTCTGTCCGTGCTGATTTTCATTGTATCCATTCCGCGCGCGTAAAATGCCGGTATGCGTCGCTCTTTTTTTGCCGTATAAATCAAAAAAGGATACGCTGTCGCTTGCATATCCTTTTTGCGTATTCACTGCACAGAAACGGGTGACTCACGGGGCAGTACGTTCCGTCCGGCACAAAGATCCGCAAGGTCTCTGCCTGTTCGACCGCGAGCGTGATGGTGCTGCCCGTGGGAATTGTCGGCACGGTGCAGGCGGTCATTCTGCCGTCGGTGTCATACGCGGCGACGACGAGGGGAAATTCCGCTCCCGGCCGATGGTGCAAGGTCACCGTCAGCACGCCGTCCTGCAGGGTGACAGTCTTCAAACTCTGACACGAGGCGAACAACGCATATTCCGGTTCGGTCACGCCCTCGGTCATGGTGACGCGGGTGATGTCGTCTTTGTAACTGTACCACGGTGTACCGCTCCTGCTGTAGGTCCGCATGGCGCGGATGCGACCGCAGGTCGCTATGTCCTCTGACGCGCCGCATGAACCGTAGCAAAACGGCGCGTCGGGACGTCGCGCCCTACAAGAGTTGTTTATCGCCGTTACATCGCTACACTTTCATTTATCACAAAAAACCTTTGCAAAAGACAGAAGAAAACCTTGCAAATTCCGAAAAATCGGTTTTTGCAAGGTTTTTTGTATGCTATCCTTACGATACGTGTTTTTTACAGACCGTCTCAGAAGGTATCCTTTTCATACCAGACGGGCGACCAGCTATCGTCCAGGACGAAGCGGGCTGCCGTTGCGGTTTTTTGCAGGAGGGCCGACGAGAACGCGGGGGCAAGGCACATCTGCTTGCCCGCACCCCACGGGAGCGTCAGGCAGGTACCGACATCCAGCATTCTGTCGTTTTCATCATATAATGCGATCAGCACGGTGCCGCCGAGAACCACCTCGCCGCCGGTGATCTCCGTCGAACTTCTGACAAAACCGTCTGCAAAGTACCCGGTGTCGGAAATCTCTGGGCTTTGCAGGATCTCTGAGCTCGGCGTATAGTTTGTCGGCTGGCTCACGAGGAAGTAATTCCTTGTGCTGAAGTTTTTAGAAGAACCGTCGGGATAATTCGGATCGTCCCAGGTGGGATCGGCTACATACCATTTGCCGTCCAGCCGTACCGCTGTCCAGCGGTGACCGCTGCCCGAGATCTGCACGCAGGGTACGCCGATCTTGTTGCAAAGAAGCGAAAATGCCTTGGCATAACCCTCGCATACGGGTTCGTATCCCGGCAAAAAACCGCTGATAATGCTCCACGGGGTCTCATCGGACTTGATATAGGTGCTGCTGCTCGCAGCGGGAGTATTGTAGTCGTTCTCTGCCGCGAGCCAGTTGTCCCAATAGGCGAGTCTGGCGACAACGGGCATGTCCTTGGTATCATCCAGCAGTTGTTCGACCACCTTGTCGATCTGCACCCCGAACGCATCGATCTTTGCCTGTGTATTGCACGCGGGCTGGACGGGCGTAGTCATGTACACATACGCACGCAACTCACCATCGACATAATCGGCACCTGCCGAATAGCTGTAACCGCTGCGAACCCAGAAGTATTCCGGATGTTCAAACAGAAAAGCCGTATACGCCTTTTGCATCGAAGAAGAAATACCGCCTGCCCAACTGCTAAATTCCGCTTGCGTCGTATCAATGGGGAAAGTTTCTGTATAGATCTCACCGACGTCCCACCGCACGATTTCGGAGCCGCCGACGCAGATCGCCTTGACCGTTCCGTTTGCAAATGCGGTCTCGATAATGGTATACATCTCTTTTTGCATCTCGGTCAGCTGATCGAAGTAGCGGGTGTCGTCGCCCCAAACATAAGCGGAAGCATAGTCCACCGGTGCCTCGGCGTCCTCTGTCTCCTCAACCGTGTATTCCGCGAAAAACAAGTGCTTGCCCGCGTCGGGTGCGGCATCCTCTGCCGCTGCGGCAAACGAGAACAGCATAAAAAGCGCCAAAAGCATCGGGATCGCCGTAATTTTTCTGATCTGCATACTCTATTCCTCAATTGCACAGCAAGGGAGAAGCCGATCGGATCTCCCTTGCTGTGTTGATAGTTTACTGTACGTTGTCTACAAAACGCACCATGAGTGCTGCGATTTCCGCACGGGTTGCGGTGTCACCGGGACGGATGGTGCCCTCGGCGTCGCCCTGCAGCAGACCGACCGAGATCGCCCAGTTCATCGCATCCACTGCCCAGTCGCCGGTCGCGGTGCTGTCTGTGAAGCTGTCCAGACCGTTTTCGCTGACCTTGGGCGAGCCCATGTAGCGATACAGCATGGTCACTGCCTGCTCACGCGTGATGTCGCTCTCGGGGTTGGTGCCGTCGGAAATGCCCTGCTGCGTAGCCCATGCCATGCCCTTTGCATACCAAGGCGTGCCGCCGTCGGTATTCTCCCCTGCCAGACGTGCCAGAGCGGTCATCATCATGCCGCGGGTGAAGTTGGACTTCGGCGCAAACAGCGTATCGCTGACACCCTTCATCAGTCCCTTGCCATACGCGCTGTATACGCTTGCATGGTACCAGTCGCTCGTGTATACATCCGCAAAGACGTTCTGCTTGCCGTCGGAGAAGGCAGCCGAAACGACGACCTTGACTGCAGGCATTGCGAAGCTGTAGCTGCCGTCCGCATTCTTCTGCACCGCGATGAGCTTATTGCTTACGGTAGTGACCGTAACCGACTGCACGGTATAGCCCGCATTCGGCGTTACGGTGACGGTAACGGTAACTCCCTGCGATGCCTTGGCGGTGCTGACGGTGACAACACCGTTTCGGATCGTCTGGTCGACAGCGACCGCATAGGTCTCGGTACCGCCGGATCCCAGAGCGCCGACAAAAGGCAGAGTGATCGAGGAGTTGCGCTTATAGAGTACCACGCTGTCGCTGAGCTCGGCGTAGTTGTTCGTGTCCGCAGGCGTGTAGAGCCACGTGTATGCGGTGTTCGCCTTGATCTCGGTATCGGCGGGAAGCTCGTTGCCCTCGCTGTCTACCCAGCGGATCGTGCCGCCGACAGGCGTAATGTCGCCGATCGCCAGAGCAGCGTCCGCCAGCGTCTTGCCGGAATTCTTCACCTTGGTATAGCTCGGAGTACCTGCGGAGGGTGCCTTTGCGATCGTCCATGTGATCTCGCCGTCAAACGCGGTCGCCCACGCGTAGTTTGCACTGTCGCTGAGCGTAACGGTCGCGGTGTAGCTGCCTGCGTTCGTTGCACTGCCGCCCTCTACGGTGTAGAGCGCGCCGCCTGCAACGCCGACCTGCTCGGTGCCGCTGTATACGAGGTCTGCTGCTGCCGCAGGAACGGCTACCTTCGCGGGATCAACGGTGACAACGACGGTCGTATCCACGTCGGTGTAGTTCACAAGATCGACAGGCGTAAATGTAACGGTTGCGGTATAGGAGCCCGCGTTGACCATAGTGGCGGGATCGGTGACCCACGACCATGTACCTGCGACAGAGGAAGTGCCGCGGATGCTGTCTGCGGTCAGTGCCGTGCCGGTGTAGGTAACAGTGATGTTCTCGGCGGTGACGGTGGGTACGTCGCGGTCGGTGATGATGATGGTAATGGTGACTTCGGCGGTCGCGTAGTTCGCCATTGCAACCGTAACGGGGATCGTTGCGGTCACGCCCTCGACAAAGGCAGGCATACTGCTCAGCGTAAAGGTAACCACGCCGTCAGCCGCGGTAACGGTGTCTGCGAGGACATCCTGCGCATCGGTAACGGTGCCTACGGTGTAGGTGACCGCACCTGCGTTTGCGGGAACGCCGCTGATGGTCACGCTCTGTGCGCCCGAAACGCTGTACTTAAAGGAAGTGGTGCCCTGTACTGCCAGAGAAGGTGCAGCGGCGGGAACGATGGTGAAGCTTGCAAATGCATCTGCAAACGTGTAGTTGCCGCCGTCAGTGCTCTTGACGGTGACCGAAGCGGTGCCGGCATTTACGTTATCCGTGCAGCTTACCGTATAGTCCGCGTCTTTCGCAAGCGTGTCGCCCTCCGCGAGATCGTCGGTGCGCAGGGTAACGGTGGGCTCGATCGCCTCGCCCGTGAAGGTCTGCTCTGCGATCGCGTCGATCGTCACGGTGATGCTCTTCGCTGCAATATCAAATGTGCAAGCGGCGTTGGTCAGGCTGTAGTTGGTATCCGCGGTCGATGCGGTCGCGGTGTAGCCCGTGCCTGCGTCCGTGGTCTTGCCGTCTACGGTGAGGGTAAGTGCGCCGTTTACGCCCTCGGCTGCGGCAGTGGGTGCCTGTGCGGTGCCGTTATAGGTCAGCGCCGTGTTGCTCCAAGTAACGGCAACGCTCTTGGGCGCGATCGTATACTCGGTCTTCGCGTTCGTCAATGTATAGTTGGAATTTCTTGCGAGCGCAATTGCCGTATAGGGTTCGGCACTTGCATCGGTCTGCGCACCACTCACGGTGATCGCGAGATCTGCGACCTCAGTGGTTGCGGTGGGCTTCTGCTCTGCGCCGTTGTAGGTCAGCGCCGTGTTGTTCCAAGTAACGGCAACGCGCATAGGCGCGATCGTGTACTCGGTGCTGTCATTGGTCAATGCATAGTTGGTATTTGCGGTAGAAGCCGTTGCGGTATATTTGGTATTGCCGATGTTGGCATCGGTCTGCGCACCGCTCACGGTGATCGCAAGGTCTGCGACCTCGGTGGTTGCGGTCGGCTTCTGCTCTGCGCCGTTGTAGGTCAGCGCAGTATTGCTCCAGGTAACGGCAACGCTCTTGGGTGCAACGGTAACCGTGCTCTCCAGTACCGTAACGCCCTGATACTTGTCGCCCGAGGATGCGGAGAACAGCACCGCATAGCTCTGCGTGCCTGCGTCAGGTGTGCCGCTGACGCTCAGGCTGTAGGTACCGTCCACAGCCACGCCGTTTACCGAAGCCTTGATCTGATTACTTACGGTAACAATGTCTGCCCAGGTATCGCCGTAGGTGGCATCCGCCTTGACGGTAACGGCGTTTTCGACCATTGCCTCCGCGTCGCCGACCTTGAACAGGATATCTACCATGGTCACGGTGATCGTGCCTGTAAGAGTCTTTTCATAGTTGCCCGAAGCAACGAACTTGTAGCCGATCTCGGCGGTATCGCCCTTGACCAGCGTCTGCAGCTCGGCTTCGATGGCATCCTTGGTCTTATCCTTGCCGCCGTAGGTGTAGGTCAGCGTGCCATCAACGGTCTCGCCGCCGATGCCGCTGAACGCAGGAGCAGTGAAGCTGCCCACGCCGAAAACGGAATTCTGCGCAGCGGAAACGGTTGCGGTGACCTCGTCGCTGACCGTGATGGACGCGGGGATCTCCACGCTGTTTACGGAAAGCGCGTACTGATCCTTCTTTGCGCCTGCAAGGCTCAGCGTCAATGTAACAGTCTTGTTGCCGACATTCTTATCGGCATATGTGCCTTTTTCCACCTTGAGGGTGACATCATCCTCGCCAACCTTGCCGGTGAAGGTAACATCGCCGCTCAGCGCACCTGCATCGGTGGTGGCGTCATACACCTTAGTCATGCTGACACCGTCGGAAACCACCGTCAGCGTCTTTGCCGCAACGGTGACTTCGCCGCTGTACGCAACAACATCGGTATAGGTGCTGTCGCTGTACAGTACATCGAAGGTATAGGTGCCAACAGCGGGCGTGCCGCTGACGCTCAGTGTATACTCGCCGCCGCTCAGCGTCGCATCACCGAGCTTTGCGGTGAACTTATCGGCGTCGATCGTCACGATCTCTGCCCATGTGTCGCCGTAGGTGGGGTCGGCCTTGACCGTGACGGCGCCGTTATTTACAAAAGTAAGATCTACTGCTTTGATGGCTACGGTCGCGGTGCAGTCGCCCGCTTTTGCCTGCAGAGTGAAGCTGCAGTTGCCGATGCCCGCGGGAACGGAAACCTTGCCGTTTGCATCCACGGTGACACCCTCGGGTGCGCCGCTCAGCGTCCATTCGATCACGGTATCCATATCGCGGTTGTACTGATCCTTGACCGTTGCGGTGTAGGAAACAGTGGCAGCTGCAGCGCCCGCAGCGGGCACCGTGACGGTATCGGCGGTCTTATCCAGCGTCAGCGAAGCCGCAATAGCGCTCTCCTCGGTGACGGTGATCACGGCACTGCCGAATGCACCGCTGCGACTCGCGGTGACCGTGTAGATTCCGGCTTTGGTCGCGTCCGTAACGGTAACCTTGCCGTTGTAAACGGCAAGATCGCCGCTCCACGAAACGCCGACGCTCATCTCCGCGCCGTACTGGTCATATACGGTAGCCGTCAGCGAAGCGGTGTTGTCCTGCGCATTGTAATACGGTCTTGCAACTTCGGCAGTGGCGGGGGTAACAACGACCTGCGTCGCCGCAGACGCGTTGCGGGTGACCTGCAGCTCTGCGGAGGCAGTGGCAACAGCCTCACCAAATGCATTTGCAGAACCGGTAGCCGTGACGGCATATGTACCTGCCGCAGCCTTGGCGCCGACGGTGACCGTACCGTCGTTTGCGACGGTGACACCAACGCCTGCGGGAGAAACAGACCAGCTTACATTCTTTGTGACATTCTCACCGTCGGCATTGATCGCCGTAGCGGTCAGAGTGATGTCGTTCTTGCTGTCGGCAACTGCCGTCGCCGCAGAAAGGCTCACGCCGGACTTTATGCAGACCAGCGAGGTCGGTTCTTCGGGCAAAACAACAGAAACGGTCTGTTCATCTTCGCCGATCATGGACCACTCAAAATTACCCTGTCCGGCGGTGTTGAACTCACAGGCAGCGTCGCCGCTGCCAATGACGTCAAACTTGAAATATATGAAGCAACCGTTCTCCATGTCCGCAATATCTTCTGCGGGAACAGCATTGCCCTTGGAGCCGGCACCGGTAACGATGATCGTACCTGCCGTTTCGGCATTGACTACATTGTATCCCGCGGCGGAATAATAACCTTCCGCAAAGCCTTGCTTTTTGTTTTTGTACTCTTCATCAAAAGCAAGTACTTCGGGATCATAGTTAAACATCCATCCGAAGCCCTTTATCGGCTCATAGGGATCGATCTTGATGCCGACAAATACGATGTCCCCCACTTTTGCGGGACCGGTCAGCACTTCAAAATCCGTGTCCGTAAAGACAAAGGACATGTTCACATCGGTGGCGACTGCCGAAACGGGGAAACAGCACAAGCCGAACACCATTGTCAGCGTCAAAAGAAACGACACCACGCGATTCAAAGTTTTTTTCATGGTATGTATTCTCCTAAATTAAAATTCCTGAATCAGATCTGCACAGTATTCCAAAATACGCACTGCGTCCCGCACGCCGATACTGCCGTCCCGGTCTGTATCCGCCGCGTTTTCCATGAAGGTTTCGGGGGCCATGTCCGCGCAGTACTGCAAAACGGCAACTGCATCGAGCACGGTGATCTCGCCGTCGCCGTCCACATCGCCGAGGTTCTTCTGCGCCGACTCGCCGAGGGAAATGAAGGTAAAGCCGTAATTCTTTGCGGCAACCTCGGCACAACTGCCTGTATATCCGTAAACGATCAACTCTTCGGGGCAACCGTCAAACGCTCCCTCTCCGATGCGCGTCACGCTGTCGGGGATCTCCACGGATGTAAGCGCATCGCATGCGGCAAACGCATATTCGCCGATGCGCAGCGTGCCGTCCGCGATCGTGACCGAGGTCAGCGACGAGCAACCTTCAAATGCGCACGCACCGATGCTCTCGGCATCGGCGGGTGTCGTATACGCGTCCTGCGGATTGCCGATCGGATACGCGATCAGCTCGGCGGTGTCCGCATCCAGCAACACGCTGTCGTCGCTGTAATAGTTTGCATTGCCGCCGTCGACGGCGATCTCCTCGATCGACGCGCAGGCGTAGAACGCACCTTCGCCGATATATGCCGCGCTTGCGGGGACCTCCACCGAGGTCAGCGCCGTGCAGTCGGAGAAAGCAAACAGCGCAATGTCGGTCACGGTATCCGGAATTCGGTAGGTCTCTTGCGCCTTACCCGCCGGATACACGATCAGCTTGGTCATGTCTGCGTTGAACAGCACGCCGTCTTCGCTACAATACTTGGTATTGCCGTCATCCACGGCGATCTCCTGCAGCGAGCCGCAATCGGCAAAGGCGAAAGTGCCGATGCTGATCACACTCGCAGGGACGGAAACCGAAGTGAGCTGTCCGCATGCTTCAAATGCGCTCCAGCGGATGACCCGTACACCGTCGGGAACGCTGTAGGTCTCTGCTGCGCTTCCCGTCGGATATTGGAGCAGCACGGTCTTTGCCTTGTTGAACAGTACACCGCCCGCATCCGAAGCGTATGCCGCATTGGCGTCATGCACAAGGAATTCCTGCAGTGCGAAGCAATAGGTAAACGCGTAGTCGCCGATGCTCTTGACGCTCGCTGGGATCTCCACGGATGCGAGTGCCCAACAGTTGAAAAATGCTTCTTCGCCGATGCTTTCGAGTGCGTCGGGGAGAATGACCGCCCCGATCGGGCAGTATGCAAACGCATGGTCTCCGATGCGCGTTACGCTGCCCGCGATGGCAACCTCCGTCAGTTGCTCGCAGCCGAAAAACGCAAGATCGCCGATATTCGTCACACCGTCACCGATGTGCACAGCCTGCACATCTTCGATGCGTCCATGCCACGGTACATCCGTATCGGTCGCATAGTCGACCATCGCGCCCGCGCCGGAAATCTCAAGAATACCGGTCTCGGCATCAAAGCTCCAGTGCACACCCGTGCCGCAGCTTCCGCTGTCGGTCACGGCATCAGCACAAAGGCACACCGCAAATACCGCACAAACGAGAAGCACAAGACAAAAAAGCGGTTTGCTCTTTTTCATCATTGGTCCCCCTTATTTCCTTGCCGCCCTGCCGTACCGCCGCGGCAATCTGCTGTCTGTATTCTTATAATTTTATAGTAAAATAGTTCCTTTGTCAATGGATTTTCCAATACTTTCGGCACAATTGTGCATCAAAATCAAAACTCCGGGATGAGGTCGGCGCAGTATTCGAGGATGCGTACGGCGTCTTCGACGCCGATGGTACCGTTTTTACTGGTGTCTGCGGCGCTCGCCACAAACGATTCGGGTGCCATGTCCGCGCAGTACTGCAAAACCGCAACTGCATCGAGCACCGTGATCTCCCCGTCGCCGTCCGCATCGCCGAGGATATCCTCAGTTTCTCCTGCGAGCACAACGGTAAAGGAAGCGACCTGCTGATAGGCACCGGTATCGGCAAGATAGATCGCGTAGTCCCCTTCCTTGCGCATTTGATCGGGGTAAAGCGTGAAATCCATCTCGGCAGCGCCCGATTTCTGGTCGATGTAACGGATGCTGCTCTCGGTGGGAACCTCTGCGCCGTCACTCAGCAGGAACACCACGTACTGATAGGCGCCGATGCCCGCGAACTGCAGCTCGAGCTTCTCCGCATCTTTATATCCCGTGTCCTCGCTGCCGTCGCCGTCAAGGTCGGCGGTCACGGCACTCACGGCGTTGCCGTCGGCATCCTGCACGGTCACGTCATAGCCGTCCGTCACGGCAAGGTCAATCAAATAGATGCCCGCCTCGGTCGCAGCAGTGACACCCAAGGGGAAACTCAGTGCGCAGCCGAGCACCAGGCACAGCGCAAGCGCTCTTGTTTTCCAATTCTTCATCTGTTACTCTCCGATCTTATCCTGATAGTTGACCATCATCACAACGATCTCCGCGCGGCTCGCATCCGCCTTTGCCCCGAGGGTGTCCCCCACGCGCACAGCGCCGACACCGCACCAGATCTCACGGTATACCGCCCAATACACTGCCGCCTTCGCCCAATCGGAGGTTTCTCCGCTGTCGGCGAAATGCTTGTCATAGGTCGCGGCAAACAGCAGCTCCGCGCCGCTGACACTTCCCGCCGCACGCCACAAAAACAGGGCGACTTCCTCGCGGGAAACGGGATCATCGGGCAAAAATTGACCGTTGCCCACGCCCAGTACGTAACCTTTTTCCTCCGCCCAGGCGACTGCATTATAATAATAGGAAGATTTTTGAATATCCGTAAAGGTAGTTTCCCCCGCGGGTGTGGGCTCGCCGACGCTGCGCCACAGGAAAGTGACGAACTGCGCGCGGGTCACCGCTTCGCTTGGGCGGCAGGTATTGTCGGGGTATCCCTGCAAAAGTTTGCGCTCGATGCCCAAAAGCAGGTAGTCCTCTGCCCAGTGCCCGTCGATATCCGTGAGAACCACCGATTCCGTCTTTTCCTCGGTCGGCGTTTTCACGTCGCTATCGGGTTTCTCGGTCACGGTCGGTGTCTGCACATCCGCGTCGGGTTTCTCAGTCACGGTCGGTGCCTGTGCGGTCGATTCGGTCTGCGCAGGCGTCTCCACGGACACGTCCGTGCCCGTGACGGTATAGGTCAGCTTGGTTCCGCTGCCGTCAGCAAACATCGCATCCCGCAGTGCAAAGCCGCAATCGCCGTCTTTCAAAGCCGTAAAGGTAAACACCGCCAACACGCCGTCCCCCTCTGCGGGAGTCGCGCCGCCGGCAGCGATGATCGCGCCTTTCTGCGCATCGGGATTGGTCGCCGCGATCATGCCGTCAAGAACCTCGCCTTGTTCACACGCGGTGCAATCCAGCACATCGGTTGCATACGAAACGGTAAACTGCGCCGAGAGCAATCCGGGATTGCCCGTGCACACGAGCTCCACCGTGAAGGTCTCCCCCACGCGGGGTTCCCCGCTGACGCGCAGCTCGAGCTGCAAAGGTGTATCCGCAGCCGCCGCCATGGGCAGCAGACAAGCGCTCAGAAGCACCGCCAAGCCCAAACACAAAAGTTTTTTCATACACATATTTTGCAGCTCCGTCTTTTCTGTTTCGGATGCTTTTGCATTCGATCATTTCACATAGCTATACATATATAATTGTATAGAAATTTCCACCGATTGTCAATAGAAAAAGAGAACTTTGGACACGCCGCGGTTCTCTTTTTGTTCTACTTTAAAACTCTGTGATCAGATCGGCAAAATACTGCAGGATACGCACGGCATCATCGACGCCGACTGCTCCATCCTTGCCGGTGTCCGCTGCGACGGTCTGAAACGCCGCGATCTCGAAATTTGCGCAATATTGCAGGATCGCAACAGCATCGAGGATGGAAAGCGCGCCGTCGCCGTCTGCATCGCCGAATACCGCAAAACGGATACTTCGGTTATTATCCACAAAAAACTCCGCATAACTGTCCGCAGAACCGTAGATCGTCAGATCGGGATGATGGCCCAAAAACATCGTTGAATCCATATCCATCATTCCGTCAGGAACCACAACAGAAACAAGCGATGTACAGCCGGCAAATGCATATCCGTGAACGCAAATCGCGCTGTTCGGGATCGCATACATCGTCCGTGTGTTGCCGATCGGGTACTGCAGCAAAGCGGTCTTCTTCTTATTGAACAATACCCCATGCTCGTCGCTCGAGTATTTTGCATTGTCCTCGCCGACAAGGATCTTTTCAAGAAAGCTGCAATAGGCAAATGCACGGGAACAGACGCTCGTGACGCTATCAGGGATCGTGTACTCCGTGTATGCACTGCCGACCGGATACTGTATCAAGGTCGTTTTGTCCTTGGTATACAGCACGCCGCACGGATCGGAAGTATAGGCAGTGTTCTCCTCGCTCACCGTTATCGCGGCAAGCGATCTGCAAAAGTTAAATGCAAGATCACCGATCTCCGTTACACCGGAACCGATCGTTACCGATGTGAGCAAGTCACACTCGAAAAATGCGGCATCTTCGATTCTTATGACGCTGTCGGGAATGACGATCGACGAGAGCGCGTCACAATTTCTGAAGGCATCCCTCTCGATACACATAACGCTGTCCGGGATCTCAACTGCCAGAAGAGAGGTGCACTTCGAAAACGTACCGTTATGGATCGTGTGGACACCGTCCGGAATGGTTATGGCGGTGAGCGCGTAACAAGCGGAAAATGCAGATTGACCGATACTCTGTACACTATCGGGAACGGTTACGGATGCCAGCGAGCTGCACCCGGAAAATGCATAAGACCCGATTTTTGTAACACCGTCCGGGATCGTTACCGACTGCAGCGCGCTGCATCCATAAAACGTATAGTCCTTGATAGCGGTCACTCCGTCCGGAATGGTCACGGACGCAAGCGAACTGCATTTGTAAAATGCATTATTGCCAATACGCTGCACACTGTCCGGGATCGTTACCGAGATCAATCCGGTGCAATCGCTGAATGTAGAATTGGCTATATATGTGATCCCCTCGGGGATCTCTACAGATGTCAGCGAGACACAGCGTAAAAATGCATACGCTTCTATTTTTGTTATGCTGTCCGGCAGCGGAATGGATAGAAGCGCCGCACAATTTGCAAATGCATTTTCACCGATACTCGTCACGCTCTGCGGGATCACGATCGACGAAAGCGCCGCACATTTTGAAAACATATGGCTGCTGATACTTTTTATGCCGCTTGGCAGTGTGACCGATGCAAGCGCCTCGCAGCCTGAAAACGCATATTCACCGATCGCAGTCACACTGTCCGGAATCGTGATCGCGGTCAAAGCCGTACAGCTGTAAAACGCAGACTTACCGATATCCGTTACACTGCTTGGAATTACTACAGCGGGAAGTGCTTCGCAAAAGTAAAACGCATACGCGCCGATCGTCGTCACACTCTGTGGGATCGTAACCGAAGACAGCGCTTCGCAATGGTAAAATGTGCTCTTTTCGATGGCGGTCACGCCGCTTGGGATCGTGATCTCTTCCAGTGCAAGGCATCTGTAAAACGCACCTGCCCCGATACTCGTCACCGCATCGGGTATCGTGATCGAACTAAGGGAAGAACACCATCCGAAGGCTTCGCTGCCGATGCTTGTTACGCTCTGCGGGATCGTAACCGAGGACAGCGCAGAGCAACCGTAAAATGTCCGCTTTTCAATGCTCGTCATACCATCGGGAATCGTGACCGAGACCAGCGCATTACAGTCGCAAAACGCAGCATCGCCGATGCTCGTCACGCTCTTTGGGATCGTGACCGAAGCAAGTACACTGCAATGGTAAAAGGCGCGTGCGCCGATGCTTGTTACGCTCTCGGGAATGGTGATCGAGGTCAGAGCCGTGCAGTCGTAAAATGCAGCGTTGCCGATCCCCTGGACGCCGTCTTTGATAACCACCGTCCGAATTTTACTTCTGTATTTGTACCACGGCGCCTCGCTATCCAAAACATCACTATGAGAATAATCTTTCATCGTTCCTGTTCCGTAGATCTCCAGAACGCCCGTCTCCGTATCCAGGAGATATTTCACACCGGTGCCGCACCAGTCGCCGTCAACAAGGGCGTCGGCAGAAACACAGAACGCAAACAGCATGCAAATGCATATTGCAAAACAAAAAAGAAAGTTCCGCTTTTTCATGTTTCGTCTCCTTTTTTATTTTCGGATAAGTTTTTCCGTATCTATATATAATTGTATAACGAATTTGGTCATCCGTCAATAATTTTTTCATGATTTGTCCGCTTTTTTACACGGAAACGAACTTGAACTGCACTCACCAGTAGTATAGCATGGAGCGGAGAGGAAGCAACTGTTTACCTTTCCAATATTCTTTGCTGTTTTATATTCGCAAACAGGATTGACAAGTTCATGCCGGTGAACTATAATAGTTCATGTAAATTAACTTATGGGGGCGGAAGTGTACGGGGGATGATCTTCGGTATACATTCCGATATTGGATTCATGAACAGGAACGATCGTTCGTGGAACCCGTGCATGGCTGCCACAGGTGCAGCGAGGGGTGTAAATTTACAGAAAAGGTGTGACCGATGCCGATTACTGCATTTTGAAATTCACGGGATTTGAAGCGGAGTGGTTTACCGATCAGCGAACCCAAACCATAAAATTATGAGTGAAAGGAAAGAAAACTATGGATACATATATGAATGCCAATATCGTATTCTCCAAATTTTCAAGAGATTATATGGCGTTAAAAAAGGACTTGCCGATCCGCCCGAGCGAGATGGGCGTGCTCAACATCATTACACGGCGGGAGGGAGATTTCACTCCCTTGATGATCGCGGAGCTTTTGGGCGTATCCAAGCCGATGATCGCGGCGCATCTTCAGGTTCTCTTGAAAAAGGGATACATTTACAAAGAAGCCTACCACGGCGATAAGCGCAGTTTTTATGTTCGCCCCACGGAGAAAGCCAAGGCTCTTGCCGATGAATTTGAAGCAAAGCAGACGGAATACTTAAAAGCGATTGAAGCAAGACTCGGAGAGGCAGGATTCATACAGCTCACCCACCTGCTTGGTGAAACGCAAAACGTACTGGATGCAATATTGAAGAAATAACAGAGGTGTAATCATGCAAAATACAGAGATCAATAAAGCAATACCGTGGAATCCTTGGCACGGTTGTAAAAAAGTGAGCCCCGGTTGCAAGAATTGTTTTGTTTATAAGATGGACCGAAGATACGGACGGGATACGACGGTCATAGTAAAAGGAAAAACCACTTATGAGCTGAAGGATAAAGATTGTCCTCGCGGCTCGCTCGTTAAGCTCTGCTTCTCCTCCGACTTCTTTATTGAAGAGGCCGATGCGTGGCGAGACGGCTGTTGGGATTTTATCAGAAGAAGAAAGGACTGTATCTTTTTCACAACGACGAAACGGCCCGAACGAATCGCGGCTTGCGTTCCGGACGATTGGGGAGATGGCTGGGAGCACGTGCATATCAGCATTTCGATAGAGAATCAGGAAATGGCAGATATCCGCCTGAAGCATTTTTTGGAGGCGCCCGTCAAGCACAGAGAGGTGTTCTGCTCGCCGCTTATCGCACCGATATCCTTGGGAAAGTATCTGGATACAGGGCTGATCAAATGCGTTAACGTAGGCGGTGAAATGTCTCCCAAAAACGAAGTCAGACCCATCCTGTACGAATGGGTCCGAGATCTGTTTTTGGAGGCGAAAGAGCGTAACATTGAGTTCTATTTCCATCAATGCGGCTCGATGTTCCTCCGCGACGGAGAAAACATCGGAAAATGGAATCTGAACGATCAGATCAAGCGCGCCGAGGAGATCCAACACGAGCTGGAAGAGCTGTACGGCGAAACTCCGAAGAATCATACGTTTCACTGCTGATGACAGTTTTGTCAAACGCCTTTGCTCTTTAATTATTATTCAAAATCGCTTTCCTTATTGTTGCATTCCGCATACTCGATCCTGAAATAGTCCAGACACTTCTTAAACGTATCCTGCGCAGAGAGGCAGGTATCCATGAGATACCCTTCTTCGCGGCTCCACTCTTTGAGTCCGCGATAGTAAAACATTTTTATGTCATCCCCGATGATGAACGGAACGATGTTATATTTCAAGCATTCCTTGAGCATGATCAGCCTGCCGACGCGCCCATTTCCGTCCTGAAACGGATGAATGCGCTCCAAGTGCACATGAAACTCGACAATATCATGCAGCGTTTTTTCTTTCTTTGCGTTATACGCGGTCAAAAGCGTTTTCATCGCTTCGCCAACTTTTTCGGGCGGTGTGGTTTCACCGCCCCCGACCTCGTTGGGCACGCGTTTATAATCGCCTACCGCAAACCAATCCAATCTGCTGTCAGTCGTCCCCGCCTTCAGCATGGCATGGAGCGATTTGATCAGCTTTTCGGACAGCACCACGCTTGCGAGGTCGATCACCTCGTCAATGCAGCAAAAATGATTGACCGTTTCCACGATGTCATCCACCTTGACACCGCCGTCTGTAATGCCGATCGTGTTGGTTTCAAAAATATATCGCGTCTGGTCATGGGTAAGTCGGCTGCCCTCCATATGGTTGGAGTTGTAGGTCAAGTCGATCTGTATTTTATGGTAAATGCCGCCGCTGCGGTGGCTTTGCTTTTCCGCCCGCAATACTTCAAGCAGCGTTTTTGGTGCATCCTGTTTCTTGTTGCTTCGCTTTGGCTTTGCGGCATTTTCGGGAATATTCCACGTCTTGCCGGTCAAAAACGCGCCGTCCACCCGTCCCGCGGCACAATAATTCCGAACGCTGCGCTCGGACATGCCCCACTTTTTTGCAATTTCTGCTACGGAAAGATACTGCATCTGTCGCCCTCCCGGTTTAGTAGTATTAGTATACCGCATTATCGGCAAAAAATCAATGTTTCGCGAGTGCGTTTTTACCGATTTTTGCCGATATCGGCAACTTGTTGTTACTTCTTTTCTTTCATACCCTTATTAGAACGCATTCGCATTTGGAGTCAAGCGCGGAGCGAAATAACGGAGGAATAAACTAGAAACAGATATTGCGAAAAAAGGCAGTGAGCTCAGGGCATTTGCAGACTTCCGTTCTACTGCAAAAGAATTGCGTGCGAAATTCAAAAAATAACCGTGATTTCATTGGCAGTGCATACGGGAATTGCAAGCACCGCAAGGGTAAGAGCGCAAATACAAATTGTCAAAAGGATCTTTTTCATGGCTGTTTACCTTCCTTTTTTCTGAGTATGTTTCTTAGTCGGCTTCTGCGTTCTGTTCTTTTGCTGCGTTTTGTTCTTTCGCTGCGTTTTTTTCATATCGAAGGTTTTGGACCTCTTCTCGCCGAATTTTTTGGACGGCACCGCCGCCTTTTTCGGGCGGATCAGGCAGTTCTCACCATAGCCGATGAGGTCAGTGCGTCCGCATTTTTCCAGTGCTTCGACCACCAGATCATAATTCTGCGGACGATTGTACTGGAGCAGCGCGCGCTGCAGCTGCTTTTCGTGGTAATCGGTCGCAACATAGACCTTTTTGCCGTCGATCGGGTTGATACCCGTGTAGTACATGACCGTGGACGGCGTACCGGGCGTGGGATAATAGTCCTGCACCTGCTCGGGCGCATAGCCCGCACGCTTTAAGCAAAGTGCCAGTTCGACCGCGCTTTCGAGCGTGGAGCCGGGATGGCTGGACATGAGATACGGCACAAGATATTGCTCGAGCCCGCATTCCGCAGACAGCGCAAAATACTTCTTACGGAACTTCTCATACACGTCAAACGACGGCTTGCCCATCGCGCGCAGAACATTTGTCTCGCAGTGCTCGGGTGCAACCTTGAGCTGACCGCTGACATGATCGCGCACCAGCTTGCGGAAGAAGGTGTCATCCTTGTCGGCGAGCAGATAGTCAAAGCGGATGCCCGAACGAATGAAGACCTTTTTGATCTTCGGCAATGCCTCGACCGCCTTTAAAAGTTCAATATATTCGCTGTGATCGGCAACAAGATTCTTGCAGGGCGTGGGGGCAAGGCACTTTCTGCCCGCGCAGACACCGTCGGTGAGCTGCTTTTTGCACGCACCGTAGCGGAAATTCGCGGTCGGACCGCCGATATCGTGGATATAGCCCTTAAAATCGGGCATCTCGGTGATGATCTTCGCCTCACGCACAACGCTCTCGATGCTGCGCGAACGCACGGTGCGTCCCTGGTGGAACGCAAGCGCACAGAAGTTGCAGCCGCCGAAGCAGCCGCGGTTGTGCGTGATGGAGAAGCGCACTTCTTTTATCGCGGGCACGCCGCCGTCCTTTTCATACATCGGGTGGTAGGTGCGCATATAGGGCAGCGCATACACACGGTCGAGCTCCTCGCGTTCGAGCGGCGGCATCGGCGGGTTCTGTACGAGGATCTTGTCGCCGTAGCGTTCAATCACCGCCTTACCGTAGATGGCATCCTGATTGCGATACTGGATGCCGTACGCCTCGGCATACGCACGTTTGTCGGTTTTCAGCTCGTCATAGTCAAAGGTCTCGACCGCATCGTAGTGCAGCTTGTCCCCCTCTTTGCAAAGGAAGACCGTGCCGCGCACATCGCGGATCTTTTTGACGGGCACGCCGCGATCGAGCAGTGCGGCAAGGCGCAAGAGAATGTTTTCGCCCATGCCGTAGGTGAGGATGTCGGCGCGGCTGTCCACGAGGATCGAGCGGCGCACCTTGTTGTCCCAATAGTCATAGTGCGCAAAACGGCGCAGAGACGCTTCGAGTCCCCCGAGGATGATCGGCACATCGCCGTACGCCTCGCGGATGCGGTTGGAATAGACGATGCAGGCGCGGTCGGGGCGTCTGCCCGCCTTGCCGCCGGGGCTGTAGTAATCGTCCGAGCGCTTTTTCTTCGCCGCGGTGTAGTGTGCGACCATCGAGTCGATGTTGCCCGCGCTCACAAGAAAGCCGAGACGCGGTCTGCCGAATTCCTTGAACGCATCACAGCTCTTATAATCGGGCTGTGCCAAAAAGCCGATGCGGTATCCCGCATCCTCCAGCACGCGCGTGATGATCGACGCACCGAACGACGGATGATCCACATACGCATCGCCGCTGACATAGACAAAGTCCACCTCGCCCCATCCGCGCTCTTGCATTTCCTTTCTATTAACAGGTAAAAATTCCATACTTCCAATAAAAAGGGGAAACTTGTATAAGTTCCCCCTTTCCTTTCAAAAATTCCCCGCAAATTGCCACAAGCAATTTGCTTCCTTCACATGTCGCAATGCGACATATATCACTTGCCGCTCTGCGGCAAATATCACGCGTCCGCAGACGCATATCACAAGCCGCACCGCGGCTTATATCACGGATGATCGCGCCGCGATCATCTCTCCACTTCTTCCATCACAAAGGCTTCGAGTACGTCGCCTTCCTTGATGTCGTTGAAGCGCTCGAGACCGACACCGCACTCATAGCCTGCGGCAACCTCGCGCACGTCGTCCTTGAAGCGGCGCAGAGACGAGATCTTATCCTCGAATACCACGATACCGTCGCGGATAACGCGGATCTGTGCATTTCTGGTGATCTTACCGTCCTGTACATACGAACCTGCAATGGTGCCGACGCTGGGAACACGGATGGTCTGGCGAACCTCGGCATGACCGAGCAGTGCCTCGCGGAACTTGGGAGCCAGCATACCCTTCATAGCAGCCTCGATCTCCTCAATGCACTCGTAAATGACGCGGTAGGTGCGTACATCGACGCCCTGACGCTCGGCAGCATCCAGTGCGCTTCTGTCGGGACGGACATTGAAGCCGACGATGATCGCGCCCGATGCGGCTGCGAGCATAACGTCGTTTTCGGTGATACCGCCGACGGCACTGTGGATGACGCTGACCTTGACTTCCTCATTGGAGAGCTTGACAAGCGACTGCTTGACAGCCTCGACAGAGCCGTCTACGTCTGCCTTGACAACGATGTTGAGCTCCTTGACGCCGTCCGAAATTCTCGAGAACAGATCCTCGAGCGATGCATTTGCATTTGCCTGGAACTTCTCGTTCTTTGCTTTTTCGAGACGCTGCTCTGCGAGCGTACGTGCCATTCTCTCATCCTCGACCGCGTTGAACTCATCGCCCGCAACGGGAACCGAATCCAGACCGATGATCTCGACCGGTACGGAAGGACCTGCAACTTCGATCTCCTTGCCCTTGTCATTGGTCATGGCACGGACACGTCCGACCGCAGTACCTGCGATCACGATGTCGCCCGCATGGAGCGTACCATTCTGCACGAGCACGGTGGCAACGGGTCCGCGACCCTTATCCAGCTTCGCCTCGATAACGATACCCTTTGCACGGCGGTTGGGATTTGCCTTCAGCTCCTTGACCTCGGCAACGAGCAGTACATTTTCGAGCAAGTCGCTAATGCCCATGCCGGTCACTGCCGAAACGGGAACGCAGATGACATCGCCGCCCCATTCCTCGGGTACAAGCTCATACTGCGTCAGACCGGTCATGACATTATCAGGGTTTGCCGTGGGCTTATCCATCTTGTTGATGGCTACGATGATCTCGATGCCTGCAGCTTTTGCATGGTTGATCGCCTCGACCGTCTGGGGCATGATGCCGTCATCGGCGGCAACGACCAGAATAGCGATATCGGTCGCCTGCGCACCTCTTGCACGCATCGCGGTAAACGCTTCGTGACCGGGGGTGTCGAGGAAGGTGATATCCTTGCCGTTAATATTGACTCTGTATGCACCGATGTGCTGCGTGATACCGCCCGCCTCGCCGTGAGTAACATTGGTATGGCGGATCGCGTCGAGCAGCGAGGTCTTACCGTGGTCAACGTGACCCATTACGCAGACGACGGGATCACGCGGCAGCAACGTATCTTCGCTGTCCTCCGCCTCGTCGAAGAGCTTCTCCTCGATGGTGACGACCACTTCTCTTGTGACCTTAGCGCCGAGCTCATCGGCAACGAGGTATGCGGTGTCAAAATCCACCGTCTGGTTGAGCGTCGCCATCACGCCCATCATCATCAATCTCTTGATGACCTCAGCGGCGGTGACCTTCAATCTGGACGCGAGCTCCTGTACGGTGATCTCATCGGGCACCGTGATCTCGAGCTGCTTTTTACGCGCCTTTTCGAGCTCCATCTTCTTGATGCGCTCGCGCTCTTTATCCTTCGCCTTGCCGTACTGGTTGCGGGTATCCTGCTTTTTCAGCTTCTGACGGTTCGAGCTGTTGTCCGAACCGTAGGAACCTGCCAGTACGTCCAGCTTTTCATCATATTTGGACAGATCGACCTCCGAGGTACGGGTATCGACCACACGCACGCTTCCGCGCGGCTTTGCGGGGCCGTCGCTCGAAGAAGTGCGCTGCATCTGGCTGATGGGCGCAGTGAACTTCTGCACCGTGCGGCGCTCATTTCCCTCGTCCTTGTCAAATCCGCCTTTGGAACCGCTCTGGGGGCGCTTCTGCTGCGGCTTTTTGTCAAAGCCGGGGCGTCCTCCGCCGTTATCAAACGGCTTGCGCTCAAAGCGGTCGCCGAAATTCTTCGGCTGCTGCGGTGCGCTGCCCTGACCGAAGCGGTCGTTTTGCGGACGATCGCCCTGCGGACGCTGTCCGCCGCCCTGCGGGCGGTTGCCCTGACCGAAGCGGTCTCCCTGCTGGCGATCTCCCTGCGGACGGT
>JAFTOT010000043.1 GCA_017463665.1 Clostridia bacterium | reverse complement strand
GTCCTCGACGCGCCGTTTTACTATGGTTCATGCGGACAGTCGAGGACACCTGTCCCTACAAAAGTTGTTTGTCACCGTTTCTCCTCGAACCATCATTTACTGCTGCAAACCACTCACAAAAGCAAAAACCTTGCAAATCCCGAAAGGATTTGCAAGGTTTTCTCTTATCCGTTATCCTGTGCTACGGTTTCGACGCAGAAGCCTTTGTGATGGCAGTGGGTGCAGGTGAGTTTGCGCGTGGTGGGGGTATGGTTTGCGAAGAATGCTTCTTTGAACCTCGGTTGGAAGATCGTGTGGCATTTGGGACAGATGTAGGCGACCTTCTTAAAATAATAGGCGCTGATCCATACGGCGAGCGCGACGGCAATGCACATGCCGATCGCAAAGGGCCACCAGATCCCTTTCGTGATGCCGACGATCAGTGTGCCGATCTCGATCGCTTCCGCGGCGAGACCGACCGCGAGTATCGTGCCGCGTATTTTTCGCAGTTGTTTCTTGTTTTCCATAAGGTGCGCTATATCGGTGATGGATTCGACCGAGAGGTTGTCTAATTTTTTGAGCCCTTTTTCCAGCTCCACCAGCTTGTCAAGCTGTGTTTGCCGTTGTCCGATCTCTTCGGTGAGCGACTGCTTTTGCTGGGCGATCAAGAGGGAGATGACACTTGCGGGATCTTCTTCTTTAAAGAGCTCGCCGATGCTGCCGAGCGGCACATCCAGATCGCGCAGAAAGCAGATGACTTTCATCTTGCCGAGGTCGTCCTCGGAGTAGAGCCGCCTGCCGCCTTCGCTGAGCTCGCTCGGGATCAGGATCCCACGGGTATCGTAATATTGCACAGTGCGCACCGATACGCCGCAGAGCTTTGCGACTTCTCCGGTCGTGTATTTGGACATAGCGTTCGCCTCCTTTCGTAAAGCAGTATACTGCATTACGTTACGTCACAAGCAATACCTTACGCAGGGGGATTTTTTTCAATAGCACTCGAAAACACAAGGTTTTCGAGTGGGAGATTCGTTCACTCGCGTCGGCGCGCCGCATTCGCGGCACTTGCGAATCTTTAAGAGTTTGAAAGCCGGCACATGTCCGTCTTTCAAACGAGATTTTTATTTTTGAAAGTCCCAATTCGACTTTGTGTTCCCGCACAAGTTTCGACGCCATAAGGCTCCCTCCGGGAGGGAGCTCCCGACGAAGTCGGGTGAGGGAGAGTGCGCAAGGAATAAGCATGATCAAATTGTACGGCTGCGCAGGCTCCTTCCGTCACACGAAGTGTGACACCTCCCTCTCGGAGGGAGGCTTTGGTGAAATCGGATGCAGAGGAAACACAAAAGGTAATTGGGAGTTTTGAAATGCAATACTCAAAAACGCTTAAAACCTTATGCGTTTGGCTTGGATTTCTTGAAGATCTTCGCCTGCGAGAGCAGGATGCCGACGAAGATGAGGGCGCAGCCCATGTAGCCGCGCACGCCGAGGAATTCATCGCGCAGCAGCCAGCCGCCGATGGCGGCGAATACCGATTCGGTGCAGAGAATGATGGATGCGAGCGCGGGTTCGGTGCCGCGCTGACCGATGACCTGACAGGTGTAGGCAACGCCGACCGAAAAGATACCGCAGTAGAGCAGGGGAACCGCCGCGCCGGTGAGCACTGCCCATGTGACGGTGATGCCGCTCTCAAAGATGGGAGCGCAGATCAGGTTCAGCGCGCCGCAGACGACAAACTGTACAAGCGAAAATTTCAGCGAGGGGCAGTCGCCTGCAAAGGTGTCGATAAAGACGATATGCGCCGTCCAGAAGAACGCGCCGATCAGCACGACGAGGTCGCCGAATTCCACCGACTGTGCGCCGCCTGCAAAGCTGACAAAATACAGTCCCACGATGGCGACTGCTGCGCCGATCCATGCCTCGGCACGAATACGCTTGTGCATGAAGATACCGCAAAAGGGAACAAAAACCATGTAGAGCCCCGTGATAAAGCCGGCTTTTGCCGAGCTGCCGGTCAAAAAGATGCCGTACTGCTGCAGCGCGGATGCAGAAAAGAGGATCGCGCCGCAGACGGAGCCTTTGACAAGGAGGTTTTTCCACTGTTTTCCCGTCAGCTTGCCGCGCTCAAAGATGAGCACGACAGGGATCAGCGAAAGTGCGCCGATGATAAAGCGAATGCCGTTGAACCAAAAGGTGCCGAGCGTTTCGCCGCCGTCCGCCTGAAAGGCAAACGCAAAGCCCCAGATGATCGCGGTGAGAAATAAAATCAAGATAGAGATAATACTGTTCTTTTTCATAGAATTGCCTCGATGGGAAGATTTATTCTACTATTTTATCGTTTTGCCGTGCTTTTGTCAACCGAAATCCCGCTTTTTTAACGCAAACATACATTTAATACTATACCGTAAAAAATCTCCTCGGATTTGCCCCTGTTTTCATATTGACAAATGCACAAAATGATGATAAAATTTTAACGTTGGATAATGCAATTTTACCAATACTTTGTAAGGAGACAAATCACATGAAAATCACCGTTTGTATCGGCAGCGCTTGCCATCTCAAGGGCTCTCGTCAGGTCGTTACCGGCCTGCAGTATCTGATCGCACAGCATGGTCTCGGCGACCTTGTAGAGCTCGGCGGCACCTTTTGCATGGGCAAATGTCAAGAGGGCGTTTGCGTGAATGTAGATGAGGAATTTTTCTCTGTATCTCCGAGTACGGTAGATGAGTTCTTTACTAAGCAGGTGCTTACGAGGCTGTAAGATGGTTATACAGATTTGTGTAGGCAGTTCCTGTCATCTCAAGGGCTCGCAGGAGATCGTGGAGCTCTTGCAAAAGGCGATCGAGGAGCATCATCTCACCGAAGAAGTCACGCTTGCGGGCAGCTTTTGCATCGGCACCTGCAACCGTGACGGTGTCACCGTGCAGGTGGACAACGAGGTCTGCGTGGGCATCAACCGCGAGAACTTCAACAGCTTCCTGCAACGAAAAATTTTATCCAAGTTTGCATAAATTTCATGATCCAAACTGATTTACCAAAGGAGAGAGCAAAGTGTCCGATTGTCTGACGCTGAAGAAATCCAACTGTAAAAACTGTTATAAATGTATCCGCCATTGTCCGGTGAAGTCGATCCGTTTTTCGGGAAACCAGGCGCATATTATCGGCAATGAGTGTATTCTCTGCGGTCAGTGTTTTGTCGTATGTCCGCAGAACGCAAAGCAGATCGTAGACGAGACCGAAAAGGTGCGTGTGCTGCTTCAGGGCGGCGATCCCGTGATCGTCAGCCTCGCCCCCTCGTTTATCGCCAACTACAACGGCGTCGGCATCGGGGCGATGCGCAAGGCATTGCAGATGCTCGGTTTTTTTGACGTTGAGGAGACCGCGGTAGGCGCGACCATCGTCAAAAACGAGTATGAGCGTATCTTGCAAGAGGAGAAGCCCGAGGTGCTGATCTCCTCCTGCTGCCATTCGGTCAATCTCTTGATCCAGAAGTATTTTCCCACGGTGCTGCCGTATCTTGCCGACGTGCTTTCTCCTATGCAGGCGCACTGCAAGGATATCAAGCGCCGCAATCCCACGGCAAAGACCGTGTTTATCGGTCCCTGCGTTGCCAAAAAGGATGAGGCGGCGTACTACGAGGGCTATGTGGATGCGGTATTGACCTTCGAGGAGCTGACCGGCTGGCTGAAGTCGGCAGGCGTGGAGCTTGTCCCCGAGGAGGACACCATCGAGGAGAGCCGCGCACGTTTCTTCCCGACGACGGGCGGCGTGCTCAAGACCATGCAGCAGGATGCGCCCGGCTATACATACCTCGCCATCGACGGCGTGGAAAACTGCATTGCCGCCCTGCGCGATATCGAAAGCGGCAGTATCAAAAACTGCTTTATCGAGATGTCTGCCTGCGTGGGTGCCTGCATCGGCGGCCCCGTTATGGAAAAATATCACCGTTCGCCCGTCAAGGACTATGTAGCGGTGGCGGAATATGCCGGTGATAAAGATTTTACTGTAGAACAGCCCGGTATGCGCGAGCTGCGCAAGACCTTTACCGCCATTGAGCGCCGTCTGCAGACGCCGAGCGAGGACGAGATTCGCAGCGTTATGCGTCAGATGGGCAAGTTCAAGCCCTCGGATGAGCTCAACTGCGGCACCTGCGGCTATCCCACCTGCCGTGATAAGGCGATCGCCATCTGCCACGGCAAGGCGGAGATCTCCATGTGCCTGCCGTTCCTCAAGGACAAGGCGGAGAACTTCTCGGACACCATCGTGGAAAATACGCCCAACGGTCTGATTGTGCTCAACGAGAGTCTCGAAGTGCAGCAGATCAACTCGGCGGCGCGCAAGATCATGAACATCCGCGCGGCATCCGACGTGCTCGGCGAGCAGGTCATCCGCATTATGGATCCCGCTGTCTTCGCGGAGACGCTGCGAAACGGCAGGGGGCCTGTCAATCAGCGCACGTACCTTGCGGAATACAAGCGCTATGTGGAGCAGACCGTGGTCTACGACCGCGATTATCACCTGCTCATCTGCATTATGCGCGATGTGACCGACGAGGAAAGTGCGCGTGAGAGAAAAGAAGATATCAGCCGCCAGACCGTAGAGATCGCCGATCGCGTGGTCGATAAGCAGATGCGTATCGTACAGGAGATCGCGTCGCTGCTCGGCGAGACGGCTGCGGAAACCAAGATCGCGCTGACCAAGCTAAAGGAGTCTATTTCTGATGAATGATTTGTGTGCCGACATCGGCTATAAAAGCATCAATCACTATGGTGAGCAGCTCTGCGGCGACCACGTGGATGTGGTCGAGCAGGGCGAAAACTCCACGGTGATCGTTCTTGCGGATGGGCTCGGCAGCGGCGTGAAGGCAAGCATATTGTCCACGCTGACCTCCAAGATCATTTCCACCATGCTGGCGGAAAACTTGCCGCTGGAGGAGTGCGTCGCGGCGATCGCCGCGACACTTCCCGTCTGCTCGCAGCGCGGCGTTGCCTATTCGACCTTTACGATTCTGCATTTGATCAATAACGAGACCGCGGAGGTCATTCAGTATGACAATCCGCAGGTCATTGTGATCCGCGACGAGGTCAACTACGACTATCCGAAAACCGAAATGAACATCGGCGGCAAAAAGATCTACAAGTCGGTGATCAAGCTGCAGGAAAACGACATTTTCGTTGCCATGAGCGACGGATGCCCGCATGCGGGCATCGGCACCGCGTACAACTTCGGTTGGAAGCTGGCGGATATCACTGAGTTTTTGGAGGGAATTGCCCCCGTCGGCTATACGGCGAAAACGCTCTCCACAATTCTTGTGGACGAATGCGATAAGCTCTACGGCGGCAAGCCGGGTGACGATGCCACCGCATGCGTGGTGCGTATCCGCCGCCGCGTGCCCATGAATATGCTGTTCGGCCCGCCGTCCAACCGCGACGACTGTGATCGCATGATGTCGCTGTTCTTCTCCAAAGAGGGCAAGCACATCGTCTGCGGCGGTACGACCTCGACCATCGTGTCGAACTACCTGCGCAAGCCCCTCAAAGCATCGCTCAACTTTGTGCAGTCGGATATCCCGCCGATCGCTGAGATCGAGGGCGTGGATCTTGTGACCGAGGGTGTCATCACGGTCAACCGTGTGGTCACGTACGCCAAGGACTATCTGGAGGACAACAAGAGCTATGAGCACTGGAGCATCCAGCGCGACGGCGCTTCGCTGATCAGCCGCCTCTTGTTTGAGGAAGCGACCGATATCAATTTCTTTGTCGGCAGAGCTGTCAACCCCGCGCATCAGAACCCTGACCTGCCGATCAACTTTAATATCAAGATGAATCTGGTCGAAGAACTTTCGACCTGTCTCAAGAAGATGGGTAAACACGTCAAGGTCGTTTATTTTTAAGGAGATTTTACAGAACCATGAGAAAGTTTGATACGAAAGTGCAGCATCTGAAATACAAGGTTCTGCGCGAGGTTGCACGCGAGGCGTGGAACGGAACACTGCTGGAAAACGCGCTGGATATCCCGAAAAAGATCGTACCCGGCAAGCAGCCGACCATGCGCTGCTGCGTATACAAGGAACGTGCGATCCTCGGTGAGCGCATCAAGATCGCCATGGGACGCACCGATGACGGAAAGCATGTGATCGAGGTCATCGACATCGCCTGCGACGAGTGCCCCGCAGCAGGGTACGAGGTCACCGACTCCTGCCGCGGCTGCCTTGCACACCGCTGTGAGGACGTCTGCAAGCGCGGCGCGATCTCCTTTGACCACAACCATGTGGCGCACATCGACAAGACCAAGTGCGTAGAGTGCGGTCAGTGTGCAAAAGTCTGCCCCTTTGCAGCCATTGCCAACCGCAAGCGCCCCTGCCAGAACGCCTGCAAGATCAAGGCGATCTCCATGGATGAAAACAAAGCGGCGAAGATCGACTACGACAAGTGCATTTCCTGCGGCGCGTGCGTATACCAGTGCCCGTGGGGTGCGATCACCGACCGCTCCTATATTCTCGACGTTATCGATATGATCCGAGAGAGCGAAGGCGGCAAAAACACCAAGGTCTACGCGGTTGTGGCACCGTCCATCTCCAGCCAGTTTGCCTACGCAAAGCTCGGGCAGGTCATTACGGGCCTCAAAGAGCTCGGCTTCTTCACGGTGGTCGAGGCGGCGCTCGGCGCGGATATGGTCGCCCTGTCCGAGTCGAAGGAGCTTGTGGAGAAGGGCTTTTTGACCAGCTCCTGCTGTCCCGCGTTCGTCAAATACATAAAGTCTGCCTTCCCCGAGCTTGTACCCCTCGTTTCGCACAATCCTTCGCCCATGACGGCGATCGCCAAGTATATCAAGCAGATCACGCCGAATGCCAAGGTGGTCTTTATCGGTCCCTGCACGGCGAAGAAGGGAGAAGTGCAGCTCGAAGAAGTGCGCCCGTATGTCGATGCGGCAATGACCTTTGAGGAATTGCAGGCGCTGTTTGACAGCCGCGACATCGACATCACCACGCTTGCAGAGGGCGTGCTGGATAACGCGTCCTACTTCGGACGTATCTTTGCCCGCAGCGGCGGTCTGTCCGATTCGGTCAAGCAGGCGCTGAAAGAGCAGGGCATCGAGGACTTCCCGCTCAAGGCTGCTGTCTGCGACGGTATCGAGGCGTGCCGCACGGCACTGCTCAAAAAGAGCAAGAACCTGCTGGATGCCAACTTCATTGAGGGCATGGCGTGCATGGGCGGCTGTATCAACGGTGCAGGCTGTCTGACGCACGGCGAAAAGAACAAAGCCGAAGTGGATAAATACGGCATGGAAGCTTACGAAAAGAGCATCACCGATGCCGTATCGGTATTGAAATAAACCAAAAACTGCATGCTTACAAACAAGCATGCGGTTTTTCTTTGACTTTTTTCTTCCGCGGTGCTATACTTATCTATAGCAGATCGAGAGGAATCGGGTGCAATTCCCGGGCGGGCACGCCGCCGTGAACCTTTTTGCTGCAAGACGGGCGCATTGCCACGTGCGCCCGGCGAGAGCGGTCATTGATGCACTTTGCATTGAGAAGGCGTTTTGCAGCCATAGGTGAGTCGGAATACTCGAGATCGAACGCGGGCGTATGCGAGTGCCGAGATCGCGGCTGCGGCGATGTATCAACAGAAAGGATCGAAAAGAACATGAAAAAACAAACTCTTTTTACTCGTCTTTCGCTTGTTCTGACACTTTTGCTGCTTGTGGCAGCAGTACTGGTCGGTTGCGGCGAACAAACTCCTCCCCAAACGACGGGCACATCGGATGTGCAGAGCGCACCGATTGCAGAGCCGATCGGAGAGGGACAGTATACCTTTACCTTTACGGCGATCTTTGCCGACGGCAGTGCAAAGCGCTACACGGTTTCCACCGATAAAGAGATCGTTGGGGAAGCCCTGCTCGAGCTCGAACTGATCGAGGGCGAAGCGGGTCCTTACGGTCTGTATGTCAAGAGCGTGTGCGGCGTGGTTGCCGACTATGACATCGACGGTACCTACTGGTCGCTGTACACCGACGGCGAAATGTCGATGACAGGTGTTGACACGCTGAAAAGCGCGGATGCAAAAGACGTGGAGTTCCGCGTAGCAAAATGAGAGCACGCACGCGGCTGACCGTCCGCGAGATCACGGTGTTTGCCATGCTTGGGGCTGTGATGTTCGCGGGCAAAAAACTGGTGGAGTGGATACCGAATGTACATCCCGCCACCATGCTCACTATGGTATACGCGCTGGCTTACCGTAAAAAGGGAATCGTTCCCGTTGTTGTGTATTTGGTGCTGGAAACCGTTTTTACAGGCGGCATCACGTGGCTTGTGCCGTATTATTACATCTTTCCGCTGATCTGGCTGTGCACGCTCCTGCTGCCTCAGAATTTGCCGCGGTGGGGGGCGCAGCTCTGCTATACGCTGACGTGCACGCTGTTCGGTCTGTTATTCGGTGTACTGTATGCCCCGTGGCAGGCGATCTTGTTCGGTCTGAGTTTTGAAAAAACGCTTGCCTGGATCGCGGCGGGATTCGCTTTTGATGTGACGCATGCACTCGGCAATTTTGCGGCATCATTTTTGATCTTCCCGATTTTAAACCTTTTACGAAAAATAAACCAAAACAAAAGTGCTGTCGGATGACCGACAGCACTTTTTGTATAAAAATTTTTCAAAATATGTAGAATTTTGGCGTATATGTTGCCAAAAAGATCGGATTGTGTTAAAATTTTATTAGTAAAAAGGTTTCGACAGGAGGTGCAAAGAATGAATCTGTTGCACTTACGGTATGCCGTGGAGGTATCCAAAACTAAATCTATCAGCAAAGCGGCGGAAAATCTGTTCATGGGACAGCCCAATCTCAGCCGCGCGATCAAAGAGCTGGAAGAATCGCTGGGTATCATTATTTTTGAGCGCAGCTCCAGAGGCATTATCGTGACTGCGGCGGGAGAAGAATTTTTGCAGTATGCGCGCCGTATACTCAATCAGGTAGACGAGATGGAATCGCTCTATCGCGACGGGCAGCGCAATCGGCAAAAGTTTTCTGCCTGTGTACCCCGTGCCAGCTATATTGCCGAGGCGTTTGTGGAGGTCGCATCGCAGATCGATCTGAAACAGCCCGCAGAATTTTATTATAAGGAAACCAACCCGATGCACACCATCGACAATGTCTGCAGCGGGGACTACAATCTCGGTGTCGTTCGGTATCAGGAAATATTCTCGGAGTATTTTGCGCAGACCTTTGCAGAGAAAAATTTAGAGTACCGTCCGGTCGTGACCTTTTCTTATTTGCTGCTCATGTCCGAGCGGTCGCCGCTTGCCAAGAAGGAGAATATCAGCGGGGAAGATCTGCAGGAGGGCATCGAAGTGCTCCATGGGGATCCGTATATCCCGTCGCTGTCGGCAGCGGAGACAAAGCGTGCACCGAGTAACGATTTTTCGGATAAGCATATTTATATGTTTGAGCGCAGCAGCCAGTTTGCATTGCTGCACGCAAATCCGAATACCTATATGTGGGTCTCTCCCATACCGCAGCGGCTGCTCGATGCCTATCATCTGGTGCAGCGCCCCGCATTCGGTTCCAATGCGTATACCGATGTGCTGATCTATCGCAAGGATTATCTGCTGACACCGTTTGACCAGATCTTTATTGCCGCACTGCGTAAAAAACGCGCACAGCTGTTTGAGAATAATTGATTTTGAACAATTTCACGTAAAAAAGCAGCATGCGGACAGCAGTATTCGTTGGTTTTTTAGGCTTGACAAACACTCGCAAGAATGTTAAAATTTTAACAGAATCAAGGATGCCCCCATCAAACTAAAAAAAGTAAGGAGAAACGCAGGATGAGTACCACAGAATACAAGATCGTCGACAGCGTGGAAAAATTGGAGGATGCGCTTGCCCGTGTACGTGCCGCACAGAAGAAGTTTGCGACCTATACACAGGAGCAGGTGGATGCCATCTTCCGTGCAGCCGCGCTTGCCGCCGACAAACAGCGTATCCCGCTGGCGAAGCTTGCCGTCAGTGAGACGGGAATGGGCGTCGTCGAGGATAAGGTCATCAAGAACCATTATGCCGCCGAGTACATCTATAACCATTATAAAGATACCAAGACCTGCGGCGTGATCGAAGAAGACAAGGCATACGGAACGCAGAAGATCGCGTCGCCGATCGGTGTGATCGCGGCGGTCATTCCCACCACAAACCCCACCTCCACCGCGATCTTCAAGACGCTGCTTGCGCTGAAGACGCGCAACGGCATTGTCATCAGCCCCCATCCGCGCGCAAAGGAATCCACGATCTGCGCTGCAAGGATCGTTCTGGAGGCGGCTGTGGCGGCAGGCGCTCCCGAGGACATCATCGCATGGATCGACGTTCCCTCGCTGGAGATGACCAATTTTATCATGAAGGAAGCCGACACCATCCTCGCGACAGGCGGTCCCGGCATGGTCAAGGCGGCGTATTCCAGCGGTAAACCGGCGCTTGGCGTCGGCGCGGGCAATACACCTGCTATCATTGACGAGTCGGCGGACATTCTCCTCGCGGTCAACTCGATCATCCATTCCAAGACGTTTGACAACGGTATGATCTGCGCATCCGAGCAGTCGGTGATCGCCCCGGACAGCATTTACGATGCTGTGAAAAAGGAATTTGCCGACCGCGGCTGCTACTTCCTCGAGGGCGCAGAGATCGAAAAGGTGCGCAAGACCATTTTGATCAACGGCGCGCTCAACGCGAAGATCGTCGGTCAGAGCGCACACAAGATCGCATCGCTGGCGGGCGTCAGCGTGCCCGAAAATACCAAGATCCTGATCGGCGAGGTCGAGAGCACCGATCTCTCCGAGGAGTTCGCGCACGAAAAGCTCTCGCCCGTGCTTGCCATGTATCGCGCCAAGAGCTTTGCAGACGCGCTTGACAAGGCGGAGCAGCTCGTCGAGGACGGCGGCAGAGGACATACCGCGTCTGTCTATCTCAATACCATTACGGAGCGCGCAAAGCTGGATGCTTTTGCCGAGAGAATGCACGCTTGCCGTATCATGGTCAACACCCCCTCCTCGCAGGGCGGTATCGGCGATCTTTACAACTTCAAAATGACTCCCTCCATGACGCTCGGCTGCGGTTCCTGGGGCGGCAACAGCGTCTCCGAGAATGTAGGCGTCAAGCATCTGTTAAATATCAAGACCGTTGCGGAGAGGAGAGAGAATATGCTGTGGTTCCGTGCGCCTGAAAAGGTGTATATCAAAAAGGGCTGTCTGCCGGTCGCTCTCGACGAGCTCGGCACGGTGATGCATAAGAAAAAGGCGTTTATCGTCACCGATACGTTCTTATATAATAACGGCTATACCAAGCCGATCACCGATAAGCTGGATGCAATGGGCATTCAGCACACCACCTTCTTTGATGTTGCGCCCGATCCCACGCTCGCTTGTGCCAAGGCAGGTGCAGAGCAGATGCGCGCCTTTGCGCCCGATTGCATCATTGCACTCGGCGGCGGCAGCGCGATGGACGCGGCAAAGATCATGTGGGTGCTGTATGAGCATCCCGAAGCAGATTTTATGGATATGGCGATGCGCTTTATGGATATCCGCAAGCGTATCTACACCTTCCCGAAGATGGGAGAAAAGGCATATTTCGTTGCCATCCCCACATCGGCGGGCACCGGCTCCGAGGTCACGCCTTTTGCCGTGATCACGGATGAAACTACCGGCGTGAAGTATCCGCTGGCAGACTATGAGCTCCTGCCCAAGATGGCGATCGTGGATGCAGATTTCCACATGAGCGCACCGAGGGGGCTTACCGCCGCATCGGGTATCGACGCGGTCACCCATGCGCTCGAGGCGTATGCTTCGATGATGGCGACCGACTATACCGACGGTCTGGCACTCCGCGCGCTGAAGGTGATCTTCGAGTACCTGCCGCGTGCGTATGACAACGGCGCAAACGATCCCGTGGCACGCGAGAAGATGGCAAATGCCGCAACCATGGCGGGCATGGCGTTTGCAAACGCGTTCCTCGGCGTCTGCCACTCCATGGCGCATAAGCTTGGCGCGTTCCACCATCTGCCGCACGGCGTTGCAAACGCGCTGATGATTGACGAGGTGATCCGCTTTAACGCGAGTGAGGTTCCCGCGAAGATGGGTACCTTCCCGCAGTATGACCACCCGCACACCGCAGAGCGCTATGCCGAGATCGCCGACTACCTCGGACTCGGCGGCAAGACGGTCGAGAAAAAGGTGGAAAATCTGATCAAAGCGATTGACGAGCTGAAAGAGAGAGTTGGCATAAAGTCTACGATCCGCGAGTATGTTGCTGACGAGGCGGACTTCCTCGACAGGCTCGACGAAATGACCGAGCAGGCGTTTGACGATCAGTGCACGGGCGCCAACCCGCGCTACCCGCTGATGCGTGAGATCAAGCAGATGTACCTGAACGCTTACTACGGTAAGCACGAGAACATATAAGGAGGCGCGCACATGAAACTGGAAAAAGTGATCGCGGTTCGCACCGCAAAAACCATCTACCGTGACGGTGACAAGGTCATTAAGCTCTTTAACGAGGATTATTCCAAGGCGGATGTACTCAATGAGGCACTGGGGCATGCGCGCGTGGAGGAGACCGATCTCCATATTCCGAAGATCCATGAAGTCGTGAAAGTGGACGGCAAATGGGCGATCGTGATGGACTACATCGAGGGAAAAACGCTTGAACAGCTCATGCGTGAGAATCCCGAGAAGAAGAACGAATACATCGAACTGCTCGTGGATCTGCAAATGCAGGTGCATGCGCATAGGGCGCCGCTTTTGACACGTCTGAAGGATAAGATGAACCGCAAGATTGATCAGGCGGATCTCGATGCGACTACCCGCTATGAGCTGCACACCCGCCTTGCGTCGATGCCCAAGCATGACAAGGTCTGCCACGGTGACTTTAACCCCTCCAACATCATCATCACGCCCGACGGGGTGCCCTACATTGTAGACTGGGCGCATGTTACGCAGGGCAATGCATCCGCCGATGTGGCGAGAACCTATCTGCTGTTCTATCTGGACGGCGATCTGCAAGGCGCGGAAACCTATCTTGACACCTTCTGCAAGAAGAGTGACACGGCAAAACAGTACGTGCAGAAATGGATGCCCATCGTTGCGGCATCGCAATCGGTCAAGGGCAAACCCGAGGAACGCCAGTTCCTTCTCGGCTGGGTAGACGTGGTCGAATACGAATAATGGAATAGCATCAAAAACCGCAAGGCTCGCCTTGCGGTTTTTAATTGCAAAATTCCGGTGGGTATGTATGATGCATGGCGGAAAAACGATGAAAAATGAAAAAAATCACAATAATTATTGAAAAAATTCCTATCTTTTTTGTCGCGGTTGACTTTACAAAGATTTATGGTATTGTATAAATGGAGCACTGCGGATCCGAAAAACGGTCGCGTGGTTGTTCAATTTGTACAGAGACGGTGATTCGGAAATGAAACGTATACTTTGTGGCATTCTTGCGCTATTTACATTAAGAACGATACCTTCGGTCTGCTCACGCCTACCGATACGAATCTTGCGATTCTTGCGGCTGCGCGGGAACGAATCTGCACGATCAACGATGCCGGCGAGATCGAGCTGACGCTGTACAGTGAGCGCACGGTGGATCTGTATGACAAGTATCTGGATATCGTTACCGACCATTCGCATACCTATAACTATCAATTTAATTATATGACCGGCGCAACCGGGCTTACCTCCACCAACGAGGAGCGCATCGCCATGTTCAACTCCAACAAGGGTCTTTTCTATTCGCACACGATGTTCTACATGGATTATCTGCGCGATCTGGAAAACGACTTCGGTATCCTGCCGTATCCGAAACTGGACGAGGCACAGGAAAGCTACGGTAACCTTGTCAGCGCATGGCATTCCCAGTATCTCTGCGTTCCCATGATGGCAGGGGGTCGGGACCGTACGGGCATTATTCTCGAGGAGCTTGCATATTACGGTCAGCAGGTGCTTACTCCCGCGTACTATGAAAAGACGCTGGTCGGTCAGTATACCCGTGATGAAGAGAGTGCGGAAATGCTGGACATCATCTTTGCAAATCTTGTATACGATGTCGGCGCGTACTACAGCATCGGAACCTACAGCAGCCAGCTGAGCGCCATCGTCAGAACCGGCAAGTCGCTGACGACCATCTATGAGACCTACAAGACTGCTGCCGAGGGCAAGATCGATAGGATCAATGCCTTCTTCCGGCAGAACACAGCGGAATAAGCCAAAGCAGTAAAAAAGCCATGCACTCCCTGCATGGCTTTTGTGTAATAAATCAGTGCGTGTTCAGCGCGTAATTTTGCGGGGAAGGATGGATGAGGAGGCTAATATCTCCCCGCAAGATCCTTCGCCATCGCTCAAGGATGACGAGCGGGGGTTGTTGCATAGCGATAACGAAAGCTTTTATAAGCCTTTTGTTTAAACCCGCCCTGTCATCCTTAGAGTATAAGGAACCGAAGGTTCCTATTGTATCAGGCGATGCCTGATACAAGCGTAGCGAAACGAAGGATCTCGGGCGGAGATGCCCGTAACATAAACGATCATTCACCATGATCAGCTTTTTCGCATCGGTGTAAAAAGAATCGGATTTTGTGCAATTTCTTGCATTGGGTGTAAAATGTACAAGGAACTTCTGTAAAAAATGCATGGATTTTTTTGTACAGGCGTGTTAAGATAAGATTGTACAAATCTCAAAATACAGGAGTAACGGTATATGAAATGGGCAAAGCGTTTGATGGGTGCGCTCCTGCTTGCAGCTTTGTTTACGGGCTGTACGGGCACAGAGAAACCGACAGATACACAGACGACTGCAGTGACGACAGAGGAGGTGCCGCAATTGACAGAGATCGAAAACGGAACTACGATCCCGGGCATTTTTTATACGAACAAGCTGACCGACGGTACTGCCGATCCGTTTATTTTGGAGCATGACGGTACATATTATTTGTATTGCACGGGCGGCAGCAAGTTCAGCGTGCGTACATCCACGGATCTTGTGAACTGGAAGACGCAGAGCACGCCGATCCTGAGCCTTTCGGATCTCGGCTGGGCAAAGGAAAAGGGATGGGCGCCTGAGGTATACGAATATAACGGAAAATTCTATTTCATCTTTTCTGCAATGGGATATAACGGATTCCATTCCATCGATATCGCGGTCTGCGATACCCCGAGCGGAAAGTTCAAGCCGCTCAAACAGGGCGAGCCTTTCTTCTCGCCCGAGTTCAGCGTGATCGACGCCAGCCTGTTCTTTGATGACGACGGGCGCGTCTATATGTATTATTCTAAGGATAATTCCACGAACTACGTAAACGGCAAACGCACCAGCCAGACGTGGGGTGTTGAGCTGAAAGCGGATCTTTCGGGCATCATCGGTGAGCCTGTTCTGATCTCCACGCCCGTACAGAGCTGGGAGCTCAAGAGCGGTTCGGTTGTATGGAACGAGGGACCTGTTGTATTCAAGGAAAACGGAACCTACTATCTGCTCTACAGTGCGAACTATTACACCACGGAGCACTATTCGGTCGGCTATGCGACCTCCGACAGCCCGCTGAAAATGTTTGTAAAAACGAAGAATTGCCGCATCCTCGCCGGCAACGGCGAGACGGTCACGGGCCCCGGACATTGCAATATTCTGCGTTCACCCGACGGAACCGAGATCTACATTGTGTACCATGTACACACCGTTCCTCCGACCGTGGAAAAGGGACGCAGCCTTGCGATCGACCGTCTGATCATTCGCGAGGACGGCACGCTTGCAGTAGACGGTCCGAGCGAGACGCGCAGACTCCTGCCGTCGGGACTTGGCGGCTACTACCATCTGCACGACGGTTTTACGTACAGTGCGACGGGCGAAAAGGCGGAGTTTGCGTCGAAGTCCAAGATCGAGAACCTGTTTGACGGCATCTGCAAGGGCGGCATCGACGGCAGCTTTTCCCTTGATGACGGCGGCACGGTAGAGATTAGGCTGGATACGCCGCAGGATGTTGCGGCGGTGTGGATCTATCCTTCCGTCACGGCAGACTATCAGCCTGCCAAGGTGGATGTGGAGATCAACGGCACCTATGTGATCAAGGATCGCCCGTTCCGCGGCGCGGTCGGCAACCCCGCGACGATCTATCTCGATACTCTGCCCGAGGGAACGAAGGTAGAGACGGTCAAGGTCACCGTGTATCTGACGGAGGGGCTTTCGTATGCGGCGCTCAGCGAGATCGCTCTCATAACAAGATAATGGAAAAGAACCGAGCTGAACATCCATTCGGCACGGTTCTTTTTTTGTGCAATTTGCACAGCTTTTTGCGGCGATTTTCGTAAAAATTAAAGAAAAACCGTAAATTCCCCTTAAAAAATCGTGTAAAAATTTGATTGTATTTTTACACTTGCATTGTATAATGGAATCAGATACTTGAGAAAACGAATGTTTATATTGATCGCGCGAGAAGCGGCCCGTTGGAGAGCAGAACGAATCGGCGTTTTGTGGTGTTGCGTTTCTTTTACGGTCAAGTGCATGGGATTTTCTCGGTACCAAAATACAGAAAGGAACATACGAGAAATGAAAAGAATTCTTGCTATGCTGCTGGCTTGTCTGATGCTTCTGCCCATGCTGATGGCGTGCGACAATGACCAGGGCAAGACTCCCGCCTCGACCACCGGCACACCGACCCAGACCACGGCTCTCACCACGAAGGATCCGAATACTCCCGATCTGCCTTCCGCAGAAGAGATCGGCGATATTTCCGGTGATTTCACCATTCTGGTTGCAGGCAACTACGCTTGGAACGACTTCCGGTCGGAAGGCGAAAGCGGTACGGTTATTGATACGGCAATCTATCGCCGCAATCAGTACATGAAGGATACCTACGACGTCAACATCATCAATGAGGATATCGTTAAGTCCAATTCCTCGGGCGGAACCGGCGACGGCTACAAAAAGATCTATACCGATTACATGGCAGGCGAGTGCAACTACGACGCCGCGATGATCGGTACTTACGATGTAGCAACACTCGCGTACAACGGCTATCTGCACGACCTCAACGATACCGCGTATATCAACCTGACCAAGCCTTACTGGGATCAGAAGGCAAATCAGGATCTCTCCATCAACGGTAAGATGTACTATACCACGGGCGACATCTCTGCAGGTGACAACCGTGTAACCCATGTTTTGCTGTTCAACAAGGACATGGTCAGCGCGTATGATCTGGACGATCCGTACGAGCTGGTCAAAGAGGGCAAGTGGACGCTCGAGACCTTCGGCGCAATGGTCAAGCAGGTCGGCGGCGATACCAACAACGACGGGCTGCAGAATCAGATGGATACCTACGGTCTGCTTTGCTCCCGCGATAACAATCTGGCGATCCTGGCAGGCGCCGGTGAGCGTATCTGCACGATCAATGAAGCCGGTGCAATGGAGCTGACGATGTACAGCGAGCGCGTAGTCAACCTCTACGACAAGTATCTGGATATCGTATATGACCGAGCACACGTTTTCAACTATCAGTACAACTATGAGACCGGTACGAACGTAGCTTCCTCCGTTTGGGGCGAATACAGAAACAGCATGTTCGACAACGATCAGGCCATGTTCTACTTCACCATGCTCTCCGCAATTGACTACCACCGCGACAGTGAAGTGGACTTCGGTATTCTGCCGTATCCGAAATACGATGAGACGCAGGAAGAGTACGGTCACTATATCGCTGCATGGCATGCACAGTTCCTCTGCATCCCCGAGACTCCCGGCGATATCGACCGCACCGGCTTTATTCTGGAGATGCTCGCATATCAGGGTCAGCAGCTGCTGACGCCCGCGTACTATGAAAAGACGCTGGTCGGTCAGTACACGCGCGATGAGGAAAGCTCCGAGATGCTCGACATCATCTTCGCGACCCGTGTATACGACGTTGGTGTATACTACAACATCGGCGGCTACAAGGATCAGCTCTCGCAGATCTTCGAGAACCGCAAGACTGTAACCAACATCTATGAGACCTACAAGCTCTCTGCCGAGTCCAAGATCGCAAGAATCAACGCCTTCTTCC
>JAFTOT010000015.1 GCA_017463665.1 Clostridia bacterium | reverse complement strand
CGTAGCCCACGATGTGCAGATCGTAAGTATGCGATTGCACCTGCACAAACGGCGAGGCTTCCATCTGCGCGATCTCCGCTGCGCTCATCATGCTGAGTGCCTCTTCATTTGCGTCGGGTTCGACACCTTCGGGGCGAACCGCACTGCAGATCACGAATACGGTGATGGGAATTTGCAGTTCGGTGACGATCGGAAGAACATTTTTATAATTGCTGTAATAACCGTCGTCGAATGTGATACACACAGGCTTTTTCGGCAGGGATGCCGCGCCGTCCGCATAGTCTGCAAGCTGCTCAAAAGTCACAGGCGTGTACCCGTTGTCGAGCAGGAACTCCATTCTTTTGCGAAAATTATCTGCCGACATCGACCAAGTTCCGCCAGCGTAAGTTTTCACATCATGGAACATCAGGATCGGCACCATCACCGAATCGGGCACCGATTCGGTCGTTTGGAGCACGGTCGTCACAGGCACCGCGCCTGCAAGTTTGTCTGTGACGATCTCCGTTGTCACAGGCATTGTCACAGACGACTCGCTTGACACCTGCACCGTCGTTACCGGTTCGATCGCCGCCGATACCGCAGATCCGGATTCGATCATGGAAAGCTGCGCAGTGACGCTCTCCGTCGTCTCAGGCAGCGGTTCTGTATGGATAGGTTCGGCAGCCTCACAACCCGCCAACACAAAAAGCAGCAGACAAAGCGCGCATAGAAACTTTACAATTCTCATTCTCTACCCCTTGTCAAAAAACAGATTTGCATGTAACAATTTCAGTATATAGTATTGCCCATTTTCTGTCAAGAAAAACGAGCCTTGTGGCAAGGCTCGTTTTTAGCTTGTCGAAAAAGTATTTTCGACAAGCTATTCCAATAAAAATCCTGTTTTAAAGACGGACATGCGCCGGCTTTAAAACTCCTTACGGGGCGCGAACGGTTGAGTGCGACCTTTAGGTCGGTAGGAACTTTAGTTCCTTAGTCGCCGAGACTCGCGCCCCTACCTGTCGAAAAAACTTGGTTTTTCGACAGCCTTAAACGAGCCTTGGGGCAAGGCTCGTTTTGGATATGCTTACTTATTGTTGACGTATGCAACGAATCTGTCGAATGCTTTTCTGCCTTCTTCGGTGCACTTATACACGCCTGCGTGTACAAGTACTTCGGCAAAGACCTTACCGATCTCGTTTTCAACGACCTTGTCAATGTTCTCTTCGGTGACGGTCTGCTCCTTCATAAAGGCGTATGCCCAATCGGCATGCTTTGCGAGCGTTTCATCCTTGTAGAGATCTGCGCCCGAAAGGATCGCATTTTTGAGCAGGTCCATCTCGTTTTTCAGTCGCGAAGGCAGAACGGCAAGTCCCATGACCTCGATCAGACCGATGTTTTCCTTCTTGATGTGGTGCAGTTCCGCATGCGGATGGTAAACGCCGAGCGGATACTCCTCGGTGGTGATGTTGTTGCGCAGCACCAGATCCAGCTCATACTTGTCGCCGCGGCGGCGCGCGATGGGCGTGATGGTGTTGTGCGGTTCACCGCTGGTGAATGCGAAGACAAATGCGTCTTCGTCGGTGTAACCGCGCCATGCGTCGAGGATCTTGGATGCAAGCTCGATGATGCGCTCACGGTCGAGACCGGAAAGACGAATGGTGGAAAGCGGCCACTTGACGATGCCAGCCTCGACATCTTCAAAGCCCTTGAAGGTGAGTTCCTTCTCGATCGGAGCCTTGGTCATGGCGAACTCGTACTTACCGCCCTGGAAGTGGTCGTGGCTGAGGATGGAGCCGCCGACGATGGGCAGATCGGCGTTGGAGCCGAGGAAGTAATGCGGGAACAGCGTAACAAAATCGAGCAGCTTTCCGAATGCGGCGCGGTCGATCTTCATGGGCGTGTGCTCGCCGTTGAATGCGATGCAGTGCTCATTGTAGTACACATAGGGGGAATACTGCATGTACCACTGCGAATTGTTGATGGTGATCGGGATGGTGCGGTGGTTCTGACGCGCTGCGGCGTTCAGATGACCTGCGTATCCCTCGTTCTCGTGGCAAAGCGCGCACTTCGGATAAGAGCTCTTTGCAGCGTTACGCGCTGCGGCGATCGCCTTGGGATCTTTTTCGGGCTTGGAGAGGTTGATGGTGATGTCGAGATCGCCGAACTCGCTTGCGTATACCCAACGCAGATCCTTCTTGACGCGATAAGTGCGGATATAGTCGGTGTCGCGGCTGAGCTTGTAGTAATAGTCGGTCGCCGCCTCGGGGGACTCGCTGTAAAGTGCAGTGAACATGTCGATCACTTCATGCGGCGCGGGCGTGAGCAGACCCATGAGCTTGGTATCGAACAGATCGCGGTACGCGGTGGTATTGTCCTCGATGAGACCGTTTGCCGCCGCATAGTCCAGCAGCTCTGCAAGCGTTTCCTCAAGATCAACATCCGAAAAATTGGTGGCCGGCTCGACATACTCGCGGATGTTCAGCACTTCGAGAATACGGTTGGTCGCCCATACGTGATCTACGGGCGAAATGAGGAAGTGCTCCTCAGCATAAGTAACAAGTTTTTTGATGCTGTCGTAAATCATGGCTACCTCTTATTTCAGTCTGTATGCGGTGATGTGATGATAGGTCTCACCGGGATTGAGTCTTGCCTCGCCATGCGACGGGCTGTCGGGCTCATACTGGGTCTCAAACGCAACCGACATATTCTGTCTTCTCGCTACGCCCTTAAACGGCGTGCCGCCTGCACCGATCGCGGAATAGATCTGCATACAAGGCATGGTGGTGAGAATCGTCATTTCGCGCTCTGCGGTGCGGCAAACCGCCGCAACCGTCAGCTCGTGGTTTCCGACGGTCTCCTTGACCTTGCCGTTCAGAATAAAGTTATTGTCATAGCCGACAATGCCGAGACCGGTATTCTCATGATCTCTGCCGAGCGCCTTCTCGGTGCGGAAATCGAACGCGGTTCCGGTAACGTCCAGAGACTTGCCGGTGGGCAGCAGCGTTTTGGGATCCACATCGGTCACCTTGTCGCAATGGATGGTGAGCATATGGTCGCGGTTATCGCCGTTTGCGATGCCGTGGAGGTTAAAGTATGCGTGGTTGGTCAGGTTGACGTATGTAGGCTTATCGGTGGTAGCCTTGTAGTCGATGACCAGAGCGCCCTCGACGATCTTATAGGTGACCTTGACCTGCAGGTTACCCGGATATCCCTCGTCACCGTCGGGAGAGGTCATGGTGCAAACGAGCTTCGGCGCGCCGCACTTCTTGCAAGTGTCCTCCTCGATGTTCCAGAGGTATTTATCAAAGCCGACATTGCCGCCGTGGAGATGCGCCTCGCCGTTGTTGCGGGCGATGGGGTAGTCCACACTGTCGAGCGTGATCTTGCCTCCGCCGATGCGGTTTGCATATCTGCCGACGATCGCGCCGTGATAGCCGCCCTCAGTTCTGTAAGCGTCCAGGGAATCATAGCCGCAAACGATATCAACGCCCTTGTGTACGAGCTTCTGCAGCGTTGCGCCGTAGGAAAGTACAGTCGCGCTGAGGTCGCCGCTCTCAATGGTGTACGCATACACTTCTCTGCCATCGGGCATGGTGCCGAAAAGAGTTTTCATCGTATTTATCCTCCAAAGTATTAGTATCTAATCTAATGATAGTACAGTAAAAAAGCAAAGTCAATGTAGAAAACGCTTGATTTTTTTACACTTTATTTACACCGACTGCAAGCACCGTTGCGATGCTTTTTGCCGCACGGCGCAGGTTCTCTTTGGCGTGGTCGCGCACGTCCGCAAATGTGCAAAAATCAGTCACGGTGGAGAAGACCGCGTCCGCGCCGAGCGCATCGGTATTGCCTGCACTGCCCGCCAAAACGATGACGGGAACATCCTTCGCTTTCGCCAGACGGATCACGCCGCTGACCGCCTTGCCGGTCGAGCTCTGTTCATCCGCCCTGCCCTCGCCCGTGATCACAGCGTCGCAACCGTCGAGCGCGTTGGAAAAGCCGATGGTATCGAGGATCGTGTCAATGCCGCTTTGGATGCTCGCGCCGAGAAATGCAACTGCGCCCGCGCCGAATCCGCCTGCAGCTCCGCCGCCCGCGAGATCGGATAGATCGATGCCGAGGTCACGCAAAATGACCTCCTGCATATGAAACGCGCCTGCCTCCAGCACCTCGACCGCCTCGGGCGAAGCGCCCTTTTGCGGAGAAAACATTTTTGCTGCGCCGTTCGATCCCGTCAGCGTGCCCTGCACATCGCAAAGGCAGACAAATTCCAGTGCGCGAATGGCATCGGACACCTCGGACATGTCAATGGACGCAACTTCGTCCAGCGTACCGCCCAGCGGCAGCATGTCCTCGCCGTTTGCATCCAAGAAGCGCACGCCGAGTGCCGCAGCCGCGCCGCAGCCGAGGTCGTTTGTCGCACTGCCGCCGAGACAGAGCAAAACGCGTTTGACACCCAGTCCCGCAGCAACCGAGATCATCTGCCCCACGCCGTACGTGGTCGTGAGCATGGGATTTTTGCGTCCCTCGGCAAAGCCGAGTCCTGCCGCAGCCGCGATCTCGATCACCGCAGTCTCGCCCGCGTCCACGATGCCGAGCTTAACCTGTGTGTCCTCAAAAAAGCAGTTTTTGACCGTAGTCACGACATAGCCGCCGCCCAGTGCGTCCACAAAGCAATCGGTGCTGCCCTCGCCGCCGTCGGCGATGGGGAGCTTGATAACCTTGGACGTCGGCAGCTTCTCGGCGATCTCATCGGCAATGATCTCCGTCGCCTCACTCGCCCCGATCGTTCCCTTGTAAGAATCGGTTGCAACAATGATTTTCATGTAGTGATTCCTTTGCGTTATTGAAGTCGAATGATTTGCGCGTACCGCGCATGATTTGACGGCTATACCGTCATGATTTCTCGCTACGCTCCATGATTTGAATTGCCCCAAATGCGCCCGCAGGCGCAAATCACGGCGCAGCCAAATCATGAACACTCGGTGTTCAAATCATGCCCCGCAGGGGCAATTCATTTGTTTACACGCAAGCGTGTAAACACTTACCTTACAACCATGACCGACACGCCGTCGGGGATGGCGGTGACGCTTGCGTTCTTGTCTTTCAGAATGTCTTCGGCGATCTCCATTGCCTCTTCGATCGTTTTTGCGGGGATCATATGATAGCCGCGGATCAGCTCGGGATCGGCGGTGGAAACATAGACAACGCTTGCACGCATCAGAATGCGCGAGAGGATCTGCGTCATCCACTGGTCGCCGACCGTCTCGTTTCTGCCGCGCGTCATGATGTCGGCATAGATCTCGGCTGCATCGTCCTTCGCCTTCATGCAGTGATAGAACTCGTCGCCGCCCGTGCCATCGCTTGCGTCAGCAAGCATGATGATCACGCCGCCCTCGCGGACAGCCGCCTCCGCCGCAGTCATTCCCTTGACCGACTGATAGATGTTCTGGTCGAGCGGATAACCGCCGTTGGTGGAAATAACGATATCGCTCTCGGTCGCCTTTGCGCCGCAGTATTTGGAGAGGAACGCGCAGCCCGCCTCATGCGCGCGCTCTACGTCGCCCGCAACGGCATACACGACTTTCTTTTCCTCATTGATCACGACATTGACGATATAGGTGAGCTTTGCCGCGCGTGCTGCCCAGATCATATCCTTGTGGATGGGGTTGTTTTCGAGAATACCTGTGCGCGCATAGGGGCTGTCGATGAACTCGGCGCAGTGGTTAGCAAGCACGGTCTGCTTGGAGCAGATGCCGGGAAGAACGCTCTTTCTGCCGCCCGAATAACCTGCAAAGAAGTGCGGCTCGATAAAGCCCTCGGCAACGACCAGATCCGCCTCGACCGCAAGGCGGTTGACGATGCACTCACCGCCCGAGGGAAGGGTGCCGATGTTGACCAGCATGTCGGTCTCCTCGCAATCGTGCACGTAGATCTTTTCCTCATTTACGATTTTTTCGCCGAACTTTGCAACCAGTTCATCCTTGGTCGTGCCGCGGTGACAACCGGTTGCGATGAGGATGGTGATATCCGCATTCGGGTTGCCCTCGCGAATTTCAGCGAGCATAAAAGGAATGATAACCTTGGACGGAACGGGACGCGTATGGTCGCTGGCAATAATAACGACCTTATTCTTGCCCTTGGCAAGCGCGCTCAGTTTCTCCGAGCCGTAAGGATTCTCCATTGCAGCTTTGACAAGTGCCTCCTCGCCGTCAGCGGGCGTGTATGCATGCAGACTGGAAGTGAGTACACCCTTCAGTCTTGCATCGTCGATCGTATACGAAATTTTGTCTTTTCCAAACGGAAACAGAATAGTAGCCATCGAAAATTCCTCCGTGATGTGTTGAACAGTATAATAATAGTATAATTTATTTTGCACCGAAAGTAAAGAGTAAAAACAAGAAAAAGAATCGTATGGGAAAATGATGGTTTATGGGGATCAATACATCGTAGGGACATAGCGACCTTAGGTCGCATTCTGTCCCTACAAAGTTTGTGCGTAACCGTTATGCACATAAACATTCCTTTTCCACACGCAAAAAGCCGCCGTGCGGCGGCTTTTTGCGGCTTATTTCTTTTCAATTTCTTTGCAGACATACTCGGCAAAGAGCGCTTTTGCCTCGTCGGTCAGGCTGCAATGACCGCGGTCGGGGACGATGTGGTAGGTCACGGTATGTCCTGCGGCGCGCATAGCGGCAACCAGCTTTTCGGAATGCATGTCAATGTTGACCGCAGTGTCTTTATTGCAGTGGAAAACATAATACGGCACGCGCGGCAGCTTGTCTACGAGATGCAGCGGCGAGCGCGTCTTCAAAATATCCTCGATGTTTCCCTCTTCCTCATAGAATGCACTGTACATCGAGCGCGGCAGGTCGGGGCGCTCGATATAGTGATAGGGCATGTCGCATACGGCACAGTTGACCACACAGGCGATCGGCGTGCGCTTGGCATAGAGCATATACACCAGTGCCTGTTGACCGCCCATGCTGCCGCCCGTGGAGACGATCGGCGTATCGGCAGGCAGGTCAAAATGCTCAAACAGCACATCCACGATCTCATCGGTCACGGCGACTGCCTGGCGGTTCATCCACGACCACGGATTTGTGCTCGGCTTGACATAGAGGATGCCCTGCTCGCCGTACAGCTTTGCATCGTCCGCGACCTCGGGGGAATCATCGGTAAAGGCTTTCATACTGCCCAGCCCGCGAAACGAAAGCACGATGCCCCGAATGGGTGTTTTGCACAGATTGTAGTTGCAATAACAAAAAGTAGAAAGATTTTCAAACGTAATGATCTTATTCATATTGTCTACCGTCCTTTTTAGGTAACAAAATTTTTCAAATCATATTATATCGCTTCGGAAAGAATGTTGAACAGGCACAGCGCCACAATAAACACAAGCGCTCCGCTGTATAGGGCGCGCACTGCTTTTTCAGACAGGCGCACAGCAAGCCGCCGACCGACCATGCCGCCGCAAATGCCGGCCATAGCTGCCGCGAGAAGATACCGCGCATCAAAAAGCGCCGCATTGCCAAGCGCCGCAGTCACGATTGCCGCGCCCTGCGAAAACAGGATCACAAACAGCGAATAGATCGCCGCTATTTTGTACGGCATGCGATAATACGCGGTCAGCACCAACATATTGAAAGGGCCGCCGCCGATGCCGAGGAACGCCGCCGAAAGACCGAGCAGCGTACCGATCGGGATGCCGGCAAACGGATTTCGCTCGCCTTCATCATATATTTGCCGATTTTTAAACAAAAGAATAAACAGCATGAGCAGCAGCAAAGCAAGATTCTGCAGCAGCTTTACAATACCGTCACCCTCTGCAAAAAGCTTTGCAATCGCCGAAAAAACCGTTTTACCGAATACACCGCCGACCATACTGCCAAGTGCCAGCGGAAGCGCATATCGGATATCCAATTCTTTGCGACCACCCCGCCCGAGGCAGTTCTGCGCAATGCTGAACAGCGCCATTGAGAACACGGCAAAAGAGGAGATCAGGCTGACCTTCTCCATGCCGAGCGGCAATACCGCATCCAGCAGCGGCTTGATGATCACACCGCCGCCGATCCCCGACATCGCGCCGAGGATCGTACAGCCAAGGCAAACCAAAACCGTGATCCACATTACCGTGTCCCCTCCGCAATTCTTTTTGCCAACCCCTGCAATCGCTCAAAACGTGCCGTAAAGAACATGCGATAGCTCTCGCAAAAGCGGTTTTCCCCGAGTGCATCCCCCAGCACTTGCTCTCGATCCCGCCGACAGCCGCCGCGGCAAAGGCGATACCACGCACAGTCGCGGCAGACAGACGGCTTTTGCAGCGACATCTGCCGAAAAGCAGTCATGCGCTCGCTCTTCTCCAGCCGCGCAAACGAAGTCTCGCAGATACTGCCCGCGCGCCACGCGTCCAGCACATAAAAGTCGCAAGGGTAGACGCTTCCGTCCGCCTCAATGAGGAAATACAGACCGCATTGCCCTGACATGCCGCAGTGCTCCGGCATATTCCCGAGCAGCATGGAAAGATAGTTGTCAAACCGCCGTTCGCTGATCGGCTTGCCGTGCAAGAACGCATCTTCATAGAGATCGAATGTGGCAATGAGAAATTGACCATAGCTCTTCGCCGAAAGCGAAAAAACGCTTTTTCCGCCGTCAAAGTCATCTATACAAGGGATAAACTGTATGTACCCATACGGAGCGAGTGCCTGCCAGACCGCCCTCGGCGCTTTCGCGACCGCCTCGGTGACGACGCAGAGAATATTGAACTCGACCTTATGCTTTTGCAGCAGTTTGATACCGCACAGCACGCGGTCATAACTGCCCTCTCCGACCGCATCCACGCGTGCGGCGTTATGCGTCTGCCGCGTGCCGTCCAGCGACACACCGACAAGGAAGTTATGCTTGGCAAGAAACGCGCAAAATGCATCAGTCAGTCCGCAGCCGTTGGTCTGCAGTGAATAAGCGACCCGCAGACCGCGCGTGTTGTACTCACGGACAAGCGAAACAAACTTTTCGTAAAAGCCGAGACCGGCAAGCGTGGGTTCCCCGCCCTGAAAGGCGAAGGTGATGCTTCCATCCGCATAGATACATGCGCGGCGGATCAGCGCACGGGCAGTGTCCTCGCTCATTTTGCCGAAAACAGCCTGCGCACGGTGCGCGGAAACATCCGCGTAAAAGCAATAGCGGCAGCGCAGATCGCACATACCCGAAACGGGCTTGATCATAATACTCAGCGGCGGCATAGTTTCAAACTCCCATTGATTTTCGCTTTACAAAATCGGTGATCGAACCGTCGGGCACGCCCGGATCGTCGGCAATATAGCCGTCGTCAAACCAGTACCCCTTGGGATGGAGCTTCGTACGGTAGCGGTTGCGCGGCGCGGGGATCGGATCCGATGCACGCAGCACAGCCGCAGTCAGCGAAGCGAGCATCTCCGCCTTGATCGCGGTATACGCCTCGTCATCAAAAAGGTTATGCAGCTCGTACGGGTCTTCTTTCAAATTGTACAGGAAACCGTTTCCGAGCATGTCCATCTGTATTTTCCAGTCGCCCTTACGCGCCATGCGCGTTTGCCCCGCCTGCGTCCAGGAACTCATGCAGGCAAAAGTCTTGCCATCGGTCAGGCAGCGATCCGCAGCGGTAGTGAGGTGATCGTCCTCGTTCCAGTAGAGCCCGCCGTAGCCATACTCCGAGTAGCCAACGTCAAACTCGCCGCTCGGCACGCTCTCGCCGCGCAGCAGCGGCACAAGGCTGCGCCCCTGCGAACCGAACGGAATCTCTTCTCCGATAAAATCACAAACAGTGGGCAGAATATCCACAAGGTTTACAAAAGAGGATGTATCCCTCTTTTGCACGATGCCGGGTCCCTGCCATGCCATGGTAACGCGCGTCAGAACCTCGGGCAGTCCCACGCCCTTGCGCAGCAGTCCGTATTCGCCGACATAGTCGCCGTGATCCGAAAGAAATACGACCACCGTGTTCTCCCGCAGACCGCGCGCCTCCAGTCCCTCCATAAAGCGGCGGAACTGGTCGTCGATCAACCGCAGCATACCGTGATAGTTGGAGCGCATGCGCTGTATGCGGTTTTCAATATCAGCGCCGAGCACCTTTTCCCATGCGCGGCGCTCCCAAACAAAATCCTCACCTTTTTTTGCACAGTCGTCTGCATTGGTGGCAAGCGGCGGCAAAGTCTCGGGCGGGAACATGTCAAAATACGGCTCGGGTACCTGATAGGGATTATGCGGCTCGGCAAAAGAAAGCCACATGAAAAACGGTGCATCCGCCCGCCGTTCGGTATCCAGAAACTTAAACGCAGAGGTCACATTCCGATAGGGGTGCTGCACCTCTACCCCGCCGGGCGAGGGCACATGCATCTCCATATGCTTTGTCGCCTGCAAAAAAGCGGAAAATTCGATCTGCTCGGGTGTTTCGTTGATCTCTCCTCCACCCCCGAGATGCCCTGTGCGCTCACAGAAATCAAAATCCTTGGGCGTGCGGTGCGTATCATTCTTACCGCAGAGCGCCGTCTGATATCCTGCATGACGAAGTACGTCGATCAGATCGTCGCCGCAAAGCACATCACGGATATTGTGGTTGGTACGCGCATTGTGGCAGGATGGGTAACGTCCGGTAAACATGCTGATGCGTGCGGGAACGCAGCAAGGGTTCGGCGTATACGCACAGCGAAAATCCATTCCACCCGCGGCAAAGCGATCCAGATACGGCATGGTATCGAGCGGATAACCGCAGCCGCGGCGCAGATCCGCACGCTGTTGATCGGTCATAACGATCACAAGATTCGGTTGCACAAACATTCCCCCTTTTTGCTTTATTCTACCATTTTTCGATCGGGGATACAAGGTAAAATGATCGATTGTTTTTACATTATTTTTACTTTATTGACAAACCGTATACCAAGTGCTAAAATAATGTAATATAAATGTAATACAGAGGTTAAGAAAATGAAACTGAAATCCACATCGTTTCCTGTGGTACTTTTTTATTTTTGTTTTTTCTTCGCAGACATTGTTTTTTCCGAACTGGTCGTTCGCTTTCACGCGTTCGGCTTTGAAAGCGGTATCCCGATCTTTATGATCCTGTTTGCGCTCGGCACCGCGCTTTTGCTCGCTGCCGTGTGCGCGGCACTTGGTGATCGGGCACGCAAGATCGCTTCCTATATTCTTACGATCCTGCTGCTGATCGTCTTCGCCGTTCAGATGGTATACTATACTTTCTGCGACTCGTTTATGTCCATTGCGCAGGTTGCAATGGGCGGCGACGCTCTGACGCATTTCGGCGAGGCGGCGATGCTCGAAGTGCTCGACAGCGCGGGCGGACTGATCTGGCTCATTCTGCCAATCCTTGTGCTGATCCTGCTGACGGTTCTGGGATTGCCTAAGGGCAAGAAAACCTCGTGGCGCGCTATGCTGATCGAGCTTGTGCTCTTTTTCGTGCTACACTTCGGCACGGTGCTCTGCCTGCCTCTCGGCGGCACGCAGATCTACTCGCCCCATGACATCTATCACGACACCTTTATTCTCAGCATGGGCACGCGCCATTTCGGCATTCTGACATCCCTGCGGCTGGAGATCCGCGGACTGCTCTTCGGTGAGAGCAGCAGCGGCATCCTCGATATTCCCGATGACAGCGATACGCAGGAGGACACCGAGTATGCCTACAACATCACCGATGTCGATTTTGCCGCTCTCGCCGAAACGGAAGAAGACGAGCGAGTGAAAACGCTGCATGCATATTTCGCCACGCAAAGCGGTACCAAGCAAAATGAATATACCGGCATGTTTGAAGGCTATAACCTCATCATGATCTGCGCCGAATCCTTCTCCCAGCACTTTATCGACAAGGACCGCACACCCACGCTGTACAAGCTTGCGACCGAGGGCTTTATTTTCAACAACTATTACAATTCCGTGTGCGACAACACCTCCAACGGCGAATACGCACTGCTGACGGGATTGCTCCCCGACACTTCACTGCTCGGCAAAGGCTGGACGACCTTCTATAATTACAACAGCTTTACCACCTCTAAGGAAAACTATCTGCCCTTCTGCCTCGGCAACCGGTTTACAAGCATCGACGCGAGCGCCTATGCCGTGCACAATCACACCGCAAGCTACTACGGCAGAAACAAAACGCACCCCAATATGGGCTATACGTTTGTTGCGTTCAATCAGGGGCTGGAACCCGTGGAGACATATCCCACTTCCGACCTTTCGATGATGGAGCAAACGCTGCCGCTCTTGCTCACGCCCGATGAAAACGGTGAGGTGCAGCCTTTCCACGCGTATTTTCTGACTTTCAGCGGTCACATGCCCTATACCTTCGGCTACAACGATATGGCAGACAAAAACAAGCCGCTGACCGACGGTCTTCCCTATTCGAGCAAGACAAAGGCGTATATCGCATGCAATCTGGAACTGGAATTCGCACTGGAGTACATGCTCGGACAATTAGAAGAAGCAGGCGCGCTGGATAACACGCTCATCGTCCTGACCAACGACCACTATCCCTATCCGCTCGGGCTGGATTATCTCTCCGAGCTTGCGGGCAGAGAGATGGACGAGCAGTTTGACAAATACCGCTCGGGGCTGCTCGTTTGGAGTGCATCCATGGAAGCGCCGATCACGGTCGATGTCCCCTGCTGCTCGCTGGATGTGCTCCCCACTCTCTCCAACCTTCTCGGACTTGAATACGACTCCCGCCTCTTGATGGGCACCGATATTTTGTCCACCGGCGAGCATATCGCCGTCCTCGCCGACCGCAGCTTTGTCACCGATAAAGTCTACTATAATTGCACAAACGGCGAAGTTACCCTGCGCGAAGGCGTCACCGAGCTGCCCGAAGGCTATCTCGACAAGTATATCGCGCTGGTCAAAAACAAATTCACCCTCTCCACCGAGATCCTTTACACCGACTATTACGGCAAAGTCTACGGCAAGTAAGCATACGAATATAACAAAAAGATCCCGTGCGGTGCACGGGATCTTTTATTATGCAGCTAACTTATACTCTTTCAGCGAAGTACTTAATGGTTCTAACCATCTGGCTGGTGTAAGAGTTCTCGTTGTCGTACCACGAAACGACCTGTACCTGGTAGGTATCATCGTCGATCTTAGCAACCATGGTCTGGGTTGCATCGAACAGAGAACCGTAGGTCATGCCGATAACGTCGGAAGAAACGATGTTGTCATCGTTGTAGCCGAAGGAAGCGGAAGAAGCAGCCTTCATTGCAGCGTTGATACCATCAACGGTAACATCCTTGCCCTTAACGACAGCAACGAGGATGGTGGTGGAACCGGTGCAGGTAGGAACGCGCTGAGCGGAGCCGATCAGCTTGCCGTTGAGCTCGGGGATAACGAGACCGATTGCCTTTGCAGCGCCGGTGGAGTTCGGAACGATGTTCTGAGCGCCTGCACGTGCACGGCGGAGGTCACCCTTTCTGTGAGGACCATCGAGGATCATCTGGTCGCCGGTGTATGCATGAACGGTGGTCATGATACCGCTCTGGATAGCTGCATAGTCGTTGAGAGCCTTAGCCATGGGAGCGAGGCAGTTGGTGGTGCAGGATGCAGCGGAGATGATCTTGTCATCGGAAGTGAGGGTGTTCTCATTTACGCTGTAAACGATGGTAGGAAGATCCTTACCTGCGGGAGCGGAGATAACAACCTTCTTTGCGCCTGCGTCGATGTGTGCCTGAGACTTTTCCTTCGAGCAGTAGAAACCGGTGCACTCCAGAACAACGTCTACATCGAGCTCGCCCCAAGGAAGATCCTTAGCGTCCTTCTCTGCGTAGATCTTGAGAGTCTTACCGTCAACCGTGATGGTGCCTGCCTCGTCGTCAGCTGCAACCGTGTGCAGGTTCTGACCGATGGTGCCGCAGTAACCGCCCTGAGCAGTGTCATACTTCAGAAGCTGAGCCAGCATGGAAGGCTTGGTCAGGTCGTTGATTGCAACAACCTCATAACCCTCTGCGCCGAACATCTGTCTGAAAGCCAGACGACCGATTCTACCGAAACCGTTAATAGCAACTTTTACTGCCATTTTCATAGTCCTCCGAATATATAAAAAATTATTGATTTTTGCTTAAAGATATGTACGCATACACATCCTTATCTATTGTACCACAAATTTTGAATTATACAAGACTTTCGCGAAAAAAATTTGCAAATTTGTTAAATTACTAACGACTTTTGTGCCGCATATATTCGTTTTTATGGAATTTTCACAGTTTATTTGGTTTGAAAACGCTCCGCATAGGTGCCGATCAGGAATTTCGGCAGCTTCATCATTCTGCCGAGGCGCTTCGGCTCCTTCAGAAGTCGGTACAACCACTCGAGCGAAAGCTTAATAAAGATCTTCGGCGCACGCTTGACCGTGCCCGCGTATACATCCAGACTGCCGCCCAGACACATGCACATTCTTGCCGCCGTCAGCTTGTCCTTATTTGCCGCGAGCCACTGCTCCTGAACGGGTACACCGAGGCAGACAAACAGCAGCTTTGCCCCGCTTTGGTTGATCTTTTCGACCACCGTGTCACTCTCGCTGCCCGTCTTTTGAAAATAACCGTCGTTTGTGCCCACGACCTGCAGCCCCGGATACTTCTCTGCCATGCAGCGCGCCGCCTCATCGGCAACGCCCGGCTTGGCACCGAGGAAAAATACGCCGTCGCCGCTCTTTGCACAGTATGCAAGCATCGCTTCGCCAAGCTCCACGCCCGCCACCTTGCCTTTGAGCGGTTTGCCGAGGATCTTCGCCGCCTTGACAACGCCTGCGCCGTCGGCAACGACCATGTCGCCGCTGTTGTAGAGATCGTAATACTCGTTTTTCTCAATGCAAAGCTGTACGATCTCGGCATTGGGCGTAAACACCGTGCAGACCTTGTCGCCTGTCAGCATCTCCACGCCGACCTTTGCCGCCTCGGCGGGATCCACATTCAAAAAGTCCACGCCGCGGATATTGATTTTTTCGTAAGCGGTCATAGCTGCCCTCCGTATTTGAATTCTTAATATTATACCATAATACTGCGCGCCCGTCAATGCTATTTACGCTGTAAATCATCCCCAAAAAACCAAATTGCGTCTTTTGAAAACTTGCATTGACCGCTATGGAAATCTGTGGTATACTGTTAAATGTTAATAAAATAGAATGGAGACTGTATTATGGAGAAACTCTATGGCAACGCCGTAGTGGGTCAGTCGGGCGGTCCGACCGCCGCGATCAACGCGACCCTGTCCGGTGTTATCCGCGGAGCCCTCGCCGCCGCCGAAAAAGGCGTGATCGGCAAGGTCTACGGTATGCGCAACGGCATTGAAGGTCTGTGCGAAGAACGCCTCGTCGATCTCGGCAAGATCTTCAACTCGGAGCAGCACTTTACCGATCTGGAGCACACGCCCGCAGCGGCGCTCGGCTCCTGCCGCAAAAAGCTCCCCGACCCCAAGGAAAATCCCCTTTCGTTCGAGTACATTGTCGATATTTTCAAGAAGTACGACATCCGCTACTTTTTCTACATCGGCGGAAACGACTCGATGGACACCGTGCAAAAGCTCAGTGAGTATACGCAAAGCGTCGGCTATGAGATGCGTATCATGGGCGTGCCGAAAACCATCGACAACGACCTGTGGGGCACCGACCATACCCCCGGTTTCGGTTCGGCGGCAAAGTACATCGCCACCTCCGTCAAAGAGATCATCTGCGACTGCGCGGTCTACACGACCAAGGCAGTCACCATCACCGAGATCATGGGACGTGACGCCGGCTGGCTGACGGCTGCGGCTGCGCTGCCCCGTCTGTCGGGCGGTGTCGGCCCCGACTATGTCTACCTGCCCGAGCGCGAGTTTGATATGGCAAGCTTCTTCTCCGACATCCGCACCGCGCTCAAATCGCATCCCAATGTCGTCATCGCCGTTTCTGAGGGCGTCCGCTTTGCCAACGGAAGATACGTCAGCGAAAACGGCAAGACAGACGCATTCGGACACAAACAGCTTTCCGGCACCGGTACCGTCCTTGCCGAAGCTCTGCGTGAGGAAGTTGGCTGTAAGACGCGCGCCGTCGAGTTTAACACCTCGCAGCGCTGCGCAGCACACATCGCCTCCGCAACCGATATCCGCGAGTCGGTCGCAGTCGGTAAGAAGGCTGTCGAATTCGCCCTGCGCGGCATCAGCGGCCATGTCATGATCTTCATCCGCAGCAAGGTCGGCTACAAGATCACCATTGACAGTGTTCCGGTTGAAGAGGTTGCAAACAAGGTACGCAGCGTGCCCGATGAGTTCATCACCCCGTCCGGCAACAACGTCACCGAAAAGTGCCTCGACTACCTCCGCCCCCTCATCGAAGGCGAAGTCAAATTCCGCCACGAAGCAGGTCTGCCCGTGCATTTCAAGATCTGAAAATCATTCAAAAACAGCCGCCCGACGGGGCGGCTGTTTTTATCCGAAGTCGTGGCGACCTCTGCAAGGACTACCGAGAGATTCAAATATACAGATAATCTCTTCGATTTTCAGAAAGCATTCAGAATCGTTCAAACTTTCGTCTTCTAAAATTGTTTTGATTGCTTTCAGAGCTTTGTAGCAAGAAAGATTCAGCATTTGTTCGACGTCCATTTTTAGATTAGGAAAATGAACTTCTACTTCTTCCTCACACAGTAGGTTTGTGAGGATATCTTTGTATAACTCCATAGCGTACTCCTTTTTATGGGGATTATATCCCCTTAATAAATAGAATTATAACCCCCATAATAAGAATTGTCAAGATGGGGGTGCAGAAGATGATTTCATTTGATAGGTTGTGGGTGACTATGGAGAAAAAAGGTGTCTCCACATATTGGCTTCGTGAGAAGTGCGGCATCGACAGTAAAACGGTGCGCAGACTCAAAGCTAATGAGAATATGGAAACCAAAACCCTAAATAAACTTTGCGTCGCTTTGGAATGCGAGCTCGGCGACATTGCCGAATATATCCCCGAATAAAAACAGCCGCCCGATGGGCGGCTGTTTTGGTATGATACTGTGATACAATAGTTACGGTGTTAATGATTTGCGCGAGACGCGCATGAATTGACGGCTGCGCCGTCATGATTTGGAGCGCATGGCGCTCCATGATTTGAATTGCAATCTCTTATGCGCCACAGCGCAAATCATGCCATAGGCAAATCATGAGCACGCAGTGCTCAAATCATGCAATCCGCAGGATTGCAATTCATTATATAGCGGCTTTGCCGCTATATATTCATCTCCTCAGTATACCACTTGGCTTGGGCGTGGTAGAGCTCGGCGTAGTAGCCGTTCTTTTGCAGGAGCTCGCGGTGGCTGCCGTCCTCAACGATCTCGCCGTCACGGAATACTAAAATTCGGTCAACGATCGAGGTGACACCGAGACGGTGCGAAACGAGCAGCGTGGTTCTGCCGCCCGTCATCGCGGCAAAGTTCTTATAGATATCCGCCTCGGCGATCGGATCGAGCGCCGCAGTCGGCTCATCCAGCACCATAATGCGCGCTTTGTTACGCCAAAGCGCACGCGTCAGTGCAAGCTTCTGCCATTGACCGCCCGAAAGGTCATTGCCTTTCTTGGCAAAGTCTCCGATCTCCTCATCAAAGCCGTGCGGCTGCTCCTTGACGCAGGTATCAAAGCCGGTCAGCTCACAAAGCTTCCACAGCTCGGCATCTTCATCTTTCTCTTTTCGATCGGGATCCGAAACCGTGATGTTATGGCGAAGCGTTGCATCGTATTTGCCGAAGTTCTGAAACACGGCAGATACGGTGCGCCGTGCCGCCGTGGGATTTTCCTCAATGTCATGTCCGCCGATCGAAACGCTGCCGCGCTCGGGCGTATACATACCGCAAAGGAGATTGACAAAGGTGGTCTTTCCGCTGCCGTTCTCGCCAACGATGGCAACCGTCTCGCCGTCGCGGATATGGACGTTGATATTTTTCAGCACGGGATTTTCACAGCCGGGATAGGTGAACTGTACATTTTCAAAACGCACTTCCCCGCTCTCGCGCGGCTTTGCGTCCTTGTCGATCTTCTCCTGCTCCAGCTTGTCAAGATCAAAGTAATCGCGCATGTAGGAAATATCGGTTAAAAACACGCCGCCCTGCACAAGCAGATTGGAAGTGACCGACTGAAAGGACTTCGACAGCGACATCATCAGCGTGAAAGTACCGAGTCCCAGCGCGGGATCCTCATAGATCTTATACGCCGCCACCAGTAAAACGACGATGTACACAAGATTGCGAAGAAGGTCTGCCGCGCTGTTGTACAGCACATGCTTTTTGGTCATGGCGTTCTTCTTGCCGGTATAGTCGTTGCAGATCTCCCGCCACTTGCCTTTGAGGTAATCAAAGATGCGGAAATGGCAGATGTCGTTAAACGGGTTATGTCTGGTCAAGATCTGCATGTAGTGGATGACCAGTGCGCCCTCCATCATATACTTGACATTATGCACATAGGTGGCATCCCGCTGTTTATACGAGAGGATCGCCGCGGGAATCGACGTGACAAGCAAAAGTGCCGCCGCCCAAATGCTGACCTCGGAAAGCAGCCAAAGTACGCTGACAAAGGTGACAAGCTGCTGCAGCCAGCTGATGATATTCTGCATGCTTGCAGCAACGCGCGAGCCCGCATAGGAGTTTGCAAACTCGATTTTCTGCGCAAACTCCGCCTGATTTTCAATGTACTTGTACCGCACACGGCATGTACAATCAATGATGTGCCGGATCAGAAATTTATGCGTGCGGATGCCGTCGCAGGCACGCACATACCCGCTGATGAAGTTGAAGCCGACCTGCGCAATATGTAAAAGGATCAGCACGCCGAATAAAAGCAGCACATAGTGCATTTCATACGCCCCGCCGGTCGCCATGGTCTGGATCTCATCGGTGAAAAGCTTCAGCACCGACGAAACAAGTGCGGGAAGAAAAGCGAATCCGAAACCGAGAATGCTGATCACAAAGGAAAACGCGGTCTTGGTTTTCAGACTGACTCTCAGCGCCTTGCCGATCACGGTGCAGGTCTCTTTAAAGGAAAGTTTTTCGACGGTTTTCTTTTTATATTCCATCGCCGGGTCTTTTCGCATCTTCTTGTACCTCCTCACCGTTGTCATACCATTTTGCCTGTTCGCGGAAGAAGGACGCGTACACGCCGTCCTTTTCGAGCAGTTCTTCATGCGTACCGTCCTCGACCAGTCTGCCGCCCTCCATGACAAGAATACGATCGGCAAGCCGCGCAAAGCCGACTCTGTGCGAGATCAACACCGAGGTTCTGCCCGCAATTTTCTTCTTGATCTCCATGAACTGCTCCATTTCGGCGATCGGATCGAGTGCCGCCGCAGGTTCGTCGAAGATCATAATGGGGGCTTCGCTCATGTGCGTACGCGCCACGCAGACGCGCTGCTGCTCACCGCCCGAAAGTCCGACGCCGTCGGGACGGATATCACGGCGCAGCCATGTATCCATGCCGCTTGGCAGCTTGGCGACTACCTTTTCCGCGCCGCCTGCGCGGATCGCTTCTTTGATGCGCGCTTCGTTACCGATCTCCTCTACGCAGCCGTAACCGACATTGTCGCGGAGCGGCGAATGGAAAATGAAGCACTGCTGAAAGAATACGCCGATCTGCTTTTTGATATCGTCGTACTTATATTCAGAGAGCGGATGCCCGTAGAACAGCACCTCGCCCGACTGCGGGCGGTAGCTGTCGAGCATGAGCGAGGTCAGCGTGGTCTTGCCGCTGCCATTGTAGCCGACCAGCGCAACATTTTCGCCCTTTTTGATCTTAAAGCTGACATCTTTGAGCACCGGCTTTTCGGGATCGTAGCCGAAGGTGACATTTTTGAATTCATAGACCGTGTCCGCGCTCGTGTCCACCTCTCGCGGATTTTCGGTATCCTTACGTTCGGGTGCGGAGAATAAAAGTCTGCGCTGCCGCCCAAGCTCAAAGAGTGCCCAGGAAATGTTGCCGATGCCCTTGGTCATCTCGGAAATCGCGCCCGAAAAGCTTGTCGAAAGCGAGTACACCATGAGAAATACATCCGCAGTCATATCCCCCTTTGCAACCGAGAAGATCGAATACAGCAGAATACCCGCCATGGTGATATAGAACAACAGACCGCTGCAAAACGGCTGCATTTCGCGTTTGCGGACCTGTGCTCTATCCATGTCTTCAATGGTTTTATAGGCTTCGTTCCACTGCTTCAAAATATCGTCGCGCGACTCGTAGATACGAACCTCTTTGGCAAGTCCCTCGCCGCGTGCCATCGTCTGATAATAGCGGGTACGATGCAGTGCGCGGTCGTAGATCTCGTATTTTTCCTGCAAAAGGTTGCTTGCATAAAAGTTGTACACCGCCGCAAGGATTATGTAACCAAGGCAGATCGCAAAGATCACCCACGACACGCTTGCAGCAACCGCGAGCAGCGATATCGTCGAAACCAGCTTTCCCACCACCGTGACAAGTCCCGTCATAAAGCTGTTGAGCGTGGAATACTTCATCGAGGTGGATTGCATCTCATCGCGCACGGCTTTGTCAAGCAGATATTCGCGCGACACCTTCTGCCGCTTGTTCATAAACTGCTCGCCCATACCGTAGTAGTAGGTGTCGTACATCATCATGTAGACAAGGTCGTGATTCACACGTCCCGAAAGTCCGTTCACAGCCACAAACAGTCCGAGCCAAAGAATACTGCCGACGATATCCGAAAAAGCGCCTTCTCCGGTTGCGAGAAAATCCGAGATCGTGGAAATGACCTCACGGTTCAGCACCAGCACGATCGCCGGCAAAACCGAAAGCACAACACTTGCCAGCATCCACGCAAGAAATACCTTCTTGTTGATCTTCCAAGCTGTCTGAAACGCAAAGATCGCGGATGCGAGCTTACTGTCCTTTTTCATAGAAGCACCACCTTTCAAAGCTGTCTTAGATTTACAGTATACACTATATCAACACATCCGTCAAGCGACGGGCGGTTGTAATTTCTCCAACTACCCGTTGCAGCAGAGATATCATTCTTCTACAGTTTATCATAGTTGACTTTTTGCGACGGTCTCGGTATTGATATCATCGACTTTTTTACATCGGATCTATTCCGCGATTTGGAGCAAGAAATACAATAGCAGGCACCGCGTTTCGGTGCCTGCTATTTTCACTTTACGAAAAAGATATCATCGGCTTTCTAATCCCTCGAGCATTTTTCCGCATCGATCGCGAGCACGAGCATGAGCGCACTGAGCGAATCTTTGGGATCGCGGACATCGATCACATAGGTATCGGTCCAGTTTAAAAGCTGTTTGGACACGGTGGCAACCGTATGCCCCGATGATCCGTAAATGGTGTAGTCCCATTCAAACCAATCGCCCTCCACGTGCCAGCCGTTGCAATCAATGTTGTACTTCGGCGTGAAGAAGGAAAACTCTTTGCTGATGCAGCCAATGTAGCTGTCTCCGATATACATTTCAAACTTGGGCAAAAAGGTGAGAATACGCTCTTTCACCGTGCCGATCTCCTGCCCTGCGGCGTTGTAAATCTTGAGGCAATGCCCCCACGAAAGCTGCCCCTTGACAGTGTACACGGTCTCGCCCGCTTCGTTGTAAATATCGTAGCTGTCAAACCATGAAAAGAATCTTTGTTTAAATAATAATTTCATCTGTTACTCCTTTAAGCGGTATGCAGATATAACGCTCCCCGCACGCATTTTTCGCATGCCTATTTAAAATTCATGCCAAAAAATGCACTGCAAACGCAGTGCATTTTTTTGGCATGTTATTCCGCAACCAGTGTTTTTAAAAGCAAAGAAACCGCATCCTGTTTTGCCATATCCTGCTTGCTTTTCAGCATGAGGAGCACATCCCGCAGGCGATATGCATCGGCAGGATCTCCGATCAGCTCCGTCTCGGCATGATCGTAAAGCACACCGTTTTTAGCGCGGAAATGTAAGTTACCGTCCTCAACTTTGAGTGCCGTCAAAGCACTGCATCCATAGAATGGGAAGAAACCCATCTCCTGTACTTTTTTCGGAATTGTTACACTCTCCAGAGCAGTACACTCTCCAAACGCCGCATCGCCGATGCCGATAAGCGTGTTCGGCAGCTCGACTTCTTTGAGTGACTTACACTGATAGAACGCATAATCGCCGACCTTGGTAATGCCTTCTTCGATAATGACCGTATGGATCTTGTCTTTTTTCGACTCCCATGGTGCACCATTCTTCTCATAATCGGGCATCTTGCCGATTCCCGATATGGTCAGCACACCGTCCTCCAACGTCCAGAAAGTAGAAAGCTTGGGCAGCGGATCGGTGACAAACGGAACCCCCATACGCTCGGCCTGTTTCTCAGCAAAGCTCTTATAGACCGTTGGAACCAATTCTCCGTTTTGCAACGTATATAATTTTCTACTGTCGTCTGGCTTATCCCCGTAAATAACAACATTTGGATCGTTGTATCCGTAAACCATCAAAGAACTGATCGCGTCCGGGATATAGATCGCTCGCACATTCAATCCCTTTAAGGTATCCAGCTGTACGTATTTGCATCCGGATGCAAACGAAACGATAGACAGCCAATCACAGTTTGTAAATGCACTTTGATAAATACTATTTACGGAACTCGAAATGTAGATCGCCTGCAGCTTTGCACTGCAGAACGCATAATCAAAGATCTCCAACACGCCGCTTGGCACCGTATAGCTGTCGCCCGATCTTTGTGCAGGATAAAGGTACAGCCCCGTCTTTCTCTTATTGAACAATACACCGTCCTCTACACAAAAATAGTTATTTCTTGCGCTGAAAGATATATCCAAAAGCTCTGAGCAATTTTGAAACGGACCGCCACTTATCTTCTGCAATGTAGAAGGGAGCACGAGACTTTCCACATTGGAAACACCGTCAAAAACATATTCTGTAATACCGATGACACCTTCATCGATCACAAGCGTACGGATTTCATGTTCTTTTTCTTTCCACGGAGCAGATTCTAAAGACTCCTGCGAAATATATCCTGTGCCGCTGATCGTAAGTACGCCCGCGTCATCAACCGACCAATCAAATACATTTGTCGGCATAGGACCGGAAGAAAAGCGAATGCCGTTAACGTTGGCATAGCTTCTCGCCTTACTGCGATCCTCACCGTAAATCGTAAGCTCCACATCCGTTTTAAACACATCTGTCCCTAAAGTCTGCACGCTTGCAGGAATATAAATGCTCTCCAATTTTTTACAAGGGTTGAACGCATTGTCTTCTATACCCTTCACCCCATCATGCAGCGTAACCGTACGCAAGTTCTCACACTGCGAAAAAGCGCGAGCCATGATATGCGTGATATACGCCGGCACAGTATAGTTTGTATCTGTACGTGCAGACGGATAACAATAGAGTTTCGTCTTGTCTGCACTCAAAAGCAGACCGTCTGTAGTGGAAAAATATTTATTTTCTACAGCAATCACAAATTCGGTAAGCGGTGTACTGCAAAAAGCACCGCATCCGATCTTGGAAATGTTTTCGGAGATCTCCGCCTTTGCAAGACCGCTGTCCTCAAAACACGTCGCTCCCAAAGTTGTCAGAGACTCAGGAAAACAGATCTCCGTGAGCATACGACAATTTTTGAACGCATTGTCTCCAAGCAAGAGCAGCCCCTCGGGCAATTGTACATCCACAACTTTTGTGCAATCGAAAAACGCTGCCGAGCCGATAGATATTACCCCTTTTGAAACAACGATCTTTTGGATATCAAATCTATCACTGTACCATGGTGCATGATCTGCATTCCGATCGTTCGTTATCACGAATCTGCCATCGTTGCCAATGGTAACTGCCGATACAGCATCATAATCGTCCATGTCGCCGGTACCGCTGATGGTGAGCGTACCATCCTCCAACGTCCATGTAAGATCTTTGCCGCATGTTCCGCTTTCCGCAGCGGAAACGCTCAGGATGCACATAGTTACCAATATCGTAGAGATAAACAGCGCAGTCAATATCTTTTTCATGGTTGCCTCCGAATACTATTTGTATAGATTTTACCACAACTGTAACGCACTGTCAAGCAAAATGTGTGCCAAAAGCACAAACCGCACAGCCAAAGACAGATACCTTTGGCTGTGCGGTTCATTTTTATCTTATTGCAGCGTCTGTACAAATGCGTCCAGTTGTTTTTGATTTTTCAGCACCACAACTTTACCCGCATACTGCGTCTGCACGCGGCGGTAGCGATCGCGTGCGGTCTTGCTGCGTCCCTCATGCAGGATCCACCATACAAACGCGCGATCCATCTTTTCGTCGCACCCCGCAGTCATATCGGGACGGCTCTTGCCCTTGTATTTGCGGTAGCGCTTATACGCGCGGCAAAGGCAGTTAAAACGATTGAACAGCAGCATCACGATAAGGTCGGCTTCTTCCATGCGCCGATCGTAAAAGAGCTTTGCATAGTTGCCGTCGATCACCCAGTCGGAATGCCCGTCCAAAAATGTCTTGACGATCTTCTCCTTGCTTTCTCGGTCGCGTTCTTTCCATCCTGCCAAATGGTGTACCGTGTCGAGGTGCAGCACCTCTGCGTGGTGGTACGCGCCGAGCGTGCGCGCCAGCGTGGACTTGCCCGAACCGCTGTAGCCGACAATTGCGATCTTCATAATGCTCCTCCGTAAGATTTCTGCTTCTGCTATCCCCTCGGGATCCGTTCGACTCCGCTCCGCTGCGCTCAGGATGACGCGAGGGGGTAGCGCATATCTCTCCTTATGTGCGGTATTTCGATGCCTGCAAATTGAACATCTCGGCATACTTGCCGCCCGCGGCGATCAGCGCATCGTGGCTGCCCTCCTCGATGATGGAGCCGTGCTCAAACATGTAGATGCGCGCGGCACCGCGCGTGGTGGAGAGTCGGTGCGAGATAAAGATGACCGTCTGATCGGTCAGCGCCGTTTCGATATGCCGATTCAGCTCATACTCCGCCACGGGATCGAGCGCACTGGACGGCTCATCCATGACCGTGACGGGCGCTCGCTTGTAGAGAGCGCGGGCGATGGCGATCTTCTGGCTCTCGCCGCCCGAGAGGTTGGTGCCCTTGTCGTCAAACTCGCGGGTGAGATGGGTGTCGAGCCCGTCGGGCAGTTTTTGCAGCTTGTCGGTGAAGCTCGCGGCATCCAGCGCGGCGCGCACGCCCTCGTGCGCATCCTCGCTGCAAAGTCCGCAGACAACATTTTCGGCGACCGTCGCGGCAAAGATCTTGTAATCCTGGAACACCGCGCCGATCACACGGCGGTATGCGTCGAGGTCATATTCCTTGATGTTCACGCCGTTGAGCAGGATCTCGCCGCCCGTCACATCGTAAAAGCGCATCAGCAGCTTGATCAGCGTGGTCTTGCCCGCGCCGTTGTAGCCGACGATGGCGATCTTTTCGCCCGCGGTGATTTTCAGTGAGACGTCGTGCAGCACTTCCACGCCGTTTTCATAGGCAAAGGAGATGTTCTTGCACTCGAGACTTTCAAACGCTTCGGGCATTTTTGTGCCGCTCTCGATACTCGTCTTTGTATCGAGGAAGGTGCGCATTTTCTCGATGTACAGGCTGTGCTTGGCGAGCTCTGTCGCGGCGGTGACGATCTCCTTGAGCGCCGAACTGACGCTCCAAGACGAGGTCACGCCCAGCGCAAAGCCGCCGAGCATTACTGTCTTTTCCACCATCATTTTATAGAGCAGAATGAGGATCAATCCATTGTCCTTGATCGCGCCGACCACCATCCACACCGCGCCGCACGCAGTGACTTTTCGGAAATACTTTCGGATCAGCCCGCGGCACTCCTCGGTGCTCTCATCATACAGCTTATCCATGATCTTACCCGCCTCGCTGATGCGCAGCTCCTTGGCATAGTCGGCGAGATAGTGCACGCGGCTGACGTAGCTCGCCACGCGCCCGGAGCGGCGGGCTTCCATATCGTATTCATAGCACTTTTTGTTGATGTAGGAATTGAAAAACATACCCGGAACGGTCATCACAAGGATAAATCCCGCGGTAAGCAGATCCAGACTGAGCAGAATGCCGAACACGGCGGCACCGCCCGCAAAGCGGCGGATGAGGTTGCGCAGTACCTTTAAAATATCGCAGACCTTGACATCCGCGCTTCGAATGGCAAAAATGAAGTCATTGTAAAACTCGGGGATCTCATATTTGCCGATGTCGAGACTGAGCGCGTGGTCAAAGAGTTTTAACTGCAATCCGCATTTGATGACCAGTTGCTGCTTCTCGTTCTCCATCCACCAGTATACCGTGCTGGAAAGCAGCAGCAAGGCGGTCACGACGCCTACCGCGAGCAGCATCCACAGGATCTCGGACACGGACGCGCCCGCGTCGAGCAGATCAAACACGCGCTTAAAATACCATGCGTCGAGGATCGTCCATGCGGCAAGTACCGCCGCGTCGAAAATATAGCCCAAGAAGAAGCGCGGCGAGATCTTCCACGCCATACCGAGCAAATACAGCGTATTCGAGAGCACGCGCCCGGGCTTTTGCTTTTTCTTTTTATCGGTTTCAGCCATCTGCGCGCACCTCGCTTTCTCTGTATTTTTCTGCCTGCATTGCAAACATTTTGGCATATTTTCCGCCCGCACCAAGCAGTTCATGATGTGTGCCGCACTCAGCAACCGCGCCGTTTTCGAGCAGAATCACGCGGTCGGCGAGCACCGCCGAGGAAAGGCGGTGCGAGATAAACACCACGCTGCGGTCGCGGCAAGCATCCATCATGTTTTCGTACATGTGATACTCGGCGATCGGGTCGAGCGCGCTCGTCGGCTCATCAAGAATGGCGATGCTTGCCTCTTTTGCGTAGATGCGCGCGATCGAGAGTTTTTGGCTCTCGCCGCCCGAAAGGTTCTCGCCCTTGTCGTCAAACTCGCGCGTCAGGCGGGTGTCAAGACCGCTCGGCAGCGAATTCAACTTATCGGTAAAACCCGCCTTGTCGAGTGCGGCAAGTACCGTCTGCTCTTCCCCGTCACGGAGCGGACGCAGGAGAACATTCTCGGCAACGTTCGTTGAGAAGTTTTTAAAATCCTGAAATACCACGGCGAATGCGTTTCGGTATTCCTCCAGTGACAGCTCCTTGATGTTGACGCCGCCGTAGAGGATCTCGCCCTCGGTCACGTCGTACAGGCGCAGCATCAGCTTTGCGATCGTGGTCTTGCCCGCGCCGTTCTGCCCGACCAGCGCGATCTTTTCGCCGTCGCGGACGGTGAAAGAAAGATTGCGGATGGTCGGCTTATCCGCGCCGCGGTATGTAAAGGAGACGTTACGGAACTCGAGGTCGCCGCGCCGCACCGCCTTGGCATCGGGCGCGTTTCGGATGTTGATTTTTGCATTCAGGAAATCACGGATATTGCTGATGTAGAGCGACGCATCCCACATATACGTCATTACCTCGGTGACGGCGACGATGCCCCAGCTCACGCCGGAAATGGAGTTGATGACGACCAGGCAGTCGCCGTACAAAATACGCCCTGTGCCGAGCGATTGCCACACGGTGTAGGCGATCGCGCCGAAAGTCAGCAGGATCTCCTGTAAAAAGTTACCAAGAAACTTCAGCGTTGCTATTTTCGGTGCGTAGCGATCGACGATCCGCTTTTGCGCCTCGATCTCCTCGCCGAAACGCCATTTCATCAGCTCAGGAAAGTTGCCCATGCGCATTTCCTTGACGAAGTCGGAAAGATAAAAGGTGCGAAGCGCATAGTCACGCGCGCGGCGGCACTTTTTCTTCTCGAGGTCGCTTTCATAGTTTAGGTCGTTCGACTTTTTAAAGAGCACCGCGCTCACACACGGCAGCAGTGCAAACACCATCAGCAGCGGATCGATGCTGAAGATCACCGCCGCAGTGGTGCTGAGGTTGCTCGCGCGGAAGCTGAGCTGCACAAAGCCCCAATACACCGCCATGATGCGGTTGTACGAGCCGTCGTAGGCTTTGAAATAGCGGTCGAACTCCTCGGGATCCTCGTAGGACGCAAGATCCACCGCCCGCGCCTTTTCCTGCAGCATCTTGTCGATGTAGGTGCGTACTTTGAGCTGATTATTGCGAACGTAAACGTTCGGATGGCTCCACGGTGAGAAATAGTTGATGATCAGACTGAGCGCAACATGCAGTGCAAAGCAAACGAGCACCACGCCTGCGATCGTAAAAAAGTCCTCGCCCCGCTGCACGGCGTTGACCGCGTAGCGCAGTACCAGCACCTCGGTCAGCGCCGAGCGAAAGCCGTCCAGCAAATTGCAAGTGCCGCTCACCAGCAAAAATCCCGGCGCCGCACGGTGGATCACCCGCAGCGCAAACAGGATGTTGCCCAGTACGTCCTTCGTTTTTTGTTTTTTCTTTTTGTTGTTCTGTTCGTTCATCTTCCTAAAATTGTTGGTTCACAGTCGGTTT
>JAFTOT010000066.1 GCA_017463665.1 Clostridia bacterium | reverse complement strand
TCCTCTGCTCTACCAACTGAGCTACAGAGGCAAAATTTAGGGGTTGCCTAAATGGCGACCCGGATGGGACTCGAACCCACGACCTCTAGCGTGACAGGCTAGCGTTCTAACCAACTGAACTACCGGGCCAAATGGTGGAAGTTATAGGGCTCGAACCTATGACCCTCTGCTTGTAAGGCAGATGCTCTCCCAGCTGAGCTAAACTTCCATATCTTAAGGCTCGTGTTTTCGTTTTTGTGTTCACCGCCTTGCGACTCTGTTATTATAGCACGGTCAATATGTTTTGTCAACACTTTTTTGAAAAAAAATTAAAAAAATTTTCAAAGATCTATATATGGGCGCCATTTTGAAAATAACACTATATATTGTATGCCGAAAGAGAGATTCCCGCCGCAAAAAAGCTTCGCGGCGGGAATATTTTTTATTCAAATACAAAAACTTTCAGATTGTCAAACGCAGTATTTTTCAGATTATTTCTGCCGTCCATATTCTTGGCAAGCACGCGGAGCCCGAAGGTGCCGCTGCTCCAGACCACATTTTTCTGCACATGGCGCCACAGTTCTTTTCCGCTGTCCGCATCGGTCACAACACATTGCAGCAGCTCCCCCCGGACGGCGATCTCAAAATGCACATTCGCGCCGGGTGCCGTCAAGGTCGGGCTGACCTTGATATTGCCGCCGTAGGATCCGTCCGGCGCGGCGTACCCGAGTGCGGCTTTGGCAGCGTCGGTGGAGACGAACGCGATATAGCCGTAAAATCCGTTGGCGGTGCTGTCCGCCCGCGCAAGATCCGAACGGATGATGCCGCCCGCCGCGCTCTGCGTATTATACATATCGAACGAAACGACATAGTCGGTGAGGTTCGTCAGCGACCGGTCGCCGCTGTACAAGATATGCATGTATCCGATCTTAACGACCGAATCGGCATACAGCTTTCCGTCCCTTACCGACCAAGTGCCGTTATACTGCGTAAAATCCTGCAGCGTAGCCGCATTGTCAAACGTATTGGCGTATACGACCCGCAAATTTGACGTGTCGATGGCGGAAAGCGCCTCGGCGGTGTCCACAGCCGAGACCGTCGTAAGCTCTGCCGCAGTGACCGCATTTGCCGTGGTGATCTTCAAATTATCAAAATACGCGGTGCCGACAGAATTCAGTCCAAGCGAGGTCAGCGAGGTCAGCATGCGGAAGCCGACCGTGCCCTCCACCCACTGCGCGTCGCCTGCCGCACGGCGAATGGTATATGCATACGAATAGATCGTTTTTCCGGTATCCTTATTGGTGATATCTGCCTTGATCTTATCCCCCTTGACGATCACTTTGATATGCGCATTTACGCCGGGCGTGCACGCGGAAGCCGCCTTGCCCGTGTTGAGATTCCCGAGATATCTGCCGCTCCAGCCGCCGCAGCCGAGCGCGCCTCGGTCGCCCGCAGTGCCGATGAATGCCATATACCCATAGTAACCGTCCGCCTGTTCATCCGCCGCCTTGTCATCCGCGCGGAAGATCAAGCCGCCCGCGGTCTGCAAATGCATATAATCCGCTTCCACGATATAATCGGTCAGCGGCTCCTGCGGCACATACAGAATGTGCGCATAGCACTCGCCGTTCGTCTCGTAGGGCATGGTCTCGGTGGGGGTATCGGTCAGATACAGTCCCCCGTTTTTGATCTCCCATTGCAGGCGATACTGCGTAAAATCCGAGAGCGTGGCGGGATCGGAAAAATCATTCTCGTAAATAACAGTCTCCGCAGCAAAAACGCCGACCGTCAGCATCGCCGCCAGCAAAAACATGCCGCACACAAAAGAACCTGTTCTCTTCATATAGTCACCCATAATGTAAAAAGGTGCCGCAAAATATTTTGCGGCACCTCTTTTTGCCTTTTACTTGGTGATGGTTGCGGTAGAGGTTGCACCGTCCCATGCTACGGTGCCGCCGAGGTTCTCGGCAACAAAGCGTACGGGCATGTAGGTGCGGTCATTTTCGATGAACGCGGGAGAATCCAGCGTGACTGCCTGACCGTTTACGGTAGCGGTCGTGGCACCGACGGTGATCACGATCTCAGTGTCCGCAGTCTTGAGGGTAGCGGTGGAGGTTGCGCCGTCCCAGCCGATCTCAGCACCCAGCGCTTCTGCTACATAGCGTACAGGAAGCATGGTGCGCTCATTGCGGATGATGGGAGCAACGTCCATGGTCTTGGTCTCGCCGTTGAGGGTGTAATCGGTCTTGCCGAGCGTCATCTTGAGCTCAACACCCTTGGAGCCGATCGCAGGAACCGCACTGTCGCTGTAGACCGAGATCTTGAGGTTATCAAACGCGGTATTGTTGACGTTATCGAGCTCGTTTTTCAGCTGCGAGTACATACGGAAACCGAAAGTACCTGCCTTCCAGTAATCATTCTCCTTGGTAAAGGTCCAGAGCACCTTGCCGGTCTCCTGCTCGGTCATGGTATACTGCAAGAGATTGCCCTTGACAGCGACCTGCAGATGAATATTGGAGCCGGGCGTAAGAACTGCCGAGCTGACCTCGAGGTTGCCGCCCCAGCCGCCGTCAGCCGTGCTGTAGCCGATCGCACCGAGCTTACCGTCAAACGAGATAAAGCCGATGTAACCGCAGAATGCATTGGTGCCCTCAAACGCAGCAGCAATGTCCGAACGGACGATCGCGCCTGCCTGCGTCTGGGTGTTGTACATATCGACATCCAGAACATAGTCGGTCAGATTCTTCAGCGCGTCATCGCCGTTATACAGGATGTGCGTCTGCGTATCCGAAGCGGCGGACAGATAGAGCTTACCGTCGTATACTATCCAGGTGCCGTTGTACTGCTTGAAATCCTTAATGGAATCCTCGGTGTCAAAGTTGTTGGTGTACACCGTTACAAGATTGGAAGTGTCGATCGAGAGCGTCGAGACCGGCGCAGTCACGCTCATGTCATTCTCATTCACTTCATTTGCCGTGGTAACCTTGAAGTTGTCATAGTATGCCGTACCGATGGAGCTTACATTGGCTGCGGTATAGTTTGTGCGCATACGGAGACCTACCGTTCCCTCCGGCCACTGTTCATCCTTATCCGACTCGCCGACGGTATAGACGTACGAATAGATAGCGTTGCCGTTATCCTTGTTGGTGATATCTACCTTAATCTTATTGCCCTTAACGATCACGCGAATGTGCGCGTTCACGCCGACACTGCAATCCGTAGACGCGCTGCCTACATGGATATTGCCCTTCCAGCCGCCGTTGACATCGCCGCTGCCAAGTGCGCCCTTCGCTGCATCGTTGGCAACAAACGCAACATATCCGTAGAAACCATTGCCCTGCGAATCGACAGAAGCCTGATCGGCACGGAAAATGATACCGCCTGCGGTCTGCAGGTTCATGTAATCGACCTCAACGATATAATCGGTCATTTTTTCTTTTGCCTGATAAATAATATGCGAGAAAGTGTTGTCCAGTGCCGTACCGTCCGGCGATTTATCCGTCAGATACAGACCGCCGTCGCGGATCTCCCAGTCAAAGCGGTATGCCTTGAAGTCGGAGATGGTTGTCGAATCCGAGAAATCGTTCTCATAGATCACCGTCTCAGCCGCATATGCGCCGATCGACAGCATAGCCACTGCCAGAATCACCGCGCAAAGCATCAAAAATACTTTTTTCATAATTCTCCTCCTTATAATTGGAAAATGAATCCTTACAAATATATTTTCGCACACACGAAAGGCAAAGTCAACAGATTTGATGTTCAAATAATACAAAAAAATGTGCAAAAAGTACATATTTTCGTATAAGATACAAAAAGAATTCGCGGTCGTTCAAAAATCATACAAAAAAAGAGGAAAGCCGAAGCTTTCCTCTTTTACGGATATGCAATTATTCCTCAACGAAGGTTGCGGTGGCAAGGACATCTGCCATGACCTTTTCAAAGTAGACCTTGGTCTCGGTGCTCTGGCGGGAGTAGGTATTGGTGTACTCTGCCTCGGTGATGCCGTACTCGGTTGCGAGCGCGGTGACCTTTGCATTGTACTCCTCGTCGGTAACGGTGTAGCCGTTTGCCTTAACGATCGAGTACAGAACGAGCTCCTGCTTGATGGTGCTCTGTGCGCTCTCCAGGCAGTACTCCTCGGTGATGCCGAGATTTTCGAGCGTCAGACCGTACTGGATGTACTGATAGTATGCCATCTCATAGTACGCATAGAGATCGTCAGCGAGCTTCTGCACTGCGCTTTCGGGATACTTTACAAAGTTTGCGTTGTTGATAACTGCGGTCCATGCATACTGGCTCTTGACAGCCTCGATCTGCTCTGCGCGTGCCTCTTCCAGCTCTTTGCGGACATCGTCAAAGAGAGAACCTGCATAGATCGTGTTCAGCGTGATCTCAAACTTTGCAGCCTTGCCTGCGAGATCCTCGCTGTGATAGTCCTCGGGGAAAGTAACGTCAATGGTCTTGGTCTCTTCGAGCTGCATGCCGACAACGCCTTCTTCAAAGCCGTCGATCATCGAGCCGGAGCCCAGCAGCAGGTTGCAGTCATCCTCGCTGCCGCCGTCAAATGCTTCGCCGTCGATAGTGCCGACATAGGAAATGTTGACAACATCGCCCATAGCCGCTGCACGGTCGGTGACGGTCTCGATATCGTCGCCCATCTCTGTGATATGCTCAACAGCATGCTCTTTGACAGCCTCATCGGTGACGGCATCCACTGCGGGATAGGTAACGGTCAGGTTCTTATACTCGCCCGCGGTAACATAGGGGGTAAGATCCTCGCTCATGTAGTTCATGGTCTTTTCGCCGCAGGAAACCAGCGAAAGCGCAAGCATCGCTGCTGCGAGAAGGATTGCAAATGTCTTCTTCATAATTGTGTTTCTCCTTTATTTTGCACCTGTAAAGGTTGCGTTCTCCGTCAGAAAGTCCATGACCGCGGTATAGATCACCGAAAAGTCGATCATGTTGTTGAAATAGTCCTCGGTGACACCGATGGAAGTGCACAGAGAAGCGATGTCCTCCGCGCCGTAGTAAGTGAGGTAGTAGTCCTCTGCCGCCTTGCGCTCATCCTCGGAGCCGGAAAGATTCTCTGCCTGCGCGATCGCATACAGAACCATTTCCTGCTTTACAGCCGCCTCGGCGCTGGCACGTACCTCTGCCTCGTATGCAGCGGCACTCATGCCCATCACCTGCTCGGTGAAATCGCTGTAGGTCATGCCGTACATTGTTGCATAGGACTTGACATAGTCGATCTGCTGATACATATAGTCCTCAACAACGCCCTCGGGATAGCCGGTCACGGTAGCGTTATCCACAGCAATGGTGAATACGCCGTCCTGCTTTTCGGCAAGGATCTCTTCTTCGCGGTATTCCTTCAGCAGCTCTTTTACTTCCGCCTCAAACTCAGCCTTGGTGTCGTACTCAAGCTCCTCGCGAACGAAGGTGTCGTTGTACTCGGGCGCTACAGTCTCTTTGATGGAGTCGAGCGTGATGGCAAACTTTGCAGGCTTGCCTGCGAGATCTGCGTTCTGATAGCTCTCGGGGAAAGTCACATCGATCGTCTTGGTCTCGCCGATGTTCATGCCGACGATACCGTCCTCGAAGCCGTCGATGTATCCGCCCGCACCGAGGGTGAGGCTCTGGTCATCTGCCGTGCCGCCGGAAAAAGCAACACCGTCCACCGTGCCGACAAAGTCGATCACAACGGTATCGCCGAGTGCCGCAGGGCGGTCGGTGACATCCTGCTCGGTGGCATAGTAAGCCATCATCTCGTCAATGTACGCCTGTACATCCGCGTCGGTGATCTCGCTGCTCGTGGTCAGCGTGACCGAGACGCCCTTGTACTTGCCGAGCGTAACATACTCGGAAAGCTTCACGGACGCATAATCAAAGCCGTCGGGATATGCAGCGGTGTATTCGTCGGGGAAAAGATCCGCGTCTACGGGTTCGTCGGTCACTGCGGTGTCTGCCGTCGCTTTGCTCTGCTCAGGAACATCGTCGCCGCGGCTGACATAAGAACCGATCGCAAAAGCCGCAGCGATCGCCGCAAGCACGACCAGTACACACAGAATACCGATCACAACGCCCTTGCCGCTCTTTTTGGGAGCTGCGGGAGCTGCTGCCTCGGGCGCCGCCGTCTCCGCTGCGGGTGCGGTGGTTTCGTCCGCCGCAGTCTCGCCGGCGGGCTCTGCCTTTTCGGTCAGCTTCTCATTGCCGCAGTAGGGGCAAAACGTAGAATCCGCCGGAAGGTCTTTTTGACATTTCGGACAATACATGGTTTTTCTCCTTTTATATATGGAATTATTCCAGGATAACAAATTTTGCTTGCGCTACGATCGCGGTGATGACCTGCGAGTAGAGCTTATCCTCTTTGAGCGTCGCCTTGTTTCTGCCGAGCTGCTCCACCAGCGCTTCCACGCTGTCAAGGCCGAGGATGGCTGCCGTCGCCTTCAGATCCTCCTCAAAGCGCTCGTCCGTGACGTCGATGCCCATGTCGCGCGCGATCGCATACAGCAAAAGCTGCTGTGCAACGATGTTCTTCGAGCTCTCCAGCATGATGCTCTCCGCATCCGCAACGGTCAGACCGTAGAACGCGGGGAAAAACTCGCTGTAGGACATGCCGTTCAGATGCGCAAATGCGGTATACACCGCCTTATTGTTTTCAAACGCCTCGTTCACGCGATCCTCGGGGTACTGCAGGATGCGGGCATTGGCAAGCACCACGGTCCATGCCGCCATCTCTTTTTCCGCCGCGTACTCCGCCTCGATCTCTGCCGCAAATGTGTCGTAGACCGACTTGCGGTATGCCTCTGCGCTCGCCGCGTCAAAATACCGGACCGCGATGGCATCGGTGAGCATGGGGTAAATGTAGTTGAGCTTGACTTCAAACACGGCTTCCTTGCCGGCAAGCTCCGCATAGTAATCCGCAGGGAATGTCAGCGTAAAGGTAAGTACATCGCCGGGCAGCATACCCGTGATCTTCTCTTCAAAGCCGGGGATCATCACGCCCGAACCGAGCGTGAGCGTATAGTCGGACATACTGCCGCCGTCAAACAGATCCTCATTCATTCGTCCCACAAAGTCGATGTTGACCTTGTCGCCCGTCATGCAGGCACGGCTGAGGATGTGTTCCTCCTCGGGAAGCGCTTCCAGCGCGGCACCGATGGCAGCCTCTACCTCGTCCTCGGGCACTTCCACGGGCGCGGAGACATATACCTCAATGCCGAGGTACTGACCGAGCGTGATATACTCACTGAGATCGCTCTTTGCAAAATCAAACGCGGTCGTCTCGGTGGGCACCGTCGTCACGGGCGGCTCCTCCGAAGTTGTCGTTTGCACGGGCGGCTCCGTCACGGGCGGTTTCTCCGTGGTCACGATCGGCTCCGCCGTCGTTACGACAGGCTCCGCTGTCCCGGTGGTCACGGGGACCGTCTCGGTCACGGGCGGCTCGCTCGTCACTGTGGGATCGGTCGTTGTCACCGTCGGCACCGTATCCGAAGATACAGGCATGTCCGAGCTGTTTACAGGGGGCTTTTCATTGCCTATACACGCCGTAAGGCTCGTCAGCACCACCAAAAGCGCCGCCGCATACAGGATCTTTTTCATAACCGCCCCTCCATTTCACAGAACATACTCAAACATTATACTACATACCCACGCAAAAGTAAATGAATTTTGCGTGAATTTTTATGAAATCCATCCCAAGATTTTATCAAAGTCCCAGATCCTTTTTGCCGAAGGTATACGCCTTGTTGCAGAAGCGGCAGGAGATCTCGAGCTCCTCGGGCTTGCCCTCGGCGACCTGCTCGGCGAACATTTCGGCAAGATCCTTCTTGCCGACCGAGATCAACGCACGCTGCATGCGGTCGCGCGTGCAGTCGCACTTGTACGCGACGTCCAGCACGTCGAACGGATCGTATTCGATGCCCGAAAGCGCGATATCCGCGATCTCTTCGAGCGTTTTTCCCTCGTCAAACAGGCGCGACACATTGGAAAGCGCCGCGGCATTTTCCTCGAGCTTTGTAATGACCGCCTCATCGGCAAACGGCAGCAGTTGGATCAGCACGCCGCCCGCCGCGCGGACGGTCGCGTCCTTGTCTACCAGCACGCCGAGCGCCAGCAGCGTCGGGATCTGCTCGCTCTCCACGTAGTACGCCGCCACGTCCTCGGCAATCTCGCCCGAGCGCAGCTCGACCATGCCGATGTGCGGCTCCGCCTGTCCGCACTCGCGCACCACGGTCATGCGTCCGCGTCCGACCGCGCCGCCGACATCGAGATGCCCGTTTGCCTTGACAGGCAGGTGCGTTTCGGGGTTTTCGACATATGCCTTTACATTGCCGTAGTAATCGCCGACGGCGATCAGCTTGCCGAGCGGACCGTCGCCCGAGATGGTCACGCTGGTGGTATCCTGCTTTTCGCCGTTCATCGATCCCATGAGCGATACAGCGGTCAGCAGTCGTCCGCCCGCTGCGGTCGCCGTGGGCGCGGTATCATGCAGGCGGCGGAACTCCTCGACCATCGCCGTGGAGTTGATCACGTGGATACGCGCACTGCCGTCCCGCGTCATCGCGCGAAATATCTGTGATTTAGTCGTGTTATTCATAAAAAATCCTCTTTAGATTTTAGAAAATTGTAAAATTTATTTTATACCCGCTTTGCGGTGAAATACAACCGCTCGGTATCCCTCTCCACGGGACTGCCGTCGATGTCTCCGTCTACGGAAACGACCTCGAAGCCGCATTTTCGCAGCAGAGTTTCCACTTCTTTTTGCGTGAAGCAGTGCTCCCGCTCAAAATCGTCGCGGCGGGTGTAGCTGCCGTCCTTGTTCTCGGTGAACACGCTTGTGTAAAACTCGCACACGCGGCTCTCGGGATCGTAAATATTCTGCCAGCCGCAGTAGACGCCCTCATCCTCGAGCACGTATGCGTTGGTACCGTAGATATGTTTGAACTTATACGGCGAGTTGAGGTCAAAGCAGAACAGCCCGCCCGGTTCGAGATAGTTATGTACCAGCGCAAACACGCGCGCAAGGTCGTCTTTGCCGTCGAGGTGGTTCAGCGAATCGAGACAGCTCACCACCGCCTGCACCGTGCCGTACAGCTCAAAGTCGCACATGTCCTGGCAGAGGAACAGGATGTTGTCCCCTCTCCCCGCTGCCTGCGCCTTATCCCGTGCGATCTGCAGCATCTCGGGCGAGAGATCCACACCGGTCATATCATAGCCGAGCGCGTCCAGCGCCATCGTCATCTGCCCCGTGCCGCAGCAGAGGTCGAGCACGAGGGATACGGGGATATCCGCGTGCGTCTTGATCTTTTGGTCTATATATGCTGCCCATGCGCCGTAGTCGAGATCGGCATTAAGCGTGTCGTACACCGTCGAGAGCGCACTGTAATTGTCGGTCATGTGTTGTCCTTTCATCGAGCAAAACAAAAGCCTCCCTTGCCTAAATGGGAGGATAGCGACGCTATGCGTCGCATTGCGGCGTAGCCGTCGGAGGGATACCTTCCAAAGCAAACTAACGTTCAAAATAGTACAAAACAAAGAAGTTAGTTTATATCGGAACGTATCCTCCAGGCGCCGTATGGCGCAATGCAACCGAAGGTTGCTATGCCCCCATTTAGGCAAGGGGGCCTTATTGCAGTCGAACTTCCAAATCCATCATTACTTCTATTCTAATGCATTTTTCCTCGATTGTAAACACCTTTTCTGCACCGAAAGTGAATTTTCTTGCTATATTTTTAACAAAATATAGTTGATATTCCGGAAGTTGTGTGGTATATTATAGATTGGAAACAAATGATATATAGCTTATATTTTAATTTATCATAAAGGAGTGTACAGTCATGTATAACAAGAAGACTATCGAAGATGTCGCTGTCCAGGGCAAAAAAGTTCTCGTCCGCTGCGACTTCAACGTCCCGCTCAAGGACGGCAAGATCACCAGCGACAAGAGAATCGTTGAGGCTCTGCCCACCATCAAGTACCTGCTTGCGCAGGGCGCAAAGGTCATCCTCTGCTCCCACATGGGCAAGCCGAAGGGCGAAGTGAACCCCAAGTACTCGCTCGCTCCCGTTGCAGCACGCCTGACCGAGCTGCTGGGCCAGAACGTAGCGCTCACCGCTGACATCGTCGGCGAGGATGCAAAGGCAAAGGTCGCTGCTCTGAAAGAGGGCGAAGCTGTCCTGCTGGAGAACGTTCGTTTCGATGCTCGCGAGGAGAAGAACGATCCCGAGTTCGCAAAAGAGCTGGCTTCCCTGGCGGAAGTATACGTCAACGACGCATTCGGTACCGCACACCGTGCACATGCGACCACCGCAGGCGTTGCAGACTACCTCCCCGCAGTTTGCGGCTACCTGATCCAGAAAGAGATCGGCATCATGGGCAAGGCTCTGGCAAATCCCGAGCGTCCCTTCGTTGCGATCCTCGGCGGCGCAAAGGTCAAGGATAAGCTGAATGTTATCAACAACCTCCTCACCAAGGTGGATACCCTCATCATCGGCGGCGGCATGGCATACACCTTCCTCGCTGCTAAGGGCTACAGCGTCGGCACTTCCCTGCTCGACGAGGAGAAGATCGACTACTGCAAGGATATGATGAAGAAGGCTGAGGAAAAGGGCGTTAAGCTCCTGCTCCCCATCGACACCACCATCGCTGCAAGCTTCCCCGACCCGATCGACGCTCCCATCGAGACCGCTATCGTAGATTCCGACAAGATCCCCGCAGACAAGATGGGTCTGGACATCGGTCCGAAGACCATGGAGCTCTATGCAGAGGCTGCAAAGAACGCAAAGACGGTCGTTTGGAACGGTCCTATGGGCGTATTTGAGAACCCCACCCTTGCAAAGGGTACCATCGCTGTAGCAAAGGCGCTCGCTGAGAGTGACGCTACCACCATCGTCGGCGGCGGCGACAGCGCAGCAGCTTGCGAGCAGCTCGGCTTTGCAGACAAGATCACCCACATTTCCACCGGCGGCGGCGCATCCCTCGAGTTCCTTGAAGGTCTGGAACTGCCCGGCATCGCTTGCCTCGAGGACAAGTAATTTTAATTCAAGATCATGCGGTTGGGCAGATGCAGATCTGCCCATCTTCCGCGAAAGAGGTTTAACATGAGTAGAAGATATGTCATTGCGGGCAACTGGAAAATGAATCAGACTCCCGCACAGGCAAGAGAATTCATCACCGCACTTGCTCCCATGGTCAAGGGCAAGGACGGCTGCGACATCGTACTTTGCGTACCGTTCGTAGACATCTGGGTAGCTGCTGAGGCTGCCAAGGGCACGAACATCCACATCGGCGCGCAGAACGTGCACTTTGAAGCAAAGGGCGCGTTCACCGGCGAGATCAGCGCTGACATGCTGAAAGAAGTCAACGCCGAGTATGTCATCATCGGTCACAGCGAGCGCCGTCAGTATTTCGGCGAGACCGACGAGACCGTCAACAAGCGCGTGAAGGCTGCCCTGGCTGCAGGTCTGAAGGTCATCCTCTGCGTCGGCGAAATGCTGGACGCAAGACAGTCGGGCATCACCGATGAGCTGGTTGCTATGCAGGTCAAGCTCGACCTCGCAGGTGTCAGCGAAGACGATCTCAAGAACGTCATCATCGCATACGAGCCCGTATGGGCGATCGGCACCGGACTCACCGCAACGCCCGAGCAGGCGGACGAGACCTGCGGCGTGATCCGTGAGACCATCGCAAAGCTCTACGGCACCATCGCCGCTAAGGAGATCATCATCCAGTACGGCGGATCCATGAACGATAAGAACGCAGCCGACCTTCTCGCAAAAGAGAACATCGACGGCGGTCTGATCGGCGGCGCCTCCCTCAAGACCGACGCATTCACCGCGATCGTTACCGCAGCACAATAAGGTCGTCAAAACGACCGCACTTCCCCTTTCGGGACGCCCGAAAGGTACATATGTATTGATTTTAATTTGATTTTAAGGAGAACATAAAATGGCTGAATATGTAAAGCTTCCGATTGACGTTTTGGACGACTTTTGCATGACCGCATTCAAGAAGCTCGGCTTTAAGAAGTCCGAGTGCCGTATCATCACCGATGTACTCATCATGTCCGATAAGTTCGGCATCGAGTCCCACGGTATGCAGCGCCTTGTCCGTTACCACAAGGGTATCGAGAAGGGCACGATCGTTGTAGGTGCAGCTCCCGAAGTTGTAAAAGAGACTTCCACCACCGCTGTCATCGACGCACACGACGGTATGGGTCAGCTCGCAGGCCACAAGGCTATGCAGCTCGCTATCAAGAAGGCAAAGAAGAGCGGCGTTGGTATCGTTTCGGTACGCAACTCCAACCACTTCGGTATCGCAGGCTACTATGCAAAGCTCGCATCCGACGCAGGACTGCTCGGTATGGCATTCACCAACTCCGAGGCGATCATGGTTCCTACCTTCGGTAAGCTGGCAATGCTCGGTTCCAACCCGATCGCGATCGCAATGCCCGCAGAGCCCTACGACTTCTTCTTCGATGCTTCCACCACCGTTGTTACCCGCGGTAAGCTCGAGATGTACAACAAGATGGGCAAGCCCCTTCCCGAAGGCTGGGCGCTCAACAAGGACGGTAAGGCATCCTCGGATGCTCCCGACGTTCTGTCCAACATCGTCGCAAAGAACGGCGGCGGTATCATGCCTCTCGGCGGCAACACCGAGGTTCTCGGCAGCCACAAGGGTTACGGCTACGGCATGATCTGCGAGATCTTCTCCTCCATCCTTTCGATGGGTATGACCTCCAACTACACCATGCAGAACGGCAAGAGCGGCATCTGCCACGGCTTCATCGCGATCAACCCCGCAAACTTCGGCGATGCAGACGCAATCCGCGAACACCTCTCCACCTACCTCCGCGAGCTGCGTGAGTCTCCCAAGGCTGAGGGCGCAGAGCGCATCTACACCCACGGTGAAAAAGAGGTTGAGGCAACCGAGCGCGTTCTGCGCGAGGGCGCTCCCGTCAACGTCAACACCCTGCGTGAGATGGTCGAGTTCGCAAACTTCGTCGGCATCAACCCGAGAAAGTACTTCGGCGATGCAGTTGACAAGATCAGCGACAGCAAGATGTTCTCCGGCAACTATTAAGATACATACAAAAAAGGCTTCCCCACGCGGGAAGCCTTTTTTGCTTTAAAAAGACCGTCTTGCCCCTACGATTTGTGCGTATCCATAACGATGCGCGTTATGGATACCTGCCCCACCGGTAGGGGCGAACTGTGTTCGCCCGCCGTAACAACATCGCACGGCGGCGGAAGCGGACAGTCGAGGACGCCTGTCCCTACGATTTTATGCATAGCTACAGCATCTCTTCGCCGCAATTGCAGCTGCCTATCATATTGACACCGAGACGGAATCCCAATTTAAAATTCTCCGTGCCGGACAGCGCTGAAAACGTGCTGTATGCGTCGGTCAGCTCCAATACCAACTTCCATGCATCCCCCGATAGCATCTCTTGCAGCTTTTTTTCGCATTCGCAGATCGTATGCAATGCCGCCGAATACTCCTTGTTATGTACCGCATGATCCACAGGACGAATATTTCCGTAGTAGAATTCTTCTATCCAGTCCATAATGCTCACCTCATAAAATGTGAATGTCCATATTGTATCAACGCGCTTTACGTTTGTCAAGGAAAGCTGCTTAGAAAGAAAGTTGTTTTAATAAATAATATAAAAAATTGCTTTTTAGGCTATAAGACCATCTTTTAAAATGCAATATGTTACAAATGAATCCTCGCCCGCGTCATCCTGAGCGAAGCCGAAGGCGTAGTCGAAATTTTGCGTAGCAAAATCGCGCAGCGGGATCTCGGGCGAAACACTTTGCTGGCTGTTCCCACATATTTTTGCAAAGATCCCCCTCGAGATCCATTCGACTTCGCTGCGCTCCGCTCAGGATGACGGCGAGGGGGACACACAGAACGCGCGAGGATAACTTGTATTAGAATGCTCTTTCTTGAAATAAAAATGCTTCCCCGCGCGGGAAGCATTTTTTGCTTTAAAAAGATCGTCTTTCTCCTACGATTTGTGCATATCCGTAACGATGCACGTTACGGGCATATACTCCACCGTAGGGGCGAACTGCGTTCGCCCGCCGTAACAACATCGCACGACGGAAAAAGCGGGCGACCACAGGTCGCCCCTACGAACGCTATCGTAACAACATCGAGCGGCGGAAGCGGGAGGCGAAACGCCTCCCCTACGGAATACCGCTTTTCGTTTCATCTTTACCGCTCGAACTTATCGCACAGCGCGTTGATCTGGTCGGTCATGCGGCTGAGATCTTTGTTCGCGCCGCCGCGGCTGCGGGTGATGATCGACATCAGCCGCCTGCCCGCCGTGAGCAGGCGCTCGTAGACGGCGTCGGCGCGTCGGGTTGCCGCTTTCTTCTTTTCGAGGCGGACGATCTCGCCGCGCTCGATGCACATGCCGCTCACAAGGTCGAACTTGTCGCCGCTGTAGGGCGCGGTCGCCGTAAAGCCGAGTTCGTCCTCGATGCTCTTGGCAAACGCATCGCACACGGTATCGTCGCCGTGGTTGACAAACACCTTTGTCGGCGCAGTTTCGAGATTTTTCAGCCAGCCGAGCAGCATGTCTTTGTCCGCGTGTCCGCTGATGCCATCCAGATTTGCAATCTCGGCGCGCACCTCGATCTCCTCGCCAAACAGCTTCACAAACGGCGCGCCGTCGAGCAGCTTTCTGCCGATCGTGCCCTCGGATTGGTAGCCGACAAACAGCACTGTGCTCTCGGGGCGCCACAGATTGTGTTTGAGGTGGTGGCGGATACGTCCCGCCTCGCACATGCCCGAGGCAGAAAGGATGACCTTCGGCTCCTTGTCCGCGTTGATCAGCTTGGAATCATCGGCAGTAACCGAGAGCTTCAGTCCCGCAAAGCGGATGGGATTGATGCCCTCTGCCAGCAGATCAAGCGTTTCCTTATCGTAAAAACCGTGGAGATCGCCCGCGTAGATATTGGTCGCCTCGACCGCCAGCGGACTATCCACATACACGGGAAAACCGTCGTGCCCCTTGACCAGTCCCGCGTCCTTGATCGTGCGGATCAGATACAGCAGCTCCTGCGTGCGTCCGACCGCGAACGCGGGGATGACCACGTTGCCGCCGCGGTCAAACGTGCGCTGTAGGATCGCCGAGAGCTGCGCGACATAGTCGGGGCGCGCACCGTGCAGACGATCACCGTAGGTAGACTCGATCACAACATAGTCGGCGGCTTTCGGCGGCTGGGGATCGCGGATCAGCGGACGGCGAACATTGCCGATGTCGCCCGAGAACACGATGGTGCGCGTCTGTCCGTCCTCGCAGGCAGTGATGCAGATGCTCGACGAGCCGAGCAGATGTCCCGCGTCGATAAACTTGACCGTCACGCCGTCAAACGGCTTGAATTCCTTTTCATAGGGGTAGGGCTCAAACGCGGCGATCGCCTTTTCGGCGTCCGCCATGGTGTAGGACGGCTTGTAGGGTGCATCGCCCGAGCGCTGTGCCTTGCGGTTGCGCCACTCCGCCTCAAACTCCTGTATGTGCGCCGAATCGCGCAGCATGATGCTGCAGAGCTTGTGCGTTGCCTCGGTAGCATAGATCGGACCGTCGTATCCCGCCGCGATCATCGCGGGGATCTTACCCGAATGGTCAATATGCGCGTGCGTCAAAAGAACGGCGTCCACCTCACCGGGGACGATCGGCAGCTCGCAGTTTTCGTAAATATCCGCGCCCTGCTCCATGCCGCAGTCGATGAGCAGATGCTTGCCGCACACTTCCAGCAGCGAACACGAGCCCGTGACCTCATGCGCCGCACCTAAAAACGTCAGTTTCATCAGTCTACCTCCTTTGCTGCTTCTATTGTACCATAAACCAAGCCAAAGTTGCATCTTTTTCGCAGGAAATTCACAAAAGAATGGACGCAAGGTTATTTGAAAATGATCTTTCATGAGCAAAAGGCTCCCTTGCCTAAAGGGAGCTGGCGCCGTAGGCGACTGAGGGATACGTTTCCGAGATAAACTTACTTCTTAATTTTGCTCTATTTTTAATGTTAGTTTGCCAAGGAACGTATCCTACCACCGCTAACAGCGGTCAAAGCGACGCACAGCGTCGCTTTCCTCCCATTTAGGCAAGGGAGGCAAGGGAGGCAATGCACGTCGTTACATCCCTAAACATTCCTTTTTCTTTTTACCAAAAAGCACCAAGCAAAAATGCTTGGTGCTTTCACGTATCTGTATGCTATCGCTCAGAATTTGATCTTTTCTTCGATGTATGCTTTCAGATCGGCGATCTTGATGCGCTCCTGCTCCATGGTGTCGCGGTCGCGTACGGTTACGCAGCCGTCTTCCACAGACTCGAAGTCGTAGGTGATGCAGATGGGCGTACCGACCTCGTCCTGGCGGCGGTAACGCTTACCGATCGAGCCTGCCTCGTCAAAGTCAACCGGGAAGTACTTGGAGAGCTCAGCCTGGATCTCCTCTGCCTGCTCGGAGAGCTTCTTGGAAAGGGGCAGAACGGCAGCCTTGAAGGGCGCGAGGGCGGGATGCAGGTGCATGACCACGCGAACGTCGTTCTTCTCCGCGTCGATGACTTCCTCATCGTATGCATCGCAAAGAACAGCCAGCACGCTTCTCTCTACGCCGAGCGAGGGCTCGATAACGTAGGGAACGTATCTCTCGTTGGTCTCGGGATCGAAGTAGGTGAGATCCTTGCCCGAGGTGTTCTGGTGCTGGGTAAGGTCATAGTCGGTGCGGTCCGCAACGCCCCAGAGCTCGCCCCAGCCGAACGGGAACAGGAACTCAAAGTCGGTCGTTGCCTTGGAGTAGAAGCAGAGCTCCTCGGGATCGTGGTCGCGCAGACGAAGATTCTCGTCCTTAAGACCGATAGCCAGCAGCCACTCATGGCAGAAGTTGCGCCAGTAGTTGAACCACTCAAGGTCGGTGCCGGGCTTGCAGAAGAACTCCAGCTCCATCTGCTCGAACTCGCGCACGCGGAAGATGAAGTTACCGGGGGTGATCTCGTTACGGAAGGACTTACCGATCTGACCGATACCGAAGGGCAGCTTCTTGCGCGTGGTTCTCTGCGTGTTTACAAAGTTGGTGAAAATACCCTGCGCGGTCTCGGGGCGAAGATATACGGTATTCTTCGCATCCTCGGTGACGCCCTGGAAAGTCTTGAACATCAGATTGAACTGACGGATATCGGTGAAGTTGTGCTTGCCGCAGGTGGGACAGGGAATGTTGTGTTCCTCAACGAACGCCTTCATCTCTGCCTGCGAAAAAGCGTCGATGGGCTTGGGCAGCTCAAAAGAAGCCTCTGCGCAGTAGTCCTCGATCAGCTTGTCCGCGCGGAAGCGCTCGTGGCACTCGCGGCAGTCCATCAGCGGATCGGAGAAGCCCGAAAGGTGTCCCGATGCGACCCAGGTCTGCGGGTTCATCAGGATCGCGGCGTCGAGACCGACGTTGTACTTGTTCTCCTGTACGAATTTCTTCCACCATGCCTTCTTGACGTTGTTCTTCAGCTCAACGCCGAGGGGGCCGTAGTCCCAGGTGTTCGCGAGACCGCCGTAGATCTCGGAACCGGGGAAGATGAAGCCGCGGTTTTTGCAAAGCGCGACAATTTTGTCCATTGTCTTTTCGGAATTGTTCATGATGTGCTCCTATATATGCTAATAATTATTTTTATTTGTAGTCTGCCATCGTCGTGATCGCCAGCGTAATGTTCGGGTTGAAGTAGCGCACGCCGTTGCTGTAATAATAGCTGCCGGGATATTCGACCGTGTTGACCGTAAACTTGCTGTACATGAAGATCAGATCAAGATTGTTTGCCAGATCGTCGAGCGTGAAGTTGGTATGCACGTACCGCTCGGCGTTGGCGAAGATCTCCGCCGCCTTGTTGAAATAGGTCACGTTGGTCATTTTCAGCGCCAGTGCCTTGAGGAAAGACAGCAGCGTCTTTTCGCGCGAAAAATTTGCATTTGTGTATCCGTCAAACGAGAGCAGTCCCGCCGCATCCGTACCGGTGAGCGTCTGCGAGCCCCCCTTGAGCGAGATGGTCAGCCCCGAGATCTCGTCGGTGTACTCCATGTCGCAGGGAACGGTGTAGGTGATCGAATCCATCGCATCCACAACACCCGCGATCTCCTCGATGCCCGTGAGCGCATAGTAGTCGATCGAAACGCCCGTGATGCCCGACATCTTGTTGACGAAATAGGAAAGTCCCATGTCATAGTAGAGGTCGGCAACCGTAGTCGATACGCCGCTGACCGTCAACTGCATATCGGTCGGGATCTGCATATACGTAAAGCTGCGTTTTTCCTTGTTGACGCAAATCAGCATCACCGCATCGGCGGACACCTTGCGGTAGGGGTACTCGGGAAGATCCCCCTCATAGCCGATCAGGGCAGCCGGATCGCTGAACGCGGGATACTGCTCCGCGATCTGCGGGTGATAGTCCGAAAGAATGCTCGGGCGGTAGTCGGTACCGATCAAAAGAATATTAAAGGACTCGCCTTTGATCTCCTCTTCATCCCCGATCGGAGCGATCGTTTCGCCCGATCCGCTCGTGGTTATCTCGGACGTTTCCGTCGTCGGCTTATCGGTAAGCAGACCGTTGATGCTCTCCGTTACAAAATCGGTTATAAAAAAGGCGCAAACGCCGAACACCAACAGTGCGATCAAAAACGTGATAAAGAAACTGCGCAGTGAATTCACACCCGTTTCCTCCTGTTTTTTTGCATAATTTCTCATGGTAATAACTCATTATATAATACTTTCAAGAATTTTTCAATATAAAATCAAAATTTTGCCCGTACTTGACATCGATCCTATAGAAATGATAGAATATTTTCACAGAACAACGGCGTATCGGAAAGCAGGTTGACAGATGGTAAAGAAAAACGAGTTTTACACAGTGGATATCACCGACATGAATTTTCTCGGGTTCGGCGTGGCAAAGATCGACGGCATTGCCGTGTTTGTCGGCGGCGCGGTCACGGGCGACCGCGCGCGCATCAAGATCATCAAAACGGCGAAGAGCTACGCCATCGCGCGCTGCGAAGAAGTGCTCACGCGCTCACCGCACCGCACCGAGGATGCCTGCCCCGTTTCCACCGCCTGCGGCGGCTGCGCTTTCCGCGCCGTCACCTACGACTATGAAAAAGAGCTCAAAGAAAACGCGGTCAAGCAGAGCTTCGTCAAGCAGGGCATGCGCGATGTGACGGTGGCACCGCTCACCCACGCCGCGCGACTGTCGCACTACCGCAACAAGGGGCAGTACCCCGTGCAGAAAAACGCCGCGGGCGAGATCGTGATCGGCTTTTTCGCCGCAAAGAGCCACCGCGTGCTCGACTGTGCCGCCTGCGACCTGCAGAGCGATGCATTTGCGCCGATCATCGAAGAGATTCGTGCATTTCTGATCGAAAACGACGTCAGCATCTACGATGAGGACAGCGGCAAGGGACTCGTCCGCCACATCTATCTGCGCATCGGCGAAAAAACGGGCGAGATCATGCTCTGCGTCGTTCTCAACGGCGACGCACTGCCCTGCGAGGACGCATTCGTGCAGCGCATGACCGAAAAATTCCCCGCCATCCGCTCGCTCTATGTCAATACCAACACCAAGAACACAAATGTTGTCCTCGGCGACAAGTTCCGCCTGCTTTCGGGCAGCGAATACATCGAGGACATCCTCTGCGGCGTCAGACTGCGCATCACGCCGCAATCCTTTTATCAGGTCAACCGCGATGCCGCCGAGCTTCTGTACACAAAAGCCGCCGAGCTCGCCGCTTTCGATGGCAGTGAACTGCTGCTCGACCTCTACTGCGGCATCGGCTCGATCGGACTTTCGATGGCAGGCAAGGTGAAAAAGCTGATCGGCATTGAGGTCGTCCCCTCGGCAATCGAATGTGCGAAAACGAATGCCGAGATCAACAGCATCACCAACGCATCCTTCTACTGCGGCGACGCCGCCTTCGCGGAACAGCTCCTCGCATCAGCAAGAGTCGCCGAAGGCGACTTTGTCCCCGACGTAGTCGTGCTCGACCCCCCGCGCAAAGGCTGCGCCGAGGAACTGCTCGCCTACATCGCAAAACTCGGCGTAAAAAAACTCGTCTACATCTCCTGTAACTCCGAAACCCTCGCAAGAGACGCAAAGTTTTTGACCGAAAACGGCTACGCAATGGGCGAAGTTTACCCGTTCGATTTGTTCAGCAGAACAGGACACTGCGAGTGCTTGACGAGGTTTGAAAAAGAGAATAAATGATTGTTTACAATGACGGTGGCGAATCAATCATTGTAGGGGAGGGGTCTCCCCTCCCGCCGTGACAAAACAACCATGGTGACCACGGGAGGCGGAACGCCTCCCCTACGAGAAGCATGTACTTTAAAACCATACACCACAAAGGAACACACTATGACAAACAACGAACAATTCCGCTGTCCTGCGTACAAGAAGTGCGGCGGGTGTCAGCTGGACGTAACCTATAAACAGCAGCTTTCCTACAAGCAGCGTACCGTGATCCGTCTGCTCGGCAGATACTGCCGCGTTTCGCCGATCCTCGGCATGGACGATCCCCTGCACTACCGCTGCAAGGTGTCGAACGCTTTCGGCTATTCGCGCGGGCAGGTCATCACCGGTGTGTGGCAGGCATCCGCAGGCAAGATCGCGAAGATCGAGGGTTGCGCCCTCGAGGATGAGCGCGCGGGCAAAATCGTCCGCACGATTGCAAAGCTTCTGCCCGCTTTCAAGATTCGCACCTACGATGAGCGCACGGGCAGCGGCTTTTTGCGCTTTGTCACCATCCGAATCGGCAAGCAGAGCGGGCAAATCTTGGTCGCCCTCGGTACGAACAGCGGCGCGTTCCCGTGCAAGCACGATTTCATCCGCGCCCTCACCCAAAAATGCCCCGAGATCACCACGATCGTGCAGAATGTCAGCACCGACCGCCTGAACCTCGTGCTCGGCGAGCAGGAGACCGTGCTCTACGGCGACGGTTTTATCACCGACACCCTTTGCGGCTGCGAATTTCAGATCTCCGCGCGTTCTTTCTTCCAGATCAACCCCACGCAGACCGAAAAGCTCTATGCCACCGCCGTGGAGTTCGCCGAGCTTGGCGGAAGTGAGACCGTGATCGACGCATACTGCGGCGTCGGCACCATCGGTATAATTGCATCACGCAAGGCAAAGAGTGTGCTGTCCGTCGAGCAAAACCCCGACGCGGTCAAAAACGCCATCGAAAACGTGGGGCGCAATAACGCCGACAACGTGCGCGTCCTCTGCGCCGACGC
>JAFTOT010000092.1 GCA_017463665.1 Clostridia bacterium | reverse complement strand
GTGTAGTACAAAAACGAGTTTACAAAGCGGTTTGTGATCTTCTTGTGGAACAGTGTCAGCGGGATCACGCGCACAAGATATGTAACGCCCGCCATCACGAGCAGATACGGCAAAAATTCTTTAAACGGCATCGCTCTGTGCCTCCTCTCTCGGGAACAGTACGGCACCGAGCGCCGCAGCGATCACAGTGCAGATGATGACGGCAAAGCCGTCGGAGATAAAGTCGAAGATCGGTACATAGTAGAGCAGACAACTGCAGAGAACGGAGATGCCTACGACGATCAGCACCTTGCGATCGGCTTTTGCCGCAGGTACAACACTTGCGATAAACATGCCGTACAGCGCAACGCCGAGTGCACTTTGGATAATCGCGGGCAGGGTACCGCCGAGCAGGGCACCGCAGAGCGTACCGCCCGACCAACCGAGAATGGGAAGAACAGCAAGTCCCGCAAAATAGGAACGGCTGATCGACTTGTTGCCCGCTGCCACCGCAAAGATCTCATCCGTGATGGCAAAGCCGAGCACAAGGCGGCTCGGTGTGTTGCAGTTTTTATCCAGTTTCTGCGAGAGCGAAATGCCCATCAGCGCATAGCGCGCGTTAATGACGAGCTGAGAGAGTGCGATCTCGACAAGACCGCCCGTAGCCGCGATGATCGTAAGTCCCGCATACTGACCAGCCGAGGTCAGATTGAAGAAGGAGATCATCAAAGCTTCGAGCCATGTCAGTCCTTTTTGAATTGTCAATACACCAAACGCGATCGAAACCGAAAAATATCCGAGACAGATCGGTATTCCGTCGCGCAGTCCTCTTTTAAAATCCATGATCCTTGCCTTTCTGTATAGTTACAACGAACTATTATACGCCAAAATTGCGGAAACTGCAACCTTTTTTTATAGAATTCCAAAAGCATTGACTTTTGCAGCGTTATATAGTATACTAATGTCAACAAAGTCAGAAAGGAACAATTACTATGGGAAGATTGCTTGGCTCACATGCGGATGATAATGAGCTTGACCGCCCTGATCTGAATAAATGCCCCGATTGCGGCTGCTATTTTGCGCAGATGGATTGTCCGCTATGCGGAAAAATATGTCCCGATGAGTTTCGTGCGGGAAATCGCAAGGCTGTAAAAAAGAAGAAAAGAAAGAGTACCGGTTCCGGCAGATCGTATTTTGTAGAATGGTATCACAGTTGGTGGTGCATTATCCTTGCGCTGATCGTGGCGCCTGTCATCGGTATCGTCCTTTTGTTTACCAGTCCGCACAAGACGTCACATAAGGTGATTGGTGTTGTTGCCGCGGTGGCTCTGTGGTTTGTTTCCACCTTTGGGCTCGGCTTTTTGTCGAACATCGGTAATATCTTGGATAAGCCTGTCGATACTTCGCTTGACCGCGAGGAATACATAGCCGCCTGTGAGACGGTCACACCCGAAAGCTACTACCGATCGGCGGCGGGATATACCGATACATTCGTGACGGTTACACTGACGGTCGATGAAAAGATCGTTACGGGGGATGGGAAATACGACACCTATTATGTTTGTCGCGATGCGGACGGTAAATTTGAGATATTGGTTCGCGACTGCGTGCAGGAAGATGCGCAGAACTTTATCGCGGGCGATGTGATTACCGTATACGGCGAAGGCGCAGGAGAGTGCACTGTCTATGATATGGACTACTACGTCTCCCATACCGCCCCGTGTATCCACTCGGCATATATGGAATTGAACTAAAAGAAAGGCTTTGCCGCGCGGCAAAGCCTTTTTTGTCGGTTATGAGCTCATTTGCTTGCGCAAAAACTCGATCAGCTTTTTTTCTTCGCGGGACACTTTTACCTGTGAGAGCCCGAGGATTTCGGCGGTGGATTGTTGAGACATATCGCGATAATAGCGCAATAGGACGATTTTTCGCCAGAGCTCGGGGAGTTTACCGAGGGCTTCGGAGAGGGAGAGTCGCTCCAGCATTTTTTCGTTTTCGTCCTGCGAGAAGAGTGTGCTTTCCAGCGTGAAGTTTTCCTCATCCCCGCTCAGCGGCTCGGAGAGAGAGACAGCGGGGGAGACGGCGCAGAGTGCGGCGGCGGCTTCCTCGGCGGTGCAGCCACAGGTTTCTGCCAGTTCTTCAATGCGCGGAGAAGTGCCGTTTTCGGCAATATAGTTTTCGCGTGCGCGCATGAGCAGGGCACCGAGACGCTTTTGCGGGCGGCAGATCTTGATGAGGCCGTCATCGCGCAGAAAGCGGCGGATCTCGCCGAAGATCAATGGCACGGCATAGGTGGAGAACACCACGCCGCGCGAGAGATCAAAGCTGCGGATGGCTTTGAGCATGCCGATATTGCCGATCTGTGTAAGATCTTCAAAATCCACACCGCGCCCGCCGAATTTTACGGCGATGCTTTGCACAAGTCCGGCGTTCAGGCGCATCAGCTCTTCGGTGGCATGCTCATCGCCTGCCTGCGAGCGGCGGATCAGCTCGCTGTTTTCTGTGAATTTTGCATTGGATTCTTTTTCCATGCGTTATAGCTCCAGAGGAGAAAGCGTCTTAACGAGCGTGACTTTGGTATATTTACCGACCGCCGACCGTACGGTCAGCTTGTCCATAAAGCTTTCCATCACGGCAAAGCCCATGCCGCTGCGTTCTCCTGTCGTATCGGTGGTGTAGAGCGGCGTTTTGACCAGTTCGATGTCTTCAATGCCGCAGCCTTTGTCCTTGATCTCAATGCGCACCGTGCGCGTGTCAAAAATACGGACGGATATGTAGATATCGCCCGTCGTCTCACGGTAGGCGTGCACGATACAGTTGGTCACCGCCTCTGATACGGCGCATTTGATGTCGGCAAGCTCCTCAATGGTGGGGTTGAGCTGTGCGCAAAACGCGCTGACAATAGCGCGCGCAACGCTCTCGTTGACCGAGAGCGCGGGCAGCGTCAGTTGTAATTTGTTGATGCATTTGCTTTTCATTTTGTTTTTACCTCGTTGTTTTTATATTCCACCGTCATGACTTTTCCGAGTCCTGCAAGTTCGATGATGCGTGCCACACGCGCGGTCGGGTTGACGAGCTTAAAGGCAGCGCCGAGGCGGTCGGATGTCGCCTTGCGCCCCATGATGATCCCGAGTCCCGAACTATCCATAAAATCGACTGTGGATAGATCCAGCTCCACACCTCTCGGGCGTGCGGCAATGATGGCGTCGTCGAGATCCTCCCGTAGCGCGGCGGCGCCGTGGTGGTCAATCTCGCCGACCACGGCGACATGCAGCGTGTCTCCTTTCATCTCGGAAATGACGCGGGCATTTTTGCGTATCATGTATTATTTTCCGTCCTTTCGTTTGCTTTTACAAAAATTGTAGCATCGCCTGCCGTCGAAACTTGTAAATATCGCGGAGCCGACAAAATTTTATTGTAAAATGTCACCGTCTATGCTAAAATAGTCTTGGCGAAATGCCAAGACTATGAAAAGGATATACGTGATGAAACAGAGAATTACGGCAGCGCTGATCTGCTTTTGCATATTATTTTCTTTTTGCGCTTGCGACCAAATCGAGCAGCCGAGCGATACCGGTACGATCGCCGTGACGACCGAGGCAACGCTCGCGCCCTTCACGGTACAAGCCGTATCCGAAGAGGTGCGGATCCGTGTTGCCGCGGCGGGGGACAATATCCCGCATGATTCGGTAATCGAGACTGCGCGAACAGATGCAACAGGCGGCAGTGAATACAATTTTTCTGAAATCTATGCGGGCATTGCCGACATTATCGGCGGTGCGGATATTGCTTTTGTCAATCAGGAATCGCCTGTCGGCGGTGCGGAGCTCGGCATTTCGGGATATCCGAATTTCAATGCACCGCGTGAGATGGTCGAGGAGCTGATCGAGATCGGCTTTGATGTGTTCAACATCGCCAACAACCATATGCTGGATAAGGGCGAAAAGGGATACGGCAACACGATCGAATATTTTAACAGCTTGCCCGTGACGATGATCGGCGGCTATACAAAGAGCGATTATGACGAGATCCGCATTGTGGAGGAACAGGGCGTGAAGATCGCATTTTTGTCCTACACCACATTGGTCAATGCGGGACATAAAAATGATCTGTCCGCGAGCAGCCGGTACATCGTTCCGTACGCAGATACCGCGGATATCACCAGGCAGGTCGGACTTGCAAAAGCGCAGGCGGATGCCGTGATCGTTTCTTTTCACTGGGGAACCGAAAATGAATTCGGTGTTACGGCTGAGCAGCAGAAGTACGCCAAGCTCTGCGCAGACCTCGGCGTGGATGTCGTGCTGGGGCACCATTCGCATGTAGTCGGCGGGGTAGAATACCTCACAGGTGAGAGCGGAAACAAAACGCTCGTTGCCTACTCACTCGGCAATCTTTGCTCCACGATGCTGTATGCCAAAAACATGGTCGGCGAGATCCTTTCATTTGACATCGTAAAAAGTGCGGATGGTGTGATCACGATTGAGAATGCACAGGTGGATCCCGTTGTCAGCCATTATAAAACCGATACTTCCAAAAAGGACAATCAAAATCTGCATGTTCGTTATGCATCCCGCGTGTATCTGATGCGCAATTACACCGAGGCACTGGCAAACGAGCACGGTTCGCAAAACTGGGGCGCGTTCACCTTTGCGGATTTGAAGAAGTATATTACCGATAACACTTCGTCGGAGTTCTTGCCGATGTATATGCAATAAAAAAAGACCGCGAAAGCGGTTTGTCATAAGGATATTATCTTCTAACCCGTAGGGGAGGGGTTTCCCCTCCCGAAAGCCGCGGCGCGATGTTGTACACGGGAGGCGAAACGCCTCCCCTACAAATAAGAATTTATGGGAATGTAATATTATGAATATAGAACTAATTAGAGCAACAGTCGAAGACGCACAACAATTATGGGAAATGCAAGTGAAATCATTTCAAAAATTGCTTGATAAATATCAAGATTATGAAACAAGCCCGGCAAGTGAGCCAATAAATAAAATGATAAGTCGGTTAAACCAAAAGCATACATATTATTATTTCATATGCATGGATAATGTTAAGGTTGGCGCAATTCGTGTAATTGATTATAAAACAGAAAGAAACAAAAGAATTAGTCCATTATATATATTACCAGAATATCAAAATAGAGGAATTGCTCAAAATGCAATGAAGATATGTGAGCAAATACATGGTTGTGAGAAATGGGAATTAGATACCATTTTACAGGAAGAGGGCAATTGCCACTTGTATGAAAAAATGGGATATCATAAATCTGGTAAAACTGAAAGAATAAATGATAAGTTAACATTAGTCTTTTATGAAAAATAAATTTGCAAATTCCAATTTATCGCGCTGACAGAAACCCCGACAGACTTGAATCTGTCGGGGTTTTACTATCCTTATGAGAAGTAGCTGTTTTGCGCTTTTTTATGGATCTATCCTTTGATATACAGTTCTTTTTCTCCGACGAGGCTTTCGCAGAGTACTTTGTATTCGGCCTTTGCGCTTTCGCTGCCGTCGCCTTTTTTAATGGCGCGCAGCAGGATGTTTTTCGGCGTATCGTCGGGGTCGGTGAGCTCCAGCGCCGTGACATCGTAGCCGTATGCCGCGAGACGTTCGAGGCGCAGGGCATCGGTCAGTGCGTCGCAGAGCTTCTTTTTGAGCATCGGATACTTGGTGACAAAGGCAAAAGCATCTGTGTCTAAATTTTGCAGTAGTTCCTTTTGGCAGCAGGGCGTGGACAAGATGACCTTAGCGCCGAGTTCGATCGCCTTGGTCAGCACAATGTCGGTCGCAATGTCGCAGGCATGCAGCGATACGACGAGATGCACGGGCATGGTGTAGGGGTAATCGTCGATATTGCAGGAATGAAAATGCAAGCCGGTGTAACCGAGATTTTCGGCAGTTCGGCTGCAAAATTCAATGACATCTTTTTTGAGGTCGATGCCGACCATGTTGACCTTGCGCCCCATGGTTACGGTAAGATAGTGGTAGACCGCAAAGCTGAGGTAGCTTTTACCGCAGCAGAGGTCGAGAATGTTCAGCTCGCCGTCGGCGGGGAGATATTTATAGATCTCGGCGATATGCTCGGTAAAACGATTGATCTGGCGGAATTTTGCCTGCTTTTTATCAAATACACGTCCGTTTTTGTCGGCAACGCCGAGTTCATAGAGAAACGGTTCGCTGCCGTCAAAGGCGTATGCTTTTACGCGGTTGTGCGCTTTGATCTCGATCTTCTTGCCGTATTTTTCGGCGCTTTCGGTGAATTTTTTCTCGCCGATAATGGTCTCGCTTCCGCTTTTGGAGCGGCGGTATTCGGCATCCGCACCGTCGCCGATCAGATTGATCTGCGCAAACGGCGCTACGATCGTACAAAGCGCATCGACATCGCTCGGCAAAATATTTTTATGCAGTGCTTTGCCGTCTTTTTTCAGCGTTTCCGTTTGGATATACACTTCGCCGTTGCGATCAAACAAAGTCGCGGTGGCGCGCATGACTTCTTTGTCCGCACACTTGGAAAAGACAGCTTTTTTCAGAAAGCGTTTCTGTGCGGCAAAGGAGAGCAGCGCGGCGAGCTTTTGCTGTGTTTCGGTCGCCATCACTTTTTCTCCTTATTCTTTTTGGAAAAGGAGATTTTATTTTCGGTATGGTTGCGCAAGCGCTTAATGTTCTCACGGTGCATGAAGATAACCACTGCCGCAACCAAAAAACTAAAGATAACAGGGAATCCCTGTCCCCATGTAGCGAGTTTATAGGTAACGAGCGGGTACAGCATGCAGCAAATGACAGAACCGAGCGAAACATATTTTGTTGTCGCGACGATGAGGATAAACAGAACAATCAGGATCAAAAAGCAAACAGGATCAAGCGTAAGAACCATTGCCGCTGTGGTGGCAACGCCTTTGCCGCCTTTGAATTTGAAGAAGATCGGGAAGATGTGTCCCAAAATGCAGAACAGACCCGCGATATAGCCGCCGATATAGCCAAACAGCAGCATGCCGAGCCATACCGAAACCGAAGCTTTCAACATGTCGCAGAGCAGGGTGCCTGCCGCCGCAGCTTTACCGTAGGTGCGCAGCATATTGGTCATGCCTGCGTTGCCGCTGCCGTGTTTGCGAATGTCATCGTGGTAGAAGATCTTGGAAATGACGAGCGCGAAGTTTACACTGCCGAGCAGATAAGGGATCACAATGCATAAAATCACGCAGATTGCGGTGGCAGCGAATGTGCCGATCGGATTCTTTAAAACATCATATAACATTGTCATGTCGATAGCCTCACTTGTTGAATAAATTTTTCAGTCTGGAATGCAGTTCCGCTTTTTTTGCAGAGGTTTCTTCCTCCAAAACTTTTACCGCTGTAATCTCGCCGCATTCGTTGATCTTTGCCAGAATGATGTCGCTTTCTTTTAGGTCGGCGATCCCCGGTTGCAAGGCATATTGCCCGCCGTCTTCTGCAATGGCGACAGCAAACCCTTCCTCTATGCGGTCGATACGCATTTTCTTGTTTTCCGTTTCCATAAACCACCTCAAAACAATCGTTGCTACCAGTATAACATACTTTTCGCAAAAATAAAAGAAAAATATTATAGCAATTGACATTTACGGGATGAATTGGTACAATAATATGATAGTAAATGAAAATGGGGCGGAGTATGGAAGAGATCAGAAAAGAAATAGAGACGCTGCGGGAAAAGATCTCGCACTATGCGAAGATGTATTATGTCTATGATACCTCCGAGATCTCGGACTTTGAATATGACGCGATGTTCCGAAAACTGCAGGAACTGGAGGCGGCGTATCCGCAGTTTGCCGATGTCAACTCGCCGACGAAACGTGTAGGCGGTAAGGTGCTCGACAAATTTGAAAAGGTGACGCACCGCGTGCAGATGGGAAGTCTTTCGGATGTGTTCTCTTTAGACGAACTGCAGGATTTCCTCACACGAACGGATGCAGTGGTACCGGGCGCGGTCTATTCTGTGGAACCGAAAATTGACGGACTTTCGGTTGCGCTGACCTATGAGAACGGCGAGTTTTCGTTCGGTGCTACGCGCGGAGACGGATTTGTCGGCGAGGACGTTTCCGAAAATCTGCGCACGATCCAATCCATTCCGCTGCGCCTGTCCGAGCCGCTCAGCTTTTGCGTGCGCGGCGAGGTGTTCATGCCGCGCGAGGTGTTCTATAAGCTGAATGCACAGCGCGAGGCGGCGGGGCAACCGCTGCTTGCCAATCCGCGAAATGCGGCGGCAGGCTCACTGCGGCAGCTCGATTCCTCGATCACCGCGTCTCGCGGGCTTGATATATTCGTGTTCAATCTGCAATCGGGAAATCTGTATACCAACAGAGAAAATCCCGACAGCCATTTCGCAATGCTGGATCGCTTGAAAGAACTTGGTTTCCATGTACTGCCCAACCGTATCCGTGCAAGCACGTATGAGAATATTGCTGCGCATATTGCCGAGATCGGCAGTTTGCGCGATTCGCTTTCGTTCGATATCGACGGTGCGGTTGTTAAGATGGATTCCATTGCGCAGCGCGGCATAGTCGGCGAGGGAACCACCACGCCGAAATGGGCGGCGGCATATAAGTATCCGCCCGAACAAAAGGAAACCAAACTGCTGGATATCTTCATCCAGGTCGGCAGAACGGGCGTGCTCACGCCGAATGCACTGCTTGCACCTGTCCGCCTTGCGGGTACAACGGTTTCCAAAGCAACGCTGCATAATATGGACATTATCCGTGATAAGGATATCCGCATCGGCGATACCGTTATCGTGCAAAAGGCGGGCGATATCATCCCTGAGATCGTCGGCAGCAGAAAGGATAAGCGAGACGGCAGCGAACAGGAGTACGCCGTGCCGACGGTTTGTCCCGCATGCGGCAGCGCGGTTTACCGCGATGATGACATGGCAGCGGTGCGCTGTATGAATGAGCTGTGTCCCGCGAAGCGCTCGCGTGCCTTGGCGCATTTTGCCTCCAAGGGCGCGATGAATATTGACGGACTCGGACAGCAGATCATTGATCTTTTGATCCAAAACGGGCTCATCAGCGATGTTGCCGATCTTTACAAGCTGCGTGCCGAGGATATTGAAAAGCTCGACCGCATGGGCGAAAAGTCGGCGAAAAATTTGATCGCATCGATTGAAAGATCCAAAAGTGCAGGACTTGAGCGTCTTATCTACGCGCTTGGTATTCGCCAAGTCGGCGAGGTCGCGGCTGCCACGCTTGCCGGAAAATACAAAACCCTCGAGGGCTGCTTTACGGCAACCGTCGAGGAGCTTTGCGAGATCGCGGATATCGGCGAGATTACAGCGCGCAGCTTTGTGGACTTTTTTGCCCGTCCCGAAAGCCGCAGGCTTGCCGACGAACTGAAAGCTGCGGGTGTGCTGACCGAAAGCACTGCCGCGCCGAAGGGCGAAAAGCTTGCAGGTATGACCTTTGTCATTACCGGTACGCTGCCCACCATGAAACGAGACGAGGCTTCCGCTTTGATATCCGCAAACGGCGGCAAGGTCAGCGGCAGTGTCTCGAAAAAGACGACCTATCTGCTCGCGGGCGAGGAGGCAGGTTCCAAGCTGACAAAAGCAAACGAACTCGGTGTGCCCGTGATCTCGGAAGAACAGCTTTTGTCTATGCTCAGCGCAGATTGAGATATTCCAAAATGCCGTTATAGATACCTCTGGCAAACAGCTGTGGGTTTTCGTTCATCAGCGCGGCATCGCCTGCGTTTGTGATATATCCAAGCTCGATCAGCGTGGCGGGCATCGCCGTTCTGCGCAGGACGTAGAGACTCGGACGCGCAAATATACCGCGGTTGCGCAGCCCCGTTGCCTCGGTGAGGTTTTCGACGATGTCCTCTGACAGTTCGGCAGCCGAGGTGTTCAGTGCATAAACGTATCCCTCCACACCGGAAGCGCTTGATATTGTAGACGCGTTGGTGTGCAGACTGATAAAATAGTTTGCGCCCCACGAGTTTGCATCGTTTACACGCGCGGCAAGGCTGGATGCGTTGCTCGTGCCGAGCTGTGTTTCGGCGGTCGGACGGGAAAGGCGCGCTTCGAGATTTGGGTTTGCATTGATCAGGTTGGCAAGTTCCACGCCGATCCTGTATGTAATATCCTGCTCACGCAGTCCGTTCCCCTCGGCACCCGCGTTAGGGTTTTGCGGATTGTGCCCCTGGTCGATATAAATTTTGATAGCCATAACATTACCTCGCAACATGGATTTGTAACAGTATATGCGCGAGGATACAAACAGGAAACCAATGAAAGAGATACAACGAATTTTGAGTCAGGTTCGCCGCGCCGTGGCGGACTATGACATGATACAGGAAGGCGACCGTGTTTGCGTCGGCGTTTCGGCAGGCAAGGATTCGCTCACGCTGCTGATCGCGCTTGCCGAGCTGCGGCGGTTTTACGAAAAGAAATATACGCTCTGCGCCGCGACGGTCGATCTCGGCTTTAAGGGTGCGGACTACTCGGAGATCGAGGAGCTCTGCCGCAGGCTGAACGTAGAATACAAGGTTGTTCCCACCCAGATCGGCAAGGTGGTCTTTGACATCCGCAAGGAGAATAACCCCTGCTCGCTCTGCGCAAAAATGCGCCGCGGCGCTTTGCATGCTGCCGCTAAAGAGATGGGATGCAACCGCGTCGCGCTCGGACATCATTTTGACGATACGATCGAGACCTTTATGCTGAATCTTTTCTTTGAGGGCAGGATCGGATGCTTTTCGCCCGTATCCTATCTTTCCAACACCGAGCTGTATCTGATCCGCCCGATGATCTATGTGCCCGAAAAGACGGTGCGCTATTTCGCAAATAAGGCGGAGCTGCCCGTGGCGGCAAGCAAATGCCCGGCAAACGGCAATACGGAAAGAGAAAACATGAAACAACTGCTCAGACAGCTTGAAAAAGACAACAAAGGCTTGCGCCACCGCATTTTCGGCGCGATACAACGCGGCAATGTGGACGGCTTCAAAGAAGTCGGCAGATTGCCGAACGACGATTAAGGAGAAAACATATGAATATTTCGGTTATCGGCTGCGGTAGATGGGGCTCGTTTATCGCATGGTATTTAGACAGCATCGGACACACAGTAAAGCTTTACGGTCCTGCGGATACGCCGCACATGATTCAGTTCACTAACACGCGAACAAACGGGTTGATCACGCTCGGCGAGAGCATCAAGCTTGTATATGACATTAAGGATATCGCAGATGCGGAAGTGATCGTCATTTCCGTACCCTCGCAGGCACTGCGCGGACTCATCGGCGAGCTGTGCGAAGCAGGCATCACGGATAAGAACTATGTGCTCTGCATGAAGGGCATCGAGATCGAGACGGGTATGCGCCTCAGCCAGATCGCGGGTGAGGGGCTCGGCAAGGACAATGTTGCCGTGTGGATCGGTCCCGGACATGTGCAGGAATTCTACCGCGGTATTCCCAACTGCATGGTTATCGATTCTGCGAACGAAGCGCTCAAATATAAGCTCGTGGATTCTTTCTCCGGCAAGCTGATCCGCTTTTATTACGGCAACGACCTGATCGGCAACGAGGTCGGCGCGGCGGCAAAGAACGTGATCGGTATTGCCGCAGGTATGCTGGACGGTCTCGGACTTTCTTCGCTGAAAGGTGCACTGATGGCACGCGGCGCAAGAGAAGTAGCGAGACTTATTAAAGCGATGGGCGGCAATGAGCTTTCCGCTTACGGTCTCTGTCACCTCGGCGACTATGAGGCGACCGTGTTCTCCAAATTCAGCCACAACCGTCAGTTCGGCGAGTCCTATGTCAAGGGTGAGAGCTACACCGACCTTGCAGAAGGATACTATACCGCCAAGGCAATGATCGGTCTCGGCAAACGCTATGCGGTCGATCTGCCGATCACCGAGGCTGTTTATGCTGTGCTTTATGAGGGCAAGGATACGGCTACAACGCTGCAGGCATTGTTTGACAGACAGCTCAAAGAGGAGTTCATTTAAATCACTTGAAAATGCGCGCATTTTCAAGTGTGGGGGTCGCAAGTTTCGCGACGCACTCACCGTGCGCGACCCGTAAGGAGTTTTAAAGTCGGTACATGCCCGCCTTTAAAACAAAATTTAATGACGGGAGATATTATAATGTCGATTTTTTCGAGATTTTCCAAGAAAAATCCTTCTTCGCTTGCGTATAAGCGTGAGATGGCGCAGATGATCAGCAATAAGCGCATTCGATACGTCGGCGAAAAGAAAGACGGCGTGGAAGAGGTCATCGGCAAGGGCGGCAGTATTTCGATCCGCGACGATGAGATCTTGGTGTTCGCATCTGCGGATGTGTTGCTGCGTGCGAAGATCGCGGATATGGACGCGTCCGAGCTGCTTTCCAAGGACGGCGTGATCATCACCGCGCCCGACCTCGAGCGCGGCGGACAGGTGCGCACGATCGTTGTATATTATGTATATTATAGGTAAGCTGTATGGCAGAATTGTATCATAAAATCAAAGAAGCCGCGTATGCTGTGCTCGGCAAGACCGCTTTTGTCAGCGCGGTCATCCTCGCAGGCGGCAGCGGCAGCCGTGTGGGTGCGGGGCAGACCAAGCAGATGCTCGAAGTTTGCGGTAAACCGTTGATCGTGCACACGCTGCTTGCGTTTGAGGCGAGCGAATATATCGACGAGATCGTTGTCGTCGCCAAAGAGGACGAGCTGGACAGCTACGAGGCTTTCAAAAGCGAGTATAACTTGTCCAAACTGACGCGCGTTGTCGCGGGCGGCAAGACAAGGCAGCAGTCGGCGAAAAACGGCTTTGACGCGATCCATGAAAAGGCGGACTATGTTGCCATACATGACGGCGCACGCGCGATGATCACGCCTGCACAGATCAAAGAGGTCGTCCTCTCTGCATATGCGCACGGCGCGGCAATCGCCGCCTGCCGCGCGACCGATACCATTAAGTATGCTGAGGGTGTCACCATCGGCGAAACGCTCCCGCGTGAAAATATCTGGCTTGCGCAGACGCCGCAGGTGTTCAAAGATGAAATTTACCGCGCCGCCGCGTATATGGCGGTGGAAGATGATTTTGTCGGCACCGACGACGCGTCACTGGTCGAGCATATCGGCATCCAGGTACAGCTTGTCGATACGGGAACCGATAATTTCAAAGTCACCTACAAAAGCGACCTTTTGCGCGCGGAACAGCTCCTCATGGAGAGAAGGGAAGAAACACAATGCGAGTAGGACAGGGATATGATGTGCACCGCCTTGTAAACGGCAGAAAATTGATCCTCGGCGGTGTGGAGATCGAGCACACGCTTGGATTGCTTGGGCACTCGGACGCGGACGTGCTCTTGCATGCGATCGCGGATGCGCTGCTCGGCGCGGCGGCACTCGGCGATATCGGCAAGCATTTTCCCGATACCGATGAACGCTATCGCGGCGCGGACAGCGCGAAACTCTTGTCTTTGGTCGGCGCGTTGCTGCGCGAAAAGGGATATCAGATCATCAATATAGATTCTACTGTCATTGCACAGGCGCCGAAGCTTGCGCCCCACATTCCCGCGATGCGTCAAAATATCGCGGATGCGCTGGGGATGGATGTGGATGCCGTCAGCGTAAAGGCGACCACAGAGGAAAAACTCGGCTTTACGGGCACCCGAGAGGGGATTGCGGCACAGGCAATCTGCCTGATCGACTGACCGCCCGTACCGCGTATATGTTCTCGCCGCTCCTATGCGGTGTCTCTTGTACACATCCTGCGTTTTGCACTGCCTACCGCTTCGGAGCGGCGTTGCTTTGCGCTATTATCATCTTATGGAATCGGCGGCATTCTGCCACCGAAAAAGGAGTCGTTATGATTAAAATTTCTCCCTCGGTATTGTCTGCAAATCTTGCGGATCTTGCAAACGAGTGCGCATCCATTGCGCGCGATGGCGCGGATCTGATCCATCTGGATGTCATGGACGGTAATTTCGTGCCGAATATCACGTTCGGTGCACCCGTGATCAAGTGGGCGCGTCCTGCGGCGAAGATCCCGTTTGACGTGCATCTGATGATCGATGAGCCGATTCGCTATATCGAGGACTTTGCCAAGGCAGGCGCGGACATCATCACGGTACATATCGAGGCGTGCCATGATATCGTTGCAACGCTTGACAAGATCCATGCCTGCGGTGCAAAGGCGGGCGTGTCGGTCAAGCCGAATACCCCCGTAGACGTGCTGTATCCCTTGCTTGACAAAATGGAGATGGCACTGATCATGACAGTGGAGCCGGGCTTCGGCGGTCAAGGACTCATCGAGGAGACACTGCCGAAGATCACGGCACTCAGAGAGGAGATCACCCGCCGCGGACTCGATCTGCCGATCGAAGTGGACGGCGGCATCAAGGCAGACAACATTGCCCGCGTAGCCAAATGCGGCGCGGATATCTTCGTCGCCGGCTCGTCCGTATTCGGCAAACCCGACAGAGCAGCGGCAATCCATGCGCTGCGCGATGCATGCAAATAACAAAAAGGCAGTTCGATGCGACTGCCTTTCCTGTTTAATAAAACAAAAAGCAGACCGTGGGTTATCGGTCTGCTTTTTATTGCTTTAAACTTAGCCAAGGTTGTTGAGCTTGATGGTAAACTGGCTCTTCTTGTGTGCAGCAGCATTCTTGTGAATGATACCACGTACTGCAGCCTGGTCAATCTTCTTAACAGCAGCCTTGTACGCTTCGGTAGCAGCTGCCTTGTCACCAGCCTCGAGAGCAGCATTGTACTTCTTAACGATGGTACGGAGCTGAGTCTTGAAAATCTGGTTCTGCAGGGTCTTCGCTTCGATGACCTTAACGCGCTTCTTCGCGGACTTAATGTTCGGCATGAGGTGCACCTCCTTCAAAAATATTGAGAATATGAACACCAGCCGGTGCCTGAGAGGGTGCACACAGCCAAGTCACTCATTTACATTTAGGTATGATACCATAGGTTTTGAAAAAAAGCAAGTCTTTTTTGAATTTTTTGTTCGAATTTTCAAAAAAGTCCTGCGCATGGCAGCTTTGCGGGGCAAATTTTGCGCGGATTATCCAAGGAGAGGCGGAAAAAAGCAAGTTTTTGAAAAAAATTAAAAAATTCTCTTGACATTTTGGGACTAAGATGCTAAAATATTAAACTGCATTATAATCGCTTTAATTATGCTGTTTAGTATATTTAAGGTGGGGAATTATTGTCGAAAAAACAGTGAAAAAAAGCGGCTTATTTATATAAGTTAACATTTTTCGTTTTTTCACCTGCAAGATCCACGCCGTCACGCAGACGGCGAGAAATTAAAAGAATGGAGTGATTCTATACTATGCTCACACCCCAGAAGCTTGGTAAGAATGTGCGAATGAGCTTTGCAAGAGTCGGTGAGGCAATCGAGATGCCGAACCTGCTCGAAGTGCAGAAAAAGTCGTTCGATTGGTTCCTTAGAGAGGGACTGAAGGATGTGCTCGATGATGTTTCACCGATCGTGGACTACTCGGGTAACCTCGTAATCGAATTTGTTGACTATTCCATCGACTCAAAAACGCAGTATCCGATCGAGGAGTGCAAGGAGCGCGATGTGAACTACGCGGCACCGCTCAAAGTACGTGTAAGACTTACCAACAGGGAGACCGGTGAGGTAAAAGAGTCCGAGATCTACATGGGCGATTTCCCGATGATGACCGATAACGGTACGTTTGTCATCAACGGTGCGGAAAGAGTTATCGTTTCGCAGATCGTTCGTTCTCCCGGTATTTATTACGGTGATGCCATCGACAAGACCGGTAAGCATATGTATACCGCTACCGTCATTCCGTATCGTGGTGCATGGCTCGAGTATGAAACGGATGCAAACGACGCTTTCTTTGTCAAGATCGACAAGACGAGAAAGATCCCGATCACGGTTCTGATCCGTGCACTCGGTGTTGAGTCGGATGCGGATATCCTTTCGATGTTCGGCGAAGAAACGATGATCACCGCTACCTTCGAAAAGGACGAGTCTGCAGTTCTTGCGGCAGAGAATAACTCCACTCTCGGCGACGAAGCGCTCAAAGAGATCTATAAGAAGTTGCGTCCCGGTGAGCCTCCGCTCGTGGAGAGTGCACAGACGCTGATCAATAACCTGTTCTTTGATCCCAAGCGCTACGACCTCGCTCCTGTCGGTCGCTACAAGTACGACAAGAAGCTGGACATCGCCGGACGTATCGTCGGTCACACGCTGGCTGCGCCGATCGTTAACCCGATCACGGGCGAGTTTGTCTGCGACGCAGGCACGGTCGTTACCCGCGAGCTTGCCGCAGAGATCGAGAGAAACTGCGTAAATGAAGTTGTACTTGCCCTTGCTGACGGCACGACCGCAAAGGTATTTTCCAACAACACCACCGAGCCCGAGAACCTGCTCGGCTGCGATCTGAAGGACTGCGGCATCCATGAAAAGGTACGCACGGTCGTACTGCGTGAGATCATGGAGCAGTGCGGCGGTGATGTGGACGCTGTCAAGGCAGAGGCAAAGAAGCGTGTACATGAGCTTTGCCCCAAGCATGTTACCAAGGATGATATTTTTGCATCCATCAACTATTTGATCAACCTGTCGCACGGCATCGGCGCGACCGACGATATCGACCATCTGGGCAACCGCCGTATGCGCTGCGTAGGTGAGCTGCTTCAGAACCAGCTCCGCATCGGCTTCTCCCGCATGGATAAGATCATTAAGGAGAGAATGACTGTTCAGGACGGCACCGAGCTGCATCCGCAGAACCTGATCAACATTCGTCCTGTTGTTACCGCGATCCGCGAGTTCTTCGGCTCCTCGCCGCTCTCGCAGTTCATGGACCAGAACAACCCACTCGCAGAGCTGACGCACAAGCGCCGTTTGTCCGCACTCGGTCCCGGCGGTCTTTCGAGAGACCGTGCATCCTTCGAGGTGCGTGACGTTCACTATACGCACTACGGCAGAATGTGCCCGATCGAGACGCCTGAAGGACCGAACATCGGTCTGATCTCCTATCTTGCAACCTATGCAAGAATTTCGGATTACGGCTTCATCGAAGCGCCTTACCGCAAGGTGGATAAAGAGACCGGCAGAGTTACCGACATCGTTGAGTACATGACCGCGGATGTTGAGGATAACTATGTTATCGCACAGGCAAATGAGCCGCTCGACGAGAATGGCAGATTTGTTAAGAGCCGTATCATCGCGCGCGACAGATCCGAGATCCTCGAGGTCGATGCTTCCGAGATCGACTACGTCGATGTAGCTCCCAAAATGCTGGTTTCTGTTGCAACCGCAATGATCCCGTTCCTTGAAAACGACGACAACACCCGTGCACTGATGGGTTCGAACATGCAGAAGCAGGCTGTGCCGCTGATGGTATCCGATTCGCCTATCGTCGGTACCGGTATGGAGTACAAGGCTGCTGTTGACTCGGGCGTTTGCGTAATTGCAAAGAACAACGGTACCGTTGAACGCGTTACCGCAGATGAGATCGTTGTACGCTACGAGGACGGTACGAAGGAAGCTTACCATCTTATTAAATTCAAACGTTCCAACCAGGGTACCTGCCTCAACCAGAGACCGATCGTTGTCGAAGGCGAGACGATTGAAAAAGGTCAGGTCATCGCAGACGGTCCCGCAACCTCGCAGGGCGAGATCGCGCTCGGTAAGAATGCGCTGATCGGCTTTATGACCTGGGAGGGTTACAACTACGAGGACGCAGTTCTCTTGAATGAGAGACTCGTTCGCGACGATATTTATACTTCCATTCATATTGAAGAATATACGCATGAAGCAAGAGATACCAAGCTCGGTGAGGAAATTATCACCCGCGAGATCCCGAACGTCAGCGATGATGTTTTGAAGGATCTGAACTCCGAAGGTATCGTTCGCATCGGTACCGAGGTTCGCTCGGGCGATATCCTTGTCGGTAAGGTAACGCCGAAGGGCGAGACTGAACTGACTGCTGAGGAAAGACTGCTTCGCGCGATCTTCGGCGAGAAGGCAAGAGAAGTTCGCGATACTTCGCTCAGAGTACCGCACGGCGAAAGCGGCATTGTCGTAGACGTTAAGGTATTCTCGCGTGACAATCAGGATGATCTGCCTCCCGGAGTAAACAAGGTCGTTCGTGTCTATATCGCACAGAAGAGAAAGATCTCTGTCGGCGATAAGATGGCAGGTCGTCACGGTAACAAGGGTGTCGTTTCTCGTATCCTTGCACCCGAAGATATGCCGTTCCTTGCAGACGGTACGCCTTTGGACATCGTGCTGAATCCTCTGGGCGTTCCTTCGCGTATGAACATCGGACAGGTGCTGGAAGTGCATCTCGGCCGTGCAGCTAAGGAGCTCGGCTTCAAGGTTATGACGCCTGCGTTCGACGGCGCAAGCGAGAAAGATATTCTCGACCTTTTGAAGAAAGCAGGTCTCTGCCGTGAGATCCGTCCCCATGAGAACATCGAGGGTAAGGAGACGGTTGAGCTCGTTTACAATCCCGAAACCGGAAAGAACGAGTGCGTATCGGTCGATAAGAACACCGATCCCGAGAAGTACGAGAAGCTGCTGAGCGAAGGCAAGCTTTATGTTGTTGACGGTAAAACCACGCTGTATGACGGCAGAACCGGTGAACCCTTTGATAACCCGGTAACCGTCGGTTACATGTACTACCTCAAGCTCCACCATCTGGTCGATGATAAGATCCATGCACGTTCCACAGGTCCTTACTCCCTTGTTACGCAGCAGCCTCTCGGCGGTAAAGCGCAGTTCGGCGGTCAGCGTTTCGGAGAAATGGAAGTTTGGGCATTGGAGGCATACGGTGCTGCTTACACGCTGCAGGAAATGCTGACGGTTAAGAGTGACGATGTCACCGGTCGTGTAAAGGCATACGAAGCGATCGTACAGGGTCAGAATATCCCGACGCCGGGTGTTCCTGAGGCATTTAAGGTGCTCGTGAAGGAGCTGCAGTCGCTCGCACTGGATGTTCGCGTACTGGACGGCGATGGCAACGAGGTTGAACTCTCCAAGATCGGCGATGAAGAACTGGAAACGCCGAATTATGTAAGTCCTATTGAAGACGAGGATGCAATTACCGAATCGGATGTCGGAGAAACTGTGCAGACAGATGAGCTCTTTGATTCTTATACCGAAGAAGAAGATCCGTCCGCAGAGGAGGATTTCTTCTCCGCCGATGCCGATGATGATTCGTTCGAACTCTGATTTTGGCTTTGCCCCTGCAAAGTATGAAAGAATAGGAGAGGTGCTTTTGCGTGTCAGCAAAAGCTGGTGATATATCTATGGATAATGTTTTGGATTCTATAAAGATCGGTCTTGCGTCTCCCGATATGATCCGTGCGTGGTCGTATGGCGAGGTCACCAAGCCCGAAACCATTAACTACAGAACGCTCAAAGCAGAGAAGGATGGCCTTTTCTGCGAGCGTATCTTTGGTCCTACGAAGGACTGGGAGTGCCTCTGCGGTAAGTATAAGCGCGTACGCCACAAGGGTAAGATCTGCGAAAAGTGCGGCGTTGAAGTCACGATGAAGAAGGTTCGCCGTGAGCGCATGGGTCACATTGAGCTTGCAGCACCTGTTTCGCACATCTGGTATTTCAGAGCGATCCCTTCGAGAATCGGTCTGCTCCTTGACATCACACCGAGAAATCTGGAGCGAGTGCTGTATTTTGCGCAGTATATCGTTATCGATCCCGGTTCCACGCCTCTGGAAAAGAAGCAGCTGCTCAGCGAGGTTGAGTACAGCAACTGGTACGAGCGCTACGAGAATGACTTCCGAGTCGGCATGGGTGCCGAGGCGATCAAGGAGCTGCTTTCCGAGATCGACATTGAGCAGCTTTCCAAAGAGCTTCGCGAAGAGCTGGAGACTGCCAACGGTCAGAAAAAGCTGAAGATCATTAAGAGACTCGAGGTCGTTGAGGCGTTCCGTCAGTCGAACAACCGTCCCGAGTGGATGATTATGGACGTCGTTCCTGTTCTTCCTCCGGAACTTCGTGCCATGGTACAGCTCGACGGCGGCAGATTTGCTTCCTCTGACCTCAATGATCTGTATCGTCGCGTGATCAACAGAAATAACCGTCTTAAGAAGCTGATGGAGCTGCGCGCGCCCGAGATCATTGTGCGCAACGAGAAGCGCATGTTGCAGGAAGCGGTAGACGCTCTCATCGACAACGGCAGACGCGGCAAGCCTGTTACCGGTCCTTCCAACCGCGCGCTTAAGTCTCTTTCCGAGATGCTGCGCGGTAAGCAGGGACGTTTCCGTCAGAACCTGCTTGGTAAGCGTGTTGACTATTCCGGTCGTTCGGTTATCGTCGTCGGCCCTGACCTCAAGATCTTCCAGTGCGGTCTGCCCAAGGAAATGGCACTCGAACTGTTTAAGCCCTTTGTTATGAAGCGCCTTGTGGAGACACAGAAGGCTGCCAATATCAAAGAGGCGAAGAAGAAAGTCGATAAAGTGTATCCCGAGGTTTGGGATGCTCTGGAAAATGTTATTAAGGAACATCCGGTTCTTCTGAACCGCGCACCTACGCTGCACAGACTTTCTATTCAGGCATTCGAGCCTGTATTGGTAGAGGGTAGAGCGATCAAGCTGCATCCTCTGGTATGCACGGCATTCAACGCCGACTTTGACGGTGACCAGATGCCTGTTCACGTACCGCTGTCCGCAGAGGCACAGGCGGAGGCGAGATTCCTTATGCTTTCCGCAAACAACCTGCTGAAACCCGCAGACGGTCGTGCCGTTACGGTTCCGTCGCAGGACATGATCCTCGGTTCTTACTACCTGACCATGACCAACGAGAACGAGCTCGGCGCCGGCAGAGTCTTCCGCGATATGGATGAAGCGGAGATGGCATATGCGAATAATCAGCTGGGACTCCATGCTCCGATCCGTGTTCGCGTTACCAAAGAGATCAACGGCGAAATGCGTTCCGGCATCATTGATGCAACGCTGGGCAGACTCATTTTCAATAAGCAGATCCCGCAGAACCTTGGCTATGTCGATCGCAGTGATCCTGCGCATGAGCTGGACCTCGAGGTTATGTTCGTTGTCAAAAAGAAGCAGCTCGGTAAGATCATTGATGACTGCATCAAGGTAAACGGTATTACGATCACGGCAGAAATGCTGGACAATATCAAGGCAACCGGATTTAAGTATTCCACCAAGAGCGGTATTTCCATCTCGGTATACGATATGAAGATCCCGCCGGAGAAGTATACTAAGGTTGCTGAGGCAGAGAAGAAAGTCGGTATCGTTACCGAACACTTCCTCAGCGGTGAACTTTCCGAGGAAGAGCGTTACAACAACGTTATCAAGATCTGGGAACAGACCACGGATGATGTTACTACCGCGCTCTCCGAGGGCTTTGATAAGTTCAACTCTATTAAGATGATGATCGACTCCGGAGCCCGCGGTAATGCGAGCCAGCTGCGTCAGCTTGCCGGTATGCGCGGACTTATGTTTGCTACCAACGGTAAGACGATGGAGATCCCGATCAAGTCGAACTTCCGTGAAGGTCTGAATAACCTTGAGTACTTCATCGGTGCAAGAGGTTCCCGTAAGTCCCTTTCGGATACTGCACTTCGTACGGCAGACTCGGGTTACTTGACTCGTCGTCTGGTTGACGTTTCGCAGCAGGTTATCATTCGTGAGAATGATTGCGGTACCACGGATGGTGTATATGTATGCGATATTAAGGATGGCGATGAGGTGATCGAGCCGATCAAGGACAGACTGATCGGTCGCTATTCGCTTGAGACTGTAACCGATCCTGTAAGCGGTGAGGTTTTGGTCAATACTGGCGATCTCATTTCCGAGGATCAAGCTGCTGCTGTGGGCAAGAGCGGCGTGGAGCAGGTTTATGTCCGTTCTATCCTGCGCTGCAAAGCAAAGCGCGGCGTCTGCGCACACTGCTACGGTGCCGACCTTGCTTCGAGCAAGAAGGTCAATGTCGGTGAAGCTGTCGGTATCATCGCTGCACAGTCGATCGGTGAACCCGGTACACAGCTGACGATGAGAACCTTCCATACCGGTGGTATCGCAGGTTCGGATATTACGCAAGGTCTGCCTCGCGTTGAGGAACTTTTGGAAGCCCGCCGACCCAAGAAGGCTGCCATCATTTCGGAGGCAACCGGTCGCATCCGCATGACAGAGACCAAGAACATGCGCACCATCGTTGTTACTTCGGATGAAACCGGAGAAGAATTCGCATATCCGATCCCGTTTGGCACGAGAATTATCGTCGAAGAGGGCGAACATGTACAGATCGGTCAATCTCTGACCGAGGGTAACAAGGCGCCCGCTGACATTCTCAAGACCAACGGTATCGAGGCTGTTTATGACTATATCATTCGTGAGGTACAGCGCGTATATCGTCTGCAGGCGGTTGAGATCAACGATAAGCATATCGAGATCATCGCAAGACAGATGACCAGAAAGATCAAGATCGACGAATCGGGCGATACGTCTATGTTGGTCGGAACGTCCGTGGATGTTCCTGAATTTATCGAAGAAAATGAGAAGGTTCAGGCGCGCATTGATGCCGGCGAAACCGAGCTCCGCCTCGCGGAAGGCTCCCCGATGCTTCTTGGTATTACCAAGGCAGCTCTTATGACCGAGTCCTTCCTCAGCGCTGCTTCGTTCCAGGAAACCACCAAGGTTCTTACCGAGGCTGCGATCCGCGGTAAGGTTGACCATTTGCAGGGCCTCAAAGAGAATGTTATTATCGGTAAGCTGATTCCTGCCGGAACCGGTCTTGCAAGATATAATGAGATCGAGGTCGCTCCCGCAAATACGGATACGATCATCGGCGGCGAAACCGCTGATGCATCCGAAACCGTTGCTCAGTAATACAACACCGAACCCGCCGCACAGGCGGGTTCGCTTTCTGTATAGACGGTGGAATTATTGTCAATACTGAGAAAATAGCAGAAGAAATGCAGAAAAAAGCAATAAAAACCATTGAAAATGTATTGACAAAACTACGTGGAAATGCTATAATATGATGTATTTTGGTGACGACTGTACGTTGCCGAATGCATACAGCTTCGCAAGGGAATCAAAAATACCTTCGATGCCGTATATAAACACTTATATTTTGAAGAAGGAGGAGAAGTATGCCAACCTTTAACCAACTCGTTAAAAACGGTCGTGCGCAGAAGGCTTATAAGTCTAAGTCGCCCGTTCTGCAGCAGGGTTTCAACACCCTGAAGAACAAAGCGATTGATCTCAGCGCACCCCAGAAGCGCGGTGTGTGCACAAAGGTTACTACCACCACGCCGAAAAAGCCGAACTCTGCTCTTCGTAAGATCGCCAGAGTAAGACTGACCAACGGCATGGAAGCAACCACCTACATTCCGGGTATCGGACACAATCTTCAGGAGCACTCTGTCGTACTGATCAGAGGCGGAAGAGTACGTGACCTGCCTGGTTGCCGTTACCACATCATCCGCGGCACCTTGGACGCTCAGGGCGTTGCAAACCGCAATCAGGGTCGTTCCAAGTACGGCGCAAAGCGCCCGAAGAAATAAGCTTTAAGCTTATTTTTAGAAATGGTACAGTTTGTGCCGTCAAACGAGTGCGTAATATAAATGTTTATGTACAGCTTATATACACACCTTGGACGAGCGCTTACGGATTATCAGATTCGAGTACCTATGAGATTCATTTTTTGTGAAGGAGGGAAGGAAAGTGCCTAGAAGAGG